>CAYYIQ010000074.1:0-14008 GCA_964472005.1 uncultured Bdellovibrionales bacterium | reverse complement strand
CTCGTAGAATTTGTTGCTTTGTTGCAGGAAAGAGGAAGGTCGTTCCAGGAGAAGGGACTTTGAGTAGAAAAGAACGAGCGTAAAAGCCATTAGGTGGGATGTGAAGTTAATGGGTATTCTGAGGTCGCTTTGGTTTATTTTGGGGGATTTTGCGGGTTATGCTTTGGTGGTAGGAAGGAAGGTGGTTCCAGTTATATTCCAGATATGGAAATACTAGTTTTATAATTTAAATTAATGGGTTGTTGAGGGAGAGGGGGTTTTGTTTTGGAAATGGAGCGGGTGATCGGGGTCGAACCGACGACCTCCTGCTTGGCAAGCAGGCGTTCTAGCCACTGAACTACACCCGCATATTTTATATGCGTTTGGGACAACCAATTAAAAACAAATAAATAAAAATCTTTAGGCAGCGCTTTTTAGTTTATTCGTTAAAAAAGCGCAAGAGTTGAATTGTAAAAAGATCAAATTAATGTGCTTTTAAGGTTCTTTTTCTCATGTTCCTTCCCTGTCATTAGGTATAGGCGGTCTCTTGGCGATGTATTTGAACAAATCACTTTTGGGATCGCACTTAGAACTAAAACTTCTAAGATCAGATTATTTAACTATATAATCCAGACAGAAAAGATCAACAGTAAATTGAAATTCGGAACTAACCTTATTTGCCAAGCTATTATTTTTACCTTTTTTCAAGGACTTTCAATACAGATTGGTTATTCAAAACCGATAAAAAATGTTTTTCTACTTTAGCCACCATTGTAGGGTCGAGTTTTTTGATTGGCTTAGTTTATGGTTTTTTAGGTTGGGGGGTGAAAAAACTGAACCTGTTGAATCGTTCTATTAAATTTTACATTGTTATTATCCGCAGTCGGAATGGTTCTTAAAGCTAGAGACGCGTGGAGTGCGATTGTATTCTTAATATTTGCCAGTGTCGCTGTTAATGGTGCAATTGTGATAGGTACAACTTGAACAAAGGTATACGCGTTCATAGTATTAGTAATTTCTATATTTAAGCTATACCGAATGTACTGATCTATTTGAAAGCATTTCAGGAACATCGATTATATTAGTCTTCGGAATTATTTTGATTGGCCTTCCTTTCAATTTAGAGAACGTCAAAAAATTAATGAAATAATATTGATGTCTCGATAAAATGAGAGGTCAATCTGTTCTGACTTTATCGTTGAAACTTCTGTCCTGCAAATTACGATGGTGCAGAGAACGCGCATAGTTTATCAAATTGAGTCCTTGTCGACCGTTCGATTTAATGGTGTCGGGTCAATCTGATGAATATTTGAATGTTACTGCAGTTAGCTTGTTATTCGAAAATCCCTCTAAAAACAAAGCTAAGTCAGCCTATTATTCTAAATATCACATATCTTGCTTGCAATTTAGAAAGGTTTTGTCAGTTCATATCCTCCTGTATTTACTAAGTAAAATCTCTTTTCTCTGAGGAACGGGGCCCCGTTGTAACTGAATAAACAGAGATCCATTCATGTTTGGTCTAACATATCAATAAATAACAATTTTGTGTCGATAACTAAAACAAGAAGTAGGGATATGGAAAGTCCCATTGCATTAATAAATTCCAAGTAGGGTAGTATTTCTTCGGAATGAGTCGTATCACTTTAAATTCTAATATCGAAGCGTTGCGTGCTGGCAGACAGCTTTCGATAACGACACGTCGGCTTTCCGATTCTTTCAATCGTCTTTCATCGGGTTTACGTATTAATAAAGCTGCTGACGATGCTGCTGGTCTACAGATCGCAGAAGATTTAAAATTCAATACAAAAATTGCAAACCAAGGTGTACGGAATATTTCTGATGGGATCTCTCTTTACAATATTGCCGAAGGCAATCTGGAAGAACTGACAAATATTGTTAGTCGCATTCAGGAGTTGGCAGCTCAAGCTTCAAATGGATCGTATGGAAAAACTCAAAGAAAAGCTTTGGATAATGAAGCACAAGCTTTATCTAAAGAATTTAGCAGAATTCGAAATTCAGCGACTTTCAATGGATTTAATCTTCTTACTGGTGAACTCACAGACGTGGCGATTCAAGCGGGACAAGGTGCCGAAGCTACAATTGTGGGTAATGTTGGTGGTGCCGTAGGGACGGGAGATTTTAACTTAAGTACAACTCTTATAAGAGGTCATGGAGTTAAAGATATAGATTCGGCAGATTTAAATGGAGATGGAAATTTAGATCTTGTGGTCGGGGGCAAAAATACTTCGTCTAGTGTGTATCTAGGTGACGGGACGGGAAATTTTTCCGATCCGTTATTTTTTAATGATAGTGAAACAAACGATGTGGAGATTGGAGATTTTAACGGCGATGGTGTTTTGGATTTAGTTTATGTGGGTAGTGGTGCACGAGGTAATATCAGACTTGGGAACGGTGATGGAACATTTAAAGAAGAGTTTTCTGTAAATGTTTCGCCAACATTTGCGAATCATTTCACTATCGCCGACTTTGACGGGGACGGTAAGGAAGATTTGCTAAATAGTTCAGAAAATATAAATATTTATTTCGGCAACGGAGACGGTACTCTTAAAGCTGCCAGTAATATTGTTCCTGCCCTAGGTACCACTATCTGGAATAGGGCAGAAGACTTTAATGGAGACGGGGTAATCGATCTAGCTTATAAGACCGATAGTTCAAATTTAAGTATCATAATGGGGAATGGGGACGGCACGTTTCACGCGGCAACTAGCTATGGGGTGGTTGGTTCAATAGGGGAGTTAGAAATAGGTGATTTTAATCAAGATGGCATCTCCGACATTGTAGTTTTCGGATTAAGCGGAACTGCATTCAACATTCTTGTCGGCAATGCAGATGGTTCTTTTAAAACAACTGTTACCTATGGGAGTGGTGTAGTAAGAGATATCGAAATAGTTGATCTAAATGGAGATGGAATTTCCGATATAGCTACCAGAGGTTCGATTCATTTTGGTAATGGAGATGCTAGTTTTAGACTAGCTACCGACTCATATTCTTCACCGCTATTTAACGCCCGAACATTTGGCGATTTTAATGGAGATGGGGCGATAGATACCGCCTACAATAGCTCCTCAAACGTAATAGTTGAAACTGCCGTAACCACCTCTGGGGTTTCTTCTCTCGCTTCGTTCTCATTGGAAACCTTGGCAAGTGCAAGGCAGGCCTTCGCCTTAATCGGAAAAAGAGGCGAACAACTTTCCCGCCAAAAAGGTGAAATAGGAGCGTTCCAAAGTCGTTTAGACGTTGCATTCAACACGCTCAAAAATAGTGCATTAAGTTTCCAAGAAGCAGAGTCAAGAATACGCGACGCAGATATTGCGACAGAGGCGGCAGAACAGACTCGGCTATCTATCCTCCAGCAATCTGCCGTTTTAATTTTATCTAAAGCTAATACTCAACCAGAGATAGCGTTATCGCTTTTGGGCGCACGCTAATTTTTTATTTTAAATTGCTCAAGTTTTCCGTGAGTCACAAAGATTTGCGGTTTAAGTGAATAGCGTCGTTCAAACCATCGTTGTACGTTATAATGATTCCAGACTTCTAAATTTGTTACACCTTGTTTCTCCATTCCTCGGAAAAAATCATCTGCAGCCCTATTCAAATAACGTCCTCGATATTCTCGCATCAGATAACAGGCTTTGAGGGTTGCGAGAAATATTTTACCTTTTTTACGGTAACTAACTCCCCAGAAACCAATTAGCTTACCTTCAATTTTTATTGGAAGAATTGCTAACTCACGTACATATTCTTCGACACTCGAAGAGATTTTCATTTCTGCCAAATAGCTTTCTATTAGTGGACTTAATAGCTTTAGTAATTCGTTTTGGTCTTTGGTGATGAGCATAATTTCAAAAATAAAATTCGTTAATCTAAGCTTTCCGTTGTTAGAATACTTATTCGTTGATTTGAAGATAAGCCAACGAATATTAGAAGCTTTTTTCAATTAAATTTAGAACACTACTAGAGATTTCCGTTCTTCTATTTATAGGAAATCTCATATTTCTTATATCTGTCGCCTTGGTAAACGTAAACTTCATAATAATGAGAGAAAAATCCAAATACTTCTTCAATTTTTAAATCGGTACTGTTTGCAGAGAGATTTCCTATTTTGCTAGTTATTGCAATTGGAAGATCTACAATCTCGACGACTCGTTCAAAAGTAGGAAAATCATTATATTCAATTTCAAGAATTGAAGTTTTTTTTGCCCAATTTACTTCCGTTTCAATACCGTCTTCGTCACCAACTATTTTTACAGAAGGTTTTCGTTCTAGTGCTATCGTATTGCTTGTCTCGGCTAAGAGAAAGATTCCAGAACCTACCATCGCAATAATTCCGACTCGTTTAAATGTAGACTCATTAAGGTATGGCAGTAACTTTTTAATCACAATCGTTGATAATATTGCTCCGAGAGCAAGGAGTAAGCCGTATTTTAGCGCCTGAGCTGAATACAATCCTAGGCTAATATAGAAATAGAGTTTAATCAGATGAAGTAGTATTTCATTTGCGGCTCGGGTCGCGATCAGTTCATCTTTCGATAGGCCACTTTTTAAATAGAATCCGTTGAACAGTAATCCTACAGCACCAGTCATCCCTGAAACTAGGCCGGCAAGAAAACCAATGCCTAAGACTTTAGCTGATGAAACCCTTCCAATTTTCAGCTTCTTTTGATTATTTTTGTTTATGAAAATTTTAATATTAGAAATTAGAAATATTCCGCAAATCCAACGTATAATGATCGGATCAATATAGGTGAGTAGCCATGAACCCAATGCTACGGATGGTAAGGCCGCGGGAACAAATTTTGAAACAAGTTTCCAATTTATTTTTTTGCAATAGAATATCGATCTCGTTAATGAACTTGTGAATGTACCTATTACTAAACTAAACGGTACTTCTGAAATTGGGAGGGAGATTGCAAGCAGAGGAATTAAGATGAGACTTGCACCTCCTCCAGAAATACTACTTAAGCTAAAAGCTGCGATTGCTGTAATGAAGATTAGGGTTGAGACTATCATTTTAGTTCAACTTTACTACTTTAACCTATCAGAGATTTTCCTGTCATCTCCGGAGGTTTTTCCAATCCAAGGATTTGCAATGCGGTAGGCGCAATGTCACATAATGCACCGCCGTTTCTGAGTTTGATATTTGGGGAGTCATTGCCGACGTAAATTAAAGGAACTGGATGCATGGTGTGGTAAGTATGTGGTTCATTCGTCACGTAATCTATCATTTGATCCGCATTTCCGTGATCGGCGGTAATCAAGGCTGAACCGTTTAACGATTTGATTTTTTCTAGGATGCGACCAAGGCAGGTATCAACAGTCTCAACAGCTTTTATCGCGGCATTTAAATTACCAGTATGTCCAACCATGTCGCAGTTTGCAAAGTTTAATACTATCACATCAAGGGGACCACTATTAAGTCTTTCCAATAGCTTCTCGGTAAGCTCAAATGCGCTCATTTCTGGCTTTAGGTCATAGGTTTTGACCTCTCTTGGAGAAGGGACCAAAATACGTTCTTCGTTTTCCAAAACTTCTTCAGAGCCACCGTTAAAAAAATAGGTGACATGTGGATATTTTTCAGTTTCGGCAATTCTTAATTGTTTAAGTTTTTGTTGAGCTAAAATTTCGCCAAAATGATTTGAGATCACTATGGGTGGAAATAGCGACTCTATTTTGAAGTCTTCTTCGTATTCACACATTGATATCACGCTGGAAAGACGCGGCTTTTTCGATCTCTCAAATCCATCAAAGTTGTCCGTGATGAAAGAAGAAACGATTTCTCTCATTCGATCCGCTCTGAAATTGAAGAATAAAATAGCGTCCTGATCTTCAATTGTATTAGATCGATTTAAAGATTTAGGAAATGTAACGGGCTCGATAAACTCGTCATATTTTTCTTGGCTATAACTAGTTGAAAGAGCTTCGTTCATGGAATCGAAAGAAGTACCCTTGTCTAAGGTAAAAAGATCGTAAGCGAGTTTTATTCTCTCCCATCGTTTATCACGATCCATCGCATAAAAACGACCGATTAGACTTGCTATTTTATAGTTCGTTTTAGGGAATTCTTTAGCTAACGAATCGATGGTTTCTAGAAGTGGCTTTAAATCATTGATAGCTGAATCACGTGGGCGATCTCGTCCATCTGTAACTACATGAATCATTACATTTGGAATTCCAAGCTTACCAGTTGCGTGTAGTATTGATTCAAGTTGTGAGAGTTGACTGTGAACTCCTCCGGGACTTGTGAGACCAATTAGGTGAAGTGCCTGATGATCGTCTTTTAGTTTCTCTGCGGCAGAAATTAAAGGTGGCAAGGTATTAAAAGATTTCGAATTTGCGATTCTATTAATCCGTGTAAGATCCTGTTCGACTACTCTACCTGCTCCGATGTTGAGATGACCAACCTCCGAGTTCCCCATTTGACCGTCTGGCAAGCCGACTCGCTCACCATAAGTGATGAGAGTGGTTGAAGGATTGTTTTCAAGGAGATTATCCAATATCGGAGTATTTGCTAATTTAAACGCATTCGCCGAATTATTTGAATTCAATGCCAAACCATCTAAGATGGCCAACAGAAAAGGAGTGTTTTTTGCCACTGTGTATCTATTTTTTAATGTATGATTAACTTTGGCTCAGAGGTGTTTTTTTTTATCTCGTTCTGAGTCACTTTGGTTAAAGTTGGAAATCCAATTCTCTTACTTTCAGTAAATAGAAGTTTCTCAAGAGATAAATTAGTTTTCCCTCTACCAGGTGTTTTTGACTCTAATTTGGCCTTAAGGATTTCAACTAGGTTGTATTCTGGTACTTCAACGGGAATTAAATCTTCTAGGATCTGTAATTCCTTCTCAGCTTCTTCGATATTTTCTAGATTCAGCAAAAGCTCTGTCAGTAATGTCCGCGCAGGAATTTGTAGTTTAGGTTCGCTGTTTTCGATTGTTTCTCTTAGAAGCTTAATCGCTGATGTCGGATCGTCTTTGGAAACCCAAAATGAGACAAGTTTACTTAGCGCATCAAAAGAATTTCCACGCTTTAATGCTTTTTGCAGTGTCTTTACCGCTTGATTAGGATCATTATTTGTAAACAGATCGTCAGAAAGTTCAACCAATGCAGGTTCGAAATCTTTATGGGTTTTAACGAGCTCTTGAAGTTCTGATCTGTATTCCTCTGGGTTAGACTCTTTAAGTTTTACAATTCTTTTCAGTTTTGTCTTTGCCAAAAGTTCTTGAATTCTTTGTTGCTCTGAATATGAACAAACCTTTAATAATTCTAGTGCATGGCCTTCGGCTTCTTCGAGTCTGCCCATTTGACTTGCTAGTTCAATCGCTCTTTCGAGCAATACCGCACTTTTAGGATTTTCTTTGAGGCAAAGTAAAATGTTATCAAGAGCTGCTGTTTTATTTCCACTCTCTTCATAAGATCTAGCCAGCTCTAGTAAAAGGGCTGGAGATCTTCTACCGGATGCTCGTGTTTCTTCCAATATTTTGACCGCGTTGTTTGATTCACCTTCTAGTCGATAGGTCTGCGCTAAAGCTAATCTCGCAAGGATGTCGGTACTGTCTTTGCTAATAATTTTTGTTAATAGTCCTCTTGCACCAGTTGTATCTTTTAATGCTAAAAGATCTTCCGCCTTACCCAACTCTTGGTAATGAGAATCTAATGCCATCAGTTTCTTTTGAACTTTCCATTTCTCAAATTTAAGTTTCAAACCGAAAAATAAAGCGACAAAAGTTGTCAGTATTACGCCTAAGAAAAAACAAAAGATTAAGGCAAGCGCTAGAGGTGTATTTACCTGTGATTCAGTGCCGAAATTGATTAGTACCTCTTGTCGATTATAGTAGAATAGGTAACTAACAATACTAACAAAAATTAAGATGACGACGAGTTTTGATATTTTTGAATACATAGCTAAAACGTATTTAATGAGTAGTAAGGTAAAAAAATAGTATCAGGATAATTAATGATAGGGAAGGGCGTATAGAATAGTCAAGGATTTTTAATTTGTGAGTGACTGCTTTGAAGTAGATCTGTTTCTTACTAAAAAGATGTTTTATACAAGTCTATTTCAATCTGAGTTTAGAGGTCTGCAGTTAGGCAACTAGAATAGGTTGTAAAGACAAAAGCGAACTAGTTATTGTACAATGTATCAATTTCCGCTTGAAAGCGTTTTTCAACTTCTTTACGCTTTATCTTCATTGAAGCAGTCATTAAACCATTTTCCGGTGTAAATTCTTCTGCAGAGATCAAAAACTTCTTCAAACTTTCGTAAGAAGCGAGGTTCTCGTTAATTTTTGCTAGATATTTAAGAACGTGATTTTCAATTTCTTGTTTGGATAGTTGGTCAAAGTTTTTACCAAGGTTCGATGATATTCGTTCATTATTCAATGTTAGAATTACAGATAAATATTTTCTACCTTCGCCTACTATCACTGCCTGAGAAAATATTTTATGTTCCAAAATTTTTTCTTCGATCGGTAGGGGGGCAATCTTTTTTCCACCAGATGTTGCAATAAGTTCTTTTTTTCTGCCTGTTATGTAGAGGAACCCGTCCTCGTCGATTCTCCCTTGGTCACCGGTAAGAAACCAGCCATCCTCTGTCCAAGACTCTTTAGTCGCATTTGGTCTGTTGAGGTAACCTATCGCGTTATTCGGACCTCTGAATGCAATCTCATCTCCATCTATGATTTTCATCTCGATGTCTGAAGCAAGGACGGGACCGACTGAACCAATTCTGACATCGTTGAGTCTGCATGCATTTGTTGCGACGCAAGTTTCTGTCAGACCATATCCTTGAAGTATTGTAATTCCAATTGATTCAAAAAATATATGGACTTTATCTGGGAGCTTAGCACCGCCGCTAACACAGTAGCTAAAGTTGCTTCCAAAGACTCTTTTAGTGATTTTTTGTTTAATTGGAGTCAAGAGTTTAGAAAGTAATTTGGAAAATGGGTTACCTGATTGATACGCATTTAAAGAAACTGAAAATGTAAGAGAAAGTAATGCCGCAGAGAGACTCTTCTTGCGCGCCAGAGCTTCAAGGTGATCCTGAATTTTCTCTAAGAACCTCGGTACTACTGGGAATATGTTTGCATTTGCTGATGTTAAATCTTGACCAAGTCTTCCTGTGTCAATTTTAGAATGAGTTTTGCTATGGACGGATGGCAGGGAGAGCTTAAGATTTGAACAGAGTGAGATATAAGCCATCAATCGTGCGAATGAATGAGCCAAGGGAAGAAATAGAAAAATTGAGCCCTCTTCTAACATTAAGCCAGATTCAAGAACTTGCCTAACATTTGAGAGATGATTACCATGTGTTTGCATCACTCCCTTTGGTGGCCCGGTCGTACCAGATGTGTAGACAATCGACGCTAGGTTTTCTCGCTTAATTTCACTATTTACATCTAGCTTTGAATTTGATTTTAGCAATTCAATTTTTGTTGGGTTTATTAAGGTTGAGGTCGCGTCTTCAAAAACGCAAACTGGGAGCGTGCTTATTTCAATCTCTTTTTCCTCCCTGTCTTCAATCTTAGGGATCTGCCAGCTCCCGGAAAAAATTAAGTCGAGTTTTTCAATTTGTTCTTGGTTCTCAGCAAAAATAAATTTACTGTCTGAGTCGTGGAGGATAAATGCGATCTCATGAGGTGTCATTGATTGATAGATTGAAACTGAGATTGCCCCCATTGAAAGTATCGCAAGATCGGCATGAATCCATTCTTGCCTGGTATTTGAGAGAATCGCCACCTTGTCCCCAAATCCAATTCCGTTAGAGGCTAAAATTCTTTGATAGGCTGAGATGCTGTTGATTTCTTTCTCATTAAGTTTTTTCTCCTCTACTAAATATGTGATTAGGGAGGATGATTCATTGAGCTTAATTTGTTGGTCTTTAAAGTTCGACAATTTCTGATCCTTGAGGAGAATATGTGCAGTAAATCTATGCGTTAAATAAAATAACTAAAACTTTTGTTTTCTTAGATGCTATTTTTAAGGTAAGTAAGCACTCATAATTAATGTAAGCAATAAGAATGTTAGATACATATTTTCCACTTCTAGTTTTAATGATCCTCGTTGCAGGGTTTTTAGTCACAATGCTTGGTCTTTCAGCTCTCTTAGGACCAAAAAATCCTTCGGCTGTTAAGGACGATCCATTTGAGTGTGGAACGATCGCAACCGGGGATGTGAGTGGTCGACATTCAGTTAAATTCTATTTAATTGCAATGACTTTCATAGTATTCGACGTCGAAGTCGTTTTTCTTTATCCCTGGGCGCTAAATTTGAAAGAAATGGGGCCTTATGCCTTCTGGGCAGTGTTTCCTTTCTTCATGATTTTGGTTCTAGGTCTTGCTTATGAGTGGAAGAAGGGCGTTCTAGATATAAACGAATAGCCGTTATTTTTTAAATAATTCATCCATCTTAGCAAATATATCTTCTTTTTTAGGAGTGCTTTTTGCGGTTTTGTCGCCGCCGTTTAGTTTAAACAAATCGCAATAATTCCGTTTTTCTTTATCCAATACTCTTTCCGCTTGATTCTCATTGCACTCATTGTAGGCCTTGGGGTTGTAATGCAAGCAATTCTTACATGCCTTAACGTCGGAATCGCAATGCTCGCAAGTTTCAGAATATGAAACTTTAGCGCCAAATTCCAGTCCGAGAGGCCTCCCGCATTTATGACAATGGACACTCATTTTTTATCTTATAATTTTTGTTCTACTAAATGTAGAGATTGTATTTATATTCGTTAGCATGAAATTTTATACTAAGTTTTGCCTATTTGCTAGAGCCAATGCAAAGGTACTGTATCGTCGTTACTTCATGAAATATTTAATACGCAGAGCATGGGATCAGATTGGGAAGAAATAAACGCAGAGCAAGCAGAGCAAACGGAGAAGATGCTGGTCGTAGGCCGGATTATCGTATTACAAACCTTCCGTTTGCTCTGCTTGCTCTGTGTTTATTTCATTTATATAAAATTCTGGTGGCGTCATGGAGCTTGGTTTTTTACGTTAAAGCGCTGATGCTTTCAGTTCAGTCCTTCCTCTATAAAACTTCTATTGTTCCTGATGAAATTACGGTTTGATCAGTTTGAGAATTTATCTCTAGGAACAGTGTTTTTTTAATATTTTCAATAGCATGAAACATCGAAGTCGAATTTTTAATCATATGACAAATAGTGACCGATGTACTAATTATGTTTAATTAATAAATATTCAACGCTAAATTAAAATTATAATGCCTCAATCCGGAAACGAAAATAAAAAACAAAGTTTTAAACATTATACCCTTAAAAATGGCTTAGAACTTATAGTCGAACCAATCCTTGACGTGAATTCCTCTGCGTTTTCATTGTACATACCGACTGGTACTGCAAGAGAACCTGAGAATTTACCAGGCTTAGCTAATTTAATGTCAGAGTGTTTTCACAAGGGAGCTGGTATCTACGATTCACGGCAACTTTCTGATGAATGCGAAAAAATTGGTTTTCACAAATCTATTTCTTGTGGAATGGAAGCTATCTCGTTCTCTGGAAGTGTACTTGCAGATAATTTCAAAAGAGCTTTTGAAATCACCAAAATGATTTTACTTGAACCGCATTTTCCTGAATCTGAATTGGAGTCAGTGAAAAGTCTAGCAATTCAAGATATCGATGCGATTGAAGACGAGCCAGCAAATAAGGTGATGGAAGATTTGAATAAAGAATTCTATCCAGATCCGTTTTCTAGGTCAGGTCTTGGTACGAAAGAGGGTATTGAAAAGATTACAATCGAAGATATTCGTGAGTTTTATAAAGAAACTTTCAATCCGAAAGGGGCTGTTATTGGAGTTAGCGGAAGGGTTGATCCAGACGAAATTTACAAGCTTATAAGCGAAGAACTAGCTGGTTGGGAAGGTGGATTAGAACCGCTAAAAATACAACCATTCAGTGATAAAAGTCGAGTTCTATATAATAAGAAAGATAACGCGCAAGTGCAGATTGCGCTAGCCTACCCAAGTATTGGTTTGGATCATCCAGAATATTACGCCGCCAGAGTTGGTGTGAATGTTTTGTCAGGAGGAATGTCCGGCAGGCTTTTTGTTGAGGTCAGAGAAAAACGCGGCTTAGTCTATCGAGTTGGAGCTAGTCATAGTGGTGCAAGAGGGCGAAGCGCAATTTTTGCATACGCTGGAACCACTCCGGAGAATGCTGAAGAAACTCTAAAAGTAATGCTTGAACAATTAAATTCATTGAAAGATGGATTAACAGAGGAAGAACTTCATCGAGCAAAGGTTGATTTAAAAACACGAGTAATTATGCAGGGTGAATCGACTTCATCGAGAGCATCAAGTCTTGCAAGTGATTGGTGGAACATCGGAAGAGTTCGTTCATTGGACGAAGTTAAGTCTGAAATTGATAAGATTGGTGTTAAAGAAATAATTTCATACGCAAAGAATTTTCCGGTTTCAGGAATAGCCTTAGCGGTTTTAGGTAATAAAGAATTGAGTTTAGGAGATTTTGCATAGTGAAATTCCAAAATAGAGTTTTAGCAAACGGGTTACAAATTGTTTCTGAATATCGTCCAAGCGCTGTCAGTGTTGCGATGGGTTTTTTCGTAAAAACAGGTGCACGGGATGAAGATGATAAGGTAGCGGGGGTCTCTCATTTCCTCGAACATATGATGTTCAAAGGGACCGCGACAAGGAGTGCTCTTGATATCACATATCAAATGGGAGCTGTTGGCGCTCAGGCTAATGCTTTTACTTCAGAAGAAAACACCGTTTATTACATGGCTGTTTTGCCAGAGTACTTTGAAGAGTCGTTAACTTTGTTAAGTGACATGCTTAGACCTTCCTTGGATCAAAACGAATTTAACGTTGAAAAAAATGTCATTCTGGAAGAAATCGCGCTTTATCAGGATCGACCAACTTATGTATTACTCGAAAAGGCATTAAGTGTTTTCTTTGGTAAACATCCAGCTGGAAACTCGGTGCTTGGAACAAACGAAACGATCACAGCGTTATCTCGCGACGAGATGAAAGCATACTTTGACGCGAAATATACACCTTCAAATATTGTTCTTGCAGTGAGCGGCAATTTTTCTGAAGAAAAATTATATAAATTGGCCGAAGAGCTTTGTGGTAGTTGGAAAGATCAAAAGGTTGAACGAGTTCGGCCAGCTCCCCCAAGCAATCAAGTTAAGCAAGTCCTAACGAAAGCGGGAATTAATCGAAGTCATATTATGTTGCTGGCAGATGGTCCGAGCGTTGATCATCCATTGCGATATGAAGCCGATGTCCTTACCACCATCCTAGGAGATTCAGGCGGGTCGAAAATATTTTGGGAACTGGTTGATTCTGGCTTGTGTGATGGCGCGTCCATCGAAAGCGAGCAAATGGATGGAGTTGGGGTTCTTTATGGTTACGCAAGTACTACTCCAGAAGATTTAGATGAGGTCCGACAACGACTGACAAACGTCATGAGTAAGCCACTAGACTTTACCGACGAAGATCTAGAAAGGGCAATTACGAAAACCGCGACAAGAATTGTATTCCAAGCCGAAAGTAATATGCGCCGAATGATGAGTATCGGGATGGACTGGTCCTATAGTAAAGAATATATTTCTCCTGATGAGGAGTTAAGTAAAATTAAGGCGGTTTCGCGTCAATCGATTGAAAAGCTGGTTAGTGAATTTTCATTCGTACCGACAACAGAAGTTGTGATGAAACCGGAATAGAAGTTGTTGTGATATTCGTTTAGAAGTGTGTTTCGTAAATTACTTCCGTTTTGTTAAGCAATAGCCGAGCGTTTATTCTCTCGCAACCGTCCCACCATGCGTCTATAACATAGCACTTGATTCCGCTGTCATCCCTGTGGAAGATGCTGTCCGAGTAATATGAATTTGGGCCAAAACCGTCATTCCTGCGTCCCGACGTCATTCCTGCCCCGACGTCATCCCAGTGTCCCGACGTCATCCCTGCGACAGCAGGGATCCAGGAGGACTACTGTTTTCAGTTACCTGGATCCCCGCGTTCGCGAGGATGA
>CAYYIQ010000073.1:0-14063 GCA_964472005.1 uncultured Bdellovibrionales bacterium | reverse complement strand
TTTTGTAGTCTCTGCCTTTCATTAATTAAAACCTATAATAAATGAAAGGGTTAAAATCACTTCCTGCTAAATACCCTAGTGATATTAAGAATATTGAAATTAAACCTAAGGTTCCAATGAGCGTCGCATCTTTGCTCTCGCAAACAGCAGGGTGCTTACTGAGTTTTTGTTTCGAGAAAATGTATTTCAAGTCGATAGAAAAAATTAGCGCTATTATCGAGATTATGAATAGCTCAGGTGAGACTACTTCTCGAATTAAAAGCGCATTTTCTGAGTGTCTGAACTGAAACATGACATGCAGGATCTCTAAGGCCTTTGGCAGTGTTTCAATGCGGAAGAATACCCAAAGACAAGTAATGGTGAAAAAGGTGTAAATAAATAGAATTGGTCTATAAGCACCCAAGAAGATTTTTCCCAGAGCAGTTTTTTCAAAAATTAAAAGAGTTCCATGTAGTGCCCCCCAAATAACAAAATTCCAGCTTGCTCCGTGCCACAATCCACAGAGGAGAAATACTATCGATAGATTAAAGTAGGTTCTTAAGCGACCAGAGCGATTTCCTCCTAGCGGGATATAAACATAGTCTCTGAACCAACTCGAAAGCGAAATATGCCAGCGACGCCAAAAGTCGGTTATCGATAAAGCTGAGTAGGGGAAGTTGAAATTTTCTAAGAAATTAAAGCCAAACATTCTTGCCATCCCAATGCCCATATTAGAATAGCCAGAAAAGTCAAAGTAGATTTGAAAGCTGTAGGATATTGCCGCTATCCAAAGTAGAGAGCTTGAATTTGCTGACATTGGAGTTTGGTAAATTTTATCAGCTAGTTCTCCTAGGGAGTTCGCGATAATTAATTTTTGAGCCAGTCCAATAATAAAGCGTTGGGAGCCATAGCTAAAGTTTCTAATGCTATGCACCCTACTTCTTATTTCAGAGGAAACATCGACGTAACGCACGATTGGACCTGCTATTAATTGCGGGAAGAAGCTTATGTATAGCAGCAGTTTCGCAAAGCTTTTTTGTGCCTTGACTTGATTTAAATAGACATCGGCTAAATATGAAATCAGTTGGAATGTGAAAAATGATATTCCAATAGGCAAGTTTTTCTTTTCAAATTTTAAATTTAGATTGAACCAATAATTAAGATTTTCGAAAAAGAAGTTCGTATATTTGAAATAGAATAGGGGAGAGATTGTCAAAAGCAGACTCGATATAAAGATTGCCTTACGGTATAACGTTGGATTTGAGATTGCTCTCGCAGCTATCCAATTTATGACAACTAAGCCTAGCATAATTAATACATTGATTCCTTCGCCCCAGGAATAAAAGAGTAAGCTAAAGACGATCAAACAAAAGTTTTTCCAAGCAATTAGCTCTCTCCTTAAGATAAGAGAAGGTACAAAATAGCAAAAAAGGGTGATGGGTAAGAAAATGTATATGAAAAGTGCGGAACTAAATACCATTGTTTGTTTGTGAATTTTCCGAGAACGTGGAGTTAGTTACTGTATTGTTTACTTGCGAGTATTTGTTTCTATCTAAAAAGATTAAATTTGGCCAAGGTTAAACATCGATTAAGGTTAGGGTTAGCTAACGCTTCTTGTGGAATTTTCATTTCCCCGGCCGCGTTGCCTTCTTTATACTTCGCGCTCGCACTAGTGTTTAATTTAATGTGACGGGCTGATTCTTAGAAAATCGTCTCTTTTTTACTGTTAAAAGTTGATTATATGCCTCCCTTTCGATACTACCCCATATAACTTTCCCGAAAAATTGTTCATTTCTATCTACGTAATTGATTTGCGTTTCCATACGAGTCTTTTAGCAAAGTAGGCACAATTAGTGTTTTCTTGTGGTTCCTTTGCGCATATTTAAGGATAGCAGTGATGGAAATGTTGATGTTGGTAGGCATTTGGGTCTTGAACTTTGGTATCTCCTGGTTTAACGCTCGAAGCGTGGGACGGGCTTGGGCCGTCGCGGATCTCGGCGGTTTCTTTTTTAAGCTCCTTCTTTGGAGTGGGGCCATCATGGCCTGGTGCGGGTTCACTTGGTGTTTCCTGCTACCATTGGCGCTACTTGCTGGTCACCAACAGTGGTTGCCACCGGAATACGTCGCAGCTACGATGAAGCTAGGGTACTTGATTATCATCGGTCCAGTCCTTGCGTCGGGAATCGTTATAACGATTCATAGTATTGTTGAGGCAGTCAAACGTCCGGGATTAGTGAACGTCGGTACGGCGGCCTATAACTCTTATGCAATGTATCATAACGTTTCGAGTGCGATTGAAGTCGTGCCAGGATTCGTTAAAGATATTGCAGGCCTCTTCGGTGGAGGTTCGTCAAAGAGAAGAAGTAGCAGCAGTGACAGTAAGGGTGCGGCAGGTCTAATTGTTGTACTTCTGGTTGTTGTCGCAGCTTTGGGAAGTACGATGCTTACGGTATGGATCATCCGATCTAATATTTCTGAGTACGATCGCGAGTTCCAACGATCCCTCATAGCAGACCAAAATTCAGCTTCCAAGTCGAGTCCAAAGACGAGGATGGTGTAACTGATTAAGTTACTTGTCGAGATAGAGTTCACTCTCCCAAAATGCGCATTGACCGGTTTTTTTGGTTCATGGCTTTGCGGGAGACTCTTCTTTTTTACGCTGTCCTGACAACCTTAGGCTTTTTTATTTAGGGTAACCACAGGGACACAGAGGCACAGAGAAAGGTATTTGTTTTGTTAGGGCGTTCTTTTGCGGGGCAGAGTTCCGTTGATTTTTCTTGGGGATTTTAAGAAGGGGTCAACGCAGAGCAAGCGGAGCAAACGGAGAGTTGGTTTGCGGGGCGTGGTCCGTTTGAGTTTAGAGCTCTTCGTTCCCCAGCTCATTCTCGTACGGCAAGCTTGGCTTGCCTATCTCCCCTTCGGCAAGCTCAGGGCTGGCTGAGGCTTCGAGAATTTTTTGCTATGAAATTTGAGCTTGGAAAAAATTCTCGAAGCCTCGGAGTACGGCAAGCCAAGCTTGCCGTACGAGAATGAGCAGGGGCGAGAAGGAAGCTAAACTCAAACGGACCCACGCCCCGCAAACCCACTCTCCGTTTGCTCTGCTTGCTCTGCGTTAAAATCTTCTTAAAATCCCCAAGAAAAATCAACGAAACTCTGCCCCGCGAAAGAACACCCTTAAAAAACAAACACCTTTCTCTGTGCCTCTGTGGTTACCCCTTCCCCAAAAAAGGGAGGTTCGGCGCAGTTTCGAACCTTGATCCCAGGAAAAGAGACGAGAGACAAGTATAGAATGTTCTCTTTCAGTTCTATGCCACTAAGGATTGCTTCCAAAAGGTAGGAGGGAAACAATACGCTGCGCTAGAAAGAAAAACATTCTGGCTGGATTCGTTACAATTCGAATTGCTTAAGGTGAAAAAGACACTCGCGAGAAAGAAGTTCTGCTGAATATCTAGTTCAAATTAAGTGAGGAAAAAACCTCTACAAAAATTAAATAAAAATCTACTACGCGACCACCCAATGAAACTATTATACTCTATTGCTAGTGGAGAAGAAACAGAAACTTAGAGAGGAACAATATCGCCATTCATTGAGTAACCAATTGACCTAGCAGAGGAAGATTCATATTTGAAGCTTTTAATCGCAGTTCTTTAAATCAGCGATATTAGGGAGTTTGTGATGTGAGCTGTCTTTGGCGGGGGTGGCAGGTTTCCGAAGTTCTCAATAGTATAAGCTAAGTATTTCTGCTTGCAGTTAACAGCGAAAAAAATAAATGCTGTGAAGGTTTTGAGATCCGATTTGAGAGTATCAAAGACTTTTATTGAAAGAAGCAAATTACCAATTATAACCCGAAGCGGAGTTGAAAGTTAAAGCTTTCAACTCCGCGTTTATTTGTCATGCAGCACTCTCAAGATGTTAGGCCGACCAGCATACGTTTGCTAAGTGGTCGAGTTCGCACCGTTTCAATAAAGCAAGGTGCTTACCTTCCGGAGTCTCAAACCAAATCCCTTCAACCCCAACCTCAGCTATCGGATATAGCATGGTCTCAGTTGCGAGGTAGTCAAACGACTCAGGGGTACTTGAGGAGCAACTGTCTTTCGATATCCTTCCGTTCTTGCTTGAAGCAATGTTTCCTCCAAGAAGTAAGAGACCGAAGGAACCGGCCAGATTCTGTAAAACCGTTCTGCGTTTCATTTTTCTATCCTTCCGAGAAATTGGTGACTCGTATGATCGAAACATTCGAAAATACATCAAACCGACTAACACGACGAGGAGTTGAACACCTACCACGATTCGAAAGATAAACGTGATCAATTCTTTAAGAACTAGGTGAGTTTATCTCTCGATACGGGGTAAGTATTTATAAAATCGAATAAAACCTTAAAAGTAATTTGTTTCTTGCGTCTAATACTACTTAATAGATTACTCTATGCAAGCTATAACTTCAGTACCAGAGGGAATCGGCGTCCTGAAAGGTTTGCCAGCCGTATATACCCTATATTCCTAAGAAAAATTCTTAATCTTAGTTTATTGTCACGTTTTTAGAAGCAACTTCATAACTCTTGTGGATTAAAGATTAGAACCCAACGTTGTTACTGAAATATAAAGGTCTAAATATGTATAAGTTATCTCTCAGGAATAAACTACTATTAGTATTATCCTGCTCTTCATTTCTCGCTTCAAGCGCAATGGCAAGCCCATTAAGCTACACTTTCAATGTTAACGCGGTCTCGGCGAATCTTGCTTCCGCAAATGGTGATAAAGCAAATCAGTACTATTTTTTAAACTCTAGTCATACTTCGAGAGGACTGAATCCTGAAGCTAAGGCATCATTAACTTTTACTCCGACTGTTGGGAATATGGGTACAGTTAATGTTAGTTTTACGGACTTGCTAACTCAGACGCGCGCGTCGGATAATCGTTACACAACGGGTGTTGAGTACCAAGTTGACTATCAAATTAATAATGCAATTTTATCGACTAACCCTGATGGAATTATGGGTCTAGGACTTTTAGGCGCAACTGGCTCTGGAAATTTTAAGATCATTAATGCGGGTGATGTTACTGGCGATGGATTAGCAGATTCAATTGAGTACAGCTTCATGACTAAGTTTATGAATTTTGCGACAGATGCAAATGCAAACAATCCGAATTCGTATATTTCTGAATTAAAAGATGTTGGAAGTGCAAATTTCTTTATGTGGAACTCAGATCTGTTAAACGACCTTCTCGCAAAGGTTTGGTATCAAAGTACTGGTAATATTTTTGTAAATGGTCAAGATGGTTCGAATTTATTTTCGCTAGCTAACGGAGATATTCATTTAAACAACGGTGGTACTGCGGTTCCAGAGCCGACCACGGTTGCATTACTTCTTTCAGGTGTTTTAGGCGGAGCTGCTAAACGAAGAAAGAGAAAAACAGCGTAGTATTTACTTTTGTGCATTAAAAGGGAGGGCATTTGTCCTCCCTTTTTTTTATTATCTTGAAGCCAATTTTTAGTATTCAAAAAAAGAGGATAATCCAGTTTTTAAGGAAAACTGGAAGGGAAACCTGAAACCTAACGAATTTGTGCAAATAAATTTAGATCGGGATAGGTAAAAAAGAATCTATCGGTAAATAGATTCGATCTTCAGAGTATCCTTATTTCGTGACGTCTTAGCTGATGCTTTCTTCCATTTCACTTATTTTTGCGAAAGTTGCGAATAGCTCATTTTCTGCCTCGTCTTTTTTCAAAAACCACTTCCACGTAACTCTGTTTTTTTCCAAAGCCAATGCGCCGTATGCGATCAACCTTTCTTTGCCAAGTGGATGCTTCCCGAACTTTTGCTCGTTAAGCATTAAAGAATCTTGGTCAATCTCACCAATATCGGGAACCGGCAACTTCGGCGGGGTCCAGTTTTGGAATGCTCTGTATGTGAAATATTCGACGCATTCAGACTTTAGTTTTGCAAGGTCGGTGCGGGGTCCGAAGACTGCGCCGTCGTCGAACTTCACTAGTACAGCAACACGTCTGCCACCTGGCAAACGTATCTCATCCATTTTGAGTTTTACCCAGTCAGAGGTGAGGTTGATTCGCGGGAATCTTTTCACTTCGTAGACTAACCTGTAATGGCCGAGGTTCGGAATGCTAATTGAATCGGGGTTGTCCGCGAATACCATCTTGATGATTTCTTCGTCGAGACTCGGTAGTCTTAGATTCCATGGCTGCTTGGTTTCCTCGATACTTTTAGCGCCGTTTAGTTTGCTTGCTAGAAGCCTTGTAAGCTCCTGCTCAGTGTATACAGGAAAGATAGTTTCTCCAGCTCTCAAATTCACTTCTCTTGCACGGCGTTGATTGATCTTGTTCTCTTCAATGACTGACAAAATTTCTTCTTTAGTTGCCATTGTCTTCCTTTTTGGTTTTGTAAAACGGATCGAAAGGTTGAAAAAAAAGTCAGAAAATATTAAACGATTTGCGAAGCAATCCACCCAGCAAAAATATTGGGCGCTTGCGAACTCTCACTGTCGTCAAAATCCTCTTTTTCGACAGCGACCTTGTTGAAGAAAATTTTTCGTGTGGAAATCACACAGTCTCGTTCCAGATCGTAACGAGGTTTTGATCTAGCAACGTTTGCTGCAAGTTCGGGGGCAATCTCAAGTAGCCATCTCGAGTCAATTTTGGTAACCAAGTTGAGTAGCTTGCGAATGCGTGATCCCTTTTTGCCATCTGTTTCAACGTCGAAGGGTATTCCTACGAGCCATGAAGTCTCGTTGTCACAGTCAACTACTGACTCTTTCGAAAGTTCTCGCTCTGACAATTCGTTGCTAATTGCTGAACCGTTGAAGCGATAAAGATTATTAACCATGCCAGCACAAATGGACTTTAGGATGGATTCACGGCATCTGGTACTGGTTATTTCTTCTGAATCAAATGCTTTCGAACGAATCTTTTCTGAAATATCGCAAGCTAGTCCAAACTTTTTAAAATCAAGGCCAGGAAGGCCGTAATCCGATTCGCTGGAGTTGATTGCCAATTTAAAAAGTTCAAGTTGGGCAAGTAAGTCACTATCTCGTTCGTGTGTTACGAAGACACGCCACAAATCATTGCGATTACTAACTATGCCACCGGCTTCAATTATCGCGGCGATTGTAATAATGTCATCAAGGACACCAAGTCTCTCACCTTCTACGACCATTCGTCCAATGCTTGGCGAGAGCGGTAAAAAGGAAACTTTTTCACCAATCTCAGTGACTTCACCGTCTTTGGTTAGACAACCGAGGGCGTAGAGATTGTTTTTTGACCTTAAGATCGCTTCTTTGCCTGGGTCATGAAAAAATTCGAATTTTTCCATCGCGACACCAACCAGTTTTAGTCTAAGATAGGCCATTTCCAAATTACAGCGTTGAATTTCAGGAATGGGAAAGTCCGTTTGAGAGCCTTTTGGACAATGGTTGATGTAAATACCCGGCCTTGTCCTTCCGGCTCGACCTTTCCGTTGTTCGCTATCGGCTTTTGAAATTACACATTTATATAATCCTTCAACTCCATCCACGATCAAAATTCTCTTCTCCAAACCTGAATCGATAACAGCATCAATCCCCTCAACGGTAATTGATGTTTGTGCGATATTGGTTGCAAGAATAACTTTTGGTCTGCCGTATGAGGCAAAACATAAGTCTTGCTCACTTACTTGAAGCCCACCATGAAGCGGAAGTATTTCCGCGTCTAGGTTGTAACGCCCAAGCTCTTTTGTCATTCTTCCAATGTCACCCTTGCCAGGTAGAAAAACGAGAATGTCTCGACTTTCTCGAACTAGGCGAACGATATCTGCTGCGATTGACTTTCCCTTTGGCTGTTCCGTGATTGGGAAAAGCCTTCCTTCGACTTTGATAGCTGGAGCATTGCCGAAAAACTTTGAAAGCTTGTTGCCTTCTAGCGTAGCCGATTGGATCACGACTTTGAATTGCTCTCCGCGGGCAAGGGCGTACTTAACCCATGCGACAAGAACTTCAATGTTTAAATTCCATTCGTGAACTTCGTCGATGAACAACGTGTCAAAGTAGTCATTTTGACCCATTAGTTCTCGGATTAGAGCAAGGCCGTCTGTGCAAAGCAAGCAGCGAGTTTGATGTGAATCTAAACGATTTTCGCCTGTGCGAAATCCAATCGTTAGACCAAGCTCTTCACCCCAGAGCTCTGCGATTCGTGCGGCTACTGAGCGAACTGCAATTCGGCGAGGTTGAGTCACCACGCAGTTAAATCCAGCCTCCAGCGCGTATTGAGGTAGGTAAGTCGATTTCCCTGCTCCAGTTTCGGCCTCGATTATCGTAACTCGGTTACGATGAAGCGATTCGACGAATGTCTCGCGAATCGCAACAATTGGTAGTGTCATAGCGAAAACTCACTTAATCTAGATTGACTCAGAGAGATGTAAGAAAGTGAAAACAGAAGTTTTTACTTTTGACCGAAGGTCTTTCAGAGCTCAACTAGGCGAGTTCTCAAAGACCTTCGGCTATTATAAAAATTACAGTTTCTATTATAAAGATACTCTTCTACCCATGCTCGATTAACTACGACAACTTAAGAGATTGCCTCTTAGATTTTAAGTAGTTTGCTAAATAGAAAAAGAACAAATTTTTCAGCTCAAACTTGAAGCTTGAGCTCGAATTTTTAACCATATTTAAAAGTTAAGGTACGAAGTAAAATTCGTACCTTAACGAATTAAGTTAAGAAGTCATAAATAGCAAATTTTAAAAAAAAGTCCCTTTATCCAGAGGGTTGAGTCCTATTTTGATTTGCGAACGTACCTGTATTGAGCTCTAAATCGACAGCTTTTTAGCCTATTTCCTTCTATCTCGGACTAAATTTAAGACTTCACCTGGCTCTGTTGTTGGTAGTTTGCATGCTCCTAGCTCACAAACGTAGATCGTCGTCTTATTGTCCTTAAGAGGTTTGCCTCTGAAAGCCGCAAGTCCATTACTGTCTTCTAGTGGAAGTGGTAGTCCCACTGCTAGGATCTTGTTAGGAATAAAGTTGTCGGCTAGTAGTTTAATTACGTCTTTTGTTGTGCCAGAGTTGATATCTCCGACTATAACGATCTCTTTAGGTTTTCCAAGTTTAAAATCTAACGCCGTTGCCAAGCTCGCAAATGCAATAGGAGCCTTTACTAAGTCGTTAGAAGTCGTAGCGAACAAATTGTTCGCGTACTCATTAAACTCTTCGTTGAAGGTGAGAAGATAAAGCTTTTGCAAGTTTAAAGCTGATATTCCGTTAGGCGACGGAGTTGCGCCGTCATAGAAACTTTTTTTCCTTGAAATAAGCGATTTGTCATCAACTTCCTTGCTAAAGAAGTAACCAAAGTCTTTCTTGTCCCAAAAAAGTTCGTTTTGAATTTTCTGTAAATCAATCGCCCATTCAATAGTTTCGGGGTTAAAGTCAGTTTGATAAAGTTCAATTAAACCCTCGATTAGGTAGGCGTAGTCCTCTAAATATGCGTTAAACTTGGCTTCTCCGTCTCTGTATCTTCTGAGGAGCGAGTCGTTCTTCACGAGGTGCTTTTTTATAAAAGTGGCAGCTTTGTTTGCCGCTATAAGATATTTTTCTTCTCCCGTAACTTGATAACCCTTGGCCATCGCGGTAATCATTAGGCCGTTCCATGCGGTCAAAATTTTATCGTCCTTGAAAGGATGTTCTCGTTGGTTGCGGACATTTAAGAGCTTTTTTCTAGCACTTCTAAGTAAGTCGGAGTCTTTATCCGCTAGTGCATGTTTTAGGTTTATATTTAAAATATTGGTGTGGTGTTCGAAGTTTCCATCTAGTGTAACTGAGTATACCTGTCTAAATATTTTTTCTTCTTCGGGATTTAAAAGGTCTGATATTTCTTTAGCTGTCCAGACGTAGAACTCACCTTCCTTGTTGACTTCTCCCGCATCTTCGGCCGAATAAAATGCTCCATCCTCTGACGTCATGTCGGATAGAACATAATCTAAAATTTCGCGTCCGATAGTTTTGAATTCGTCTGACTTTAAGGCTTGGAAAGCTTCAAAGTACGTTTTAGCAAGTAGCGCGTTGTCGTAAAGCATTTTTTCGAAATGCGGAACAAGCCACTTTTTATCAGTCGAGTAGCGGTGAAAGCCACCTGCAAGTTGATCATACATCCCGCCGCGAGCCATGTGATCGAGAGTTTTTTTGTAGATTTCAAGGATGTCAGAATCTTTAGTTTTTAGGTAGATTCGTAACGCTAGATCTAACCTCGTGCTTTGAGGAAATTTAGGTGCTCGTCCAAACCCACCATACTCTGATTCAAATGATTGTTTTAGCTGCTCAAGTGATTTTATGAATACTTCTTGATCTAGGTTTATGCTTTCTTTGTTTGGTGTGGATTGAGCGAGTACGGCCGTGAGTCTCGCGGCTGAATCTTTTATCTTGTCAGTATCGTCAGCCCATCTGTCTTTTATTTGCTCAAGCGCATCTAAGAATTGTGGGCGCGGGAAGTAAGTTCCACCGAAAAAAGGCTGTAAGTCTGGAGTTAAAAAAACGCTCATCGGCCAGCCTCCATGACCCGTCATCGCTTGAACAGCTTCCATGTATATCTCATCAACGTCTGGTCGTTCTTCCCTGTCTACTTTTATGCTAACGAAATATTTATTGAGAATTTCAGCAACGTCATCTTTTTCAAAACACTCCTTTTCCATCACGTGGCACCAGTAACAGGATGAATATCCAATTGAGAGAAAAATTGGTTTTTTTTCTAGCCTAGCTTTCTTGAAAGCTTCTTCTCCCCAAGGAAACCAGTTTACTGGATTGTCCTTATGTTGGAGCAGGTAGGGACTTTTTTCACTTCCAAGACGATTAGATTTATTTTTTGTGTTTATTGGGTCTGCCATTAAGTTACCAATGAAAATGAATGTTAGTATAATAAAAAATAGTGTTGAAGGTGGAGAGGATTTTAACTTTAGTCGAATGTTCATTTATCCTTTGCTATTTAATGCTTTTTGTACTGGAAAATGAAGAAAAATGTAAACAATTTATGATAATATGGTAAAGTGCGAGCAGCTTAATAGATGTCTGGGCGATTTTCGTTTGCCAAGTTTGATCATTGTAAAGCACACTAACATAAATAAATTCTAATAAATAAAAAACATGAACAAAATAAACTCTTTTTCAATCGCAGCATTGTTAACTTTGTCTTTAGCTTCTTGTGGAGATAGTGATGGTGATAGTAATTCTCGGGTTGTTAACGCAGAATTGAGCGATAATGTGATTCAAGTTGGAGAAAGTTCTGTGTTCAGAATGGGGTTAGAATATAGCGGTAGAAGTGGGCTATTCAATAATCCTGATGACATCAGTTTGGTTGTATTAGTTCCAGCGGGCTTAAGTTATAAAAACGGTACCGCAGAAATACAACGAAGTATTGAAGACAAAGGCGTTGATCCAGTCGTTACAAACTGCGCTACTGGTGAACAGTATTTAGATTTCAGACTGGATGGTGATGACTTGGTGCAAGGATCAGACCCATCGGGAAGTGCAGACGTTGAAGTCTCATTAACAATTGAAGCTACAAGCCCCGTAGGCATCGCAATCCTCCAAGCAACCGCAGACAGAAACCAACCACTATTTAGCTGTGGCAGTCTCTTCGCCGGCGACGTGGAAGAAAGCATTCAAATAGTCCCGTAAGTTTGTGTGGTGGTTGAATCAAAATTTACGGCATGTTTACTTGTTGTAGTTTAGCAGCCATAGAGGCACAGAGACACGGAGTGGGAGGTGTATTAGTGTTGCGTACGAAACTCTGAAGTGCAGGAATGCCTGCAAAAGAAACGGATGCATCACTCTATGCCTCTGTGGTTAACAAAACTACAACAAGTCAGAGAACATAATACCGAGTCCAATCCGATTAACTGACGCGTTGTAGTCAATTAAACTTTCACCATAGCCACTGTAGAATTGCACGTAGCCTCTGAAATTATCGCTAACTGGAAAGGTCCAATCAAGTTGTAGACCCATGCGGTTTGGATCGCTTAGGTTGTTGCGGAATGTCGCTCCAAAATGGTGGGTGTCTCCTCGATAGAATGCAATCAAATCGCCGTAGCCAACAAATTTATGAATATCTGGATTGTCGTCGCCACTTGTATCCTCGGGTGAATCTTTTTTGCTTTCAGGGATTCGATACCAAGGTTTTAACCCGAAATAGAAGTTGTTGTTTTCCGCTTCTACTAAAGCATAAATTCTATTCCAACTTCTTGAGAGTGATCCGTTTCTACCGTTTGATTGATGGCTGCCACCAAATCTTAAAAGATGAGTTTTCCATGAGCCTAACTTTAACTCAGGGTGGAAATCAATAAAAAGTTCTGGTTCATGGTTTGTTTCTCTAAATGGCGAAGATTCGTCTGTGTTAAATGCCTGCCAAAAGGATAAATTTGTATATCCAAACCAAATGTCACCGTCGTTATTTATAATTTTTTCAACTATTCTGGACTTGATGCTTAGTTGAAACTTAACTTCAGCCCGATCTAGATTTAGATTATCACTTTTGTATGGCCCTTCGTTTGGTGAGGGGTTGAATGTAATAGGGAGGACGTAATTTCGTTTATGCGGGACTAGGAGAAACGGAAAGTTTTCAGCAAGACTTTCAACTGCCAGTCGTTTTTCCACCGGCGATACTACTTCTTCGGTAATTTTTTCGACATTCTCAACATCGGAAATTTCTTTTGTCTTAGCAACTTTTACTTCAGCCTGTTTGCAGAGTTCTTGAATTTCAATAACAGTCTTTGTGGCGATACCACCTTTGACTCCATTTAGTAGACATTCTTCGTAGGTTTCTTTAATGATTTCAGTTTTAGCAGCTTCGATTTTAGCAATGTTGCTTTCTTGTTTTTCTTTTAAGTTTTCCGAAATTGCTGCAGTCGGAAAAATAAATAACAGAGTAGAGAGAGAGAAAATGTAGGTAAAAGTTTTCATTATACTAGATGGCTTGTGTGAATTGATTGGGGGTTAGGTTAATTAAGGGATAAATCAGATGAGAAATCTATATGAAGATGCGCTAGTTTGCTAGTAGAAGAAGTAGGCAGTCGAGATTTCTTTAGGGCTTCTAAAGACTTGTTGTCCCTAGTTTAGCAGAAGTGTAGTGACGCCAAATATTTGATGATTAAGCTATTGTGTTAGCTAAGAGGTTGTTTTTATTGGTGTTGTTGAGGGTGGCTAGCGGGGTGTCCGTTACATGGAGTTAAAGTTCCATACTTAGAACTTCAATTCCATGCAAAGGGTTAATAAACTCACCTAAATAGGTAGGTTTATTGAGCTACGTGACCTTTCTTTAATGAATGGACGTATTTAGCTAGCGCCTTGCGGTCTGCTTCTGGTAAATCTGCTCTTGAAACCATCATCATGTTCCCACCGTGTTTTTGAGCACCGTCAGTGATGATATTAAAAATATCTGTTTCAGTTCCCATCTTACCGTCTTTATCCGTGTCGTATTTGTAATTGCCTACGACAAAGTTAGCTGGCTTTACCGGAAGCGCGGATGCCGCAGCTCCATCACCAAGTCCGCCCATACCATGACAGCTTGAGCAAGCTCCAGCTCCCTCATAAACGGCCTTCCCTTTTTCAATCTCCGCGTCAGCAAATGCGAATGTACTAACAAAGAGAGTCGAAATTGCTACAACCAAGTAGTTTGATCTCATTTTCATGAATTTACCCTGTTATAATTTAGTTAATTGCGCACAACATAACACATTTGTTTCAGTAACATAAATTAATTGATCATTTTACTTTCTGCATTATTTTGTCTTCTTGGATTCTTATGTGCAGATGCTTTCGATAAAGTATCGTCATTTCTGCTAAAGTGGCTCTAGGTGCTTGAACGAGTCCTCTTCTATTTCCGTCTTCGAGGCTGTCCGAGTAATACACGCTGAGTTCTTCCCCTGTCATCCTCGCGAACGAGTTTGTCCAAATAATGTGATCTGGGACAAAACCGTCATTCCTGCGTCCCGACGTCATACCAACGTCCAGACGTCATTCCAACGTCCCGACGTCATTCCAACGTCCCGACCTCATCCCAACGTCCCGACGACATCTCTGCGTCTCGACGTCATCCCTGCGAAAGCAGGGA
>CAYYIQ010000072.1:0-14064 GCA_964472005.1 uncultured Bdellovibrionales bacterium | reverse complement strand
CGGGTTTCCCCGTTGTCTCCGAGACTACAGTAACTTTTCCAAAAATAGGTGATTTAATGCGGGTTGTTAGAGGGGAGTATTTTGGAAAGGTCGGAAAAATTAAAAATTTACCTGAGGCCATTCAGGTTCTTGCTTCAGGTGTCGAAACATACATTGCTGAAATCGAAACAGACGATGAAAGCATCAAAGTATCTTTAGCTAACCTGGAAAGTATTTAACTTAATGAATATAAGCGATGATTCCTATTACAGCCTAAGTGGATCCGAGCTACATGAAAAATTATTCAAGGCAGAATGGCTTCTTACTGATGGACTTGGCGGTTGGTCAAGTCAAAGTATTTCAGGTGCTTTAACAAGACGGTACCATAGCCTTTTTCTTGTTAATGATGAGCATGGTCGAACAAATTATATTCCAAAGGTGGAAGAATTTGTCGGGGCTGGGGAACACGTCCACCTTTCTACGAATGTTTATTCCGATACAATTTACCCAGAAGGTTTCCAACGCCTTGAAAAAGTTTTGATTGGACCCACCGTTAAATATTACTATAAAATTAATGACGAGACTCTACTAAAAGAAATTTTTAGACCAAAAGGGTCAGCGGTAACTTATTTACGTTATCAATGGTACGGGAAAAAAGCTGTTCCTTTAACTATCATCCCACTTTTTTCATTTACCAATTTTCATTCGTTGAGAAAACAAGTTCATCATGAACTATTGAATATTTCAACTTCGAATAATTCTATTCACGTAAAGTCCTTAGAAAGTTTGGGGAATCTCTACCTAAATAGCACTTCGTTTGAGGTTAGTGAAAACCGAGATTGGTTTTATAATTTCAAACTACAGCGTGAAGAGGAGAGAGGGCTAGATAGCACAACAGATTTATTTTCAGTTTTAAAATTTAAACGAGTTTTGCAACCTAATGCTGAAAATATATTTAGCATTTCAAGTAGTGAGATAGGTGGCGATATCATTGATGCCTATCATCATTCATATAGTATCCTTAAAAAGAACACCGAAAAGGTTAGGCCTAAGGGGAAGCTATTTTCTTCAAAAGTTAAAGCGCAATTAGATTGCAGTGTCCAAGACTATTTTATCGAAACTAGTCGACATAAACGAGGAGTGGTTGCAGGCTACCATTGGTTTGAGGAGTGGGGACGAGATACGTTTATTACGTTAGGAATGATGTTAAAAGAAGACTTGACCGAAGATCAAGACAGAGAAGACAAGATTTTAGAAATATTTAATGATTTTTTTGCAGCACAAAAAAACGGCATTATTCCCAATAGATTTTTTTCCGCCAGTGAGAACGGGCAAGTAAACGCCGAATACAATAGTGTCGATGCGTTGTTATGGGCGGTTATTGCGCTATGGAAAATCTACAATTATTCAGCGGAGAAAGGTAAGTACCAAACCATTTGGAAAGCGGTATTTAATTCAATTGATCGATATAGCTCTGGTACTGATTATGATATTCGCGCAATTCAAAATGAATCAAATTATAAAGGTTTGTTGACGGCTGGAAACGAGCATACCCAACTAACCTGGATGGATGCCAAGGTTAATGGTGTGCCGATTACTCCTAGAAATGGACTGTGTGTAGAGATTAATGCGCTTTGGTATAATGCTCTGAGGATTTCAAGTGAAGTCGCCAGAGAGTTAGCTGATGAAGTTCGTGCAACTCGCTATCAAGATTTTGCTTTTCATTCCTACCAAAGCTTTAGGAAAACTTTTTCAATTAAAAATAATGGATATCTTGCCGATAGAATTACAAATTCTGAAATTGATATCAGTTTTAGACCGAATCAATTGTTTGCCTTGTCCTTGCCCTTTCCTTTAGTAGAGCAAAGAGAAGCAAGAAGCATTCTTTTTATGACAGAGAAGCTCTTGTTAACTAATTATGGTTTGAGAACTTTAAGTTTAGACGACAAAAAATACGTCCCGACCTATGAAGGCGATTCGTGGAAGCGAGATTCTGCTTATCACCAAGGAACCGTTTGGCCTTGGTTACTTGCTACTTACTGCGACTCGGTTTTACGATATGCCGAAGGTGATTTGAGGCCAGGATTGGAAAAAGTAATTGAGAGTCTTGGGGACCATCTTTTCGACGCTGGAATTGGGCACGTCTCCGAAGTTTTTGGTGGATCGGATAATGTGGCAGGGGGAACTATAGCTCAAGCTTGGAGTACAGCCGCTCTTAGATATTGCATAAATAAAATCGGTAGTTAAATGAAAGCTGAAGAAAAGAGAATTGAGGAAATGGAAGAACGTACCAAAGACTGGCGTCTTTGGGGTCCTTATGTGTCGGATCGACAGTGGGGAACAGTTCGAGAAGATTACAGCGAGCACGGGAATGCGTGGGAGTATGTCCCGTATGATATCGCAAAAAGCTACGCTTACCGGTGGGGCGAAGATGGCATAGCTGGTGTGTGTGATAATGACCAAGTGATGTGTCTTTCCGTGGTGTTGTGGAATGAGAAAGATAGAGAACTTAAAGAACGATTTTTCGGAGTTACCGGAAATCAAGGTAATCACGGGGAAGATGTTAAAGAATTATATTTTTATAAAGATAATGTTCCGACCCATTCCTATATGTCGATGTTATATAAATATCCGACTGTCGCTTTCCCCTACGATGAACTAATCGAGAAAAATCGTACAGATAAATCAAAACAAGAATTTGAAATACAAGACACAGGCATTTTTGCCGATAAAAATTATTTTGATGTTTTCATTGAATACGTAAAAGATGATTTTGATCAATTGTTTCTGAAGATTTCGGCGACAAATAAGTCTGCAAAAAAAGCACCTCTTCACATCCTTCCAACTGTCTTTTTTCGAAATACATGGGCGTGGGATACAGAAGCTAAGAAGCCAACACTCTCTAAGCTTGATTCAAGTACTGTTGAGTGCGAGTCAAGTCTAGGCAAATACTATTTTTCAAGTTTAGCCAACGAAAATCAACTTTATTGCGATAATGCTAGAAATGGAACGAAGCTTTATAATTTACCAGCAGAAGGCCGTTTTTTTAAAGATGGAATTAACGATTTCATTGTCGATCGTAAAGTAGATGCCGTCAATGCGGAAAATTTTGGAACCAAAGTTTCTTTTCATCATATTTCTCAAGTTGAATCAGGTAAAACTGAAGTTGCATACTATCATTTAGGCACGAAGGTTAACTCTAAGTCGACTAAAGAAATTGAGGACTTGTTTCAAGCGCGTAGAATTGAAGCAGATGAATTCTATGCAGAGATTCATCGTCAAAAGCTTACTGACGATGAACAAAATATTCAAAGACAAGCTTTAGCAGGTTTACTCTGGGGCAAACAGTTCTACTATTTTGATTTAAATAAATGGATTGAAGGTGATCCTTCGTACCCAGAGCCACCGAAGTCACGAAAGAACGGAAGAAATAGCACGTGGAAACATCTCTATAATAAAGATGTAATTTCGATGCCAGATAAATGGGAATACCCATGGTATGCTGCTTGGGATTTAGCATTTCATTGTGTCCCTTTAGCAATGGTCGATCCGGATTTTGCAAAACGTCAACTCGTTTTGATGACAAGAGAATGGTACATGCATCCAAATGGGCAGTTGCCAGCTTATGAATGGGCGTTTGGTGATGTAAATCCCCCGGTTCATGCGTGGGCTGCCTGGAGAGTTTTTCAGATCGAAAAAAAGAAGAAAGGTGGAACTGGAGATTTACGATTCTTAGAAAGAATTCTTCACAAGATGATGATTAATTTCACTTGGTGGGTAAATCGGAAAGACCTTGAAGGTCGAAATATTTTCCAAGGTGGTTTTTTAGGGTTAGATAATATCGGTGTTTTTGATCGAAGTGCGCCATTGCCGACAGGTGGACATATTAATCAAGCTGACGGTACAAGTTGGATGGCAATGTTTGCATTAAATCTAATGCGAATTTCACTTGAACTTGCTCAGTACAACTCGATTTATGAGGATATTGCATCGAAGTTTTTTGAGCATTTCCTTTATATTGCGAAAGCAATGACGAATATGGCTGAAGAGGGTATTGGGTTATGGGATGAGCAAGATCAGTTCTTCTATGATGTTTTAACTCTCCCAACTGGTGAGCCGCAAGTTTTACGTTTGCGTTCAATGGTCGGGTTAATTCCGCTATTTGCCGTAGAAACTCTTGAGCCAGAGTTATTAGAAAAGTTACCTAATTTTCATCGAAGACTACAGTGGGTCTTAGACAATCGACCAGATCTTGCAAGCTTGGTATCCCACTGGGATGTACCAGGTAAGGGACAGCGTCGTCTGCTGTCATTACTCCGTGGACATCGAATGAAAAAGATTTTGTCACGCATGTTAGATGAAAAAGAATTTTTATCTCCATTCGGCATTAGAGCACTTTCTAAAGTGTATGATAAGTCACCTTATGTTTTTAAATACGGTGATACGAATGTAAGTGTTCAATACCAGCCTGCGGAGTCTAATACGACGATGTTTGGTGGCAATTCAAATTGGAGAGGACCAGTTTGGTTTCCCGTAAATTATTTAATAATAGAGTCATTGCAAAAGTTCTATCACTACTATGGCGATGATTTTAAAGTAGAATATCCTACTGGATCAGGTAAAGAGACCAACATCCTTGATGTTTCTCGAGAATTGTCAGGAAGGCTCTGTAATATTTTTAGAAAAGATGAAGTCGGAAATAGGCCTGTATACTCTAGGTCAAAAGCTCAGGTTAAAGCGATGTTGAACGACGAGCTTCTTTTCTATGAATATTTTCATCCTGAGAAAGGAGCAGGTATTGGGGCGTCACACCAGACAGGTTGGACATCTCTTGTGGCTAAACTTCTAATTCCTCGTGATGACTATTAAAGAAGACTAGCACAACACTCATCACATACGCCGTGTGACAGGTGCGCTTTAAATTCTTTTTCAATATATTTCTCTAGTAGTACCCAGTCACCAGAGTCTGTTTTGACGTGTTTACACTTGTAGCAAACAGGAATCATGCTTCCGAGAGTTTTTACGTTGTTGATTAGAGAATTAACAATATATGAATTATATTTCATGTCCATGATGTGGGAAGCCACCACTGCTAGGTTTTCAAGGATTGAGATTTGCTCGTCGGTAAGTCTCATTTTTTTGGAGTCTATAACGCAGATCGTTGCGAAAGGGTTACCATCTTTAGATTTAATCTTAGATCCAGCATAGAATCTTATGTTTGGACTTCCTGTGACCAAGGGATTGTTTTTAAATCTCTCATCGACCGACGCATCTTCGACTACCATGGTATTGTCTTCAAGAACGGTGTGAGCGCAAAAGGCGTATTCGATCGGAGTCTCTTTGACGGCTATTCCTTTTTTGGCCTTAAACCATTGTCTAGTATGTTCAAGAACACTTATTGCGCCCATTTCCGTACCACAAACCGTGGTCGCAACTGTTAGTAACCGATTGAGCGCTTCGTCGTCATTTAGCTCATCGAGGTAACTCGGAATTAAACTATTAACTTCGGTAGTTGAGATGCTTTTAATCGAGTTCAAATTGCTTAGTATTAAAGTGTAGTAAAATGCGGCTTAACTATCTTATTATTTTAAAATAGCGTCAATCGCGTAGGCATTTCAAGGCCTCTGGGTTCGGAATATCCGAGTTTGTGGCGTTGCTTTCAAATTTAAAGAATTTTGAGGTGGCTATCTGGCTGAATTATATTACTTTTTTGTATCTTGGAAATGTAATGTTTATTACGGCACTTTAAGTGATGATTTCAAACGCTCGATGGCTTGCACAACGTTCTCGATACTATCACCATTTAGGTAATTTGCATACAATGGCGCTTTTCCTAAAGGATCGACATCTAATTGGGAATATACTCCCTCGTTTAATTCGTTTTCAACGACGTTTAGCGGAAGGGCTGCACAGCTTGGAACATTGTCGATTATTTCTTTCACTAATAAAATATCGTCCGATTCCCCCCGGGAAACGATATCTACTCCTCGCTGAGAAAAGAATTGTTCGGTCGCCCATCGGATTTCTGATTTGATCGATGAGTGTACGTAAGGAAGCTTTTGATTCTTGTCTGAATAAATCTTTTTTATTTCTTGGTAATTGGAGTTGTATACCAATACATAACTCATCGATCCTAAATATTCACTTTCTAAACCGTCTAAGTGAGGTAAGGCTAACTTGTAATCGGTCAAAAACAAATCTATTTCACGATGAATGAACCTTTTAACAAGAAAATCTGAGTCACCTTGATGAATTCTAACTAATGTATTTTCATCGTCGAAAAGTGGAATAAGAAATTTAGAAGTTCGTGAGTTCGTTACAGATGTTAAAATCCCTACATCAATACAATTGGTTATTTCTTCATCGGTACTAAAAATGTTTTTAATTTTATCCGCAGTTTTAAAAATTAAATGAGTATAACGGTACAGTGACTGACCCTGTGGGGTAATCTGCAAACCATTTTTCCCGCGTGTGAAAAGCAAAGTATCTAAGGATTGTTCAACTTGTTTCAGGTGTTCGCTTAAGGTTGATTGAGCTAAACCTAATTCTTCAGAAGCAAGCTTTATTGAACCAAGTTCCATGATCCTGTGTGCGTAGAAAAGATTGTTATAATTTATTGACGATATATTTGCTTTCATCGACTGACCAACTAAAGTTTAAAAGTGATTCGAAAAGTAGGGGAATAATTTTATTCCCCTAAAAATTGCTTAAGGCCTAGCTATGACGAAAGATTCGCTGCAGCCGCCTTGTTGTTTATTGAAGTGCTAGCTAAGTGGCTTAGAATCTTATCAGCATTGTGTTCTTCTGCTAATGTTTGTCCTAGAAGTCTAGCTACTTGATCCTGACCGCATTTCTCTGCGAAAGCCTTTGCGCTACCGTATGCAGAAATCTCGTAGTGCTCAATTCTTTGAGCAGCTGCAATTAAGGCTGCATCAAGCACATCCGGATCTCCGTCGGTAGAAATAGTTTCAGCGGCTTCGTCAAGTAACCCTTTAGTCGCCTTGCAAGTTTCTCTTTTAGAATCCTCGTTTAGTAGACTAAAGATCTCTTCTAATCGAGTTACATGCTCTGCGCTTTCAGTCATGTGGGAAGTAAGTGCCGCTTTAAGCTTTTGGCAACTTGCTTTCTCTATCATGTCTGGCATTGAGCTTACAATTCTACTTTCTGCGTCGTAAAGATCTTTGACTTGCGAAAGTAGCAATGCGTCCATACTTTCTAATTTATCGTTTCCAAAAAATCCCATAAATCTCCTCCAAAATATTTTAATAGAATTAATTGCAACAAGACCCATCAGTATCACAGCTATCTAAGTGACTTTTCTTAAATGAGGTATATTGTTTTTCAGCTTCTTCCTTGGTAATACCGTACTTTTTTTGAATCGTACCAATTAGCTGATCTTTCTTGCCTTCAATGTTTAGAAGTTCGTCATCGGTTAGGTCTGACCACTGTTCTTTAATTTTACCTTTTGCAACATTCCAATTTCCAATTATTTCTTCTTTATTCATTGTATCCTCCAAAGTTGTTAACTATTTGGAGGGTATCAAGTTAAAATTGGACTCTCTATGACCAGTGTCAGGCCTAGGGAATTCTAGATCTTCCTCTAGAAGTTACGCTTGGTTATCAAGGTTAATAGAGACATTTAGCTATTAACTTACAATAATGGACGGTGTAAACTTAATCATTTTGGGGTCGGCATCCGTTCAAGAAATCAACGATTATATTATTGAAAAAAAATTTAAACTAACCTACTTTTAGCTACAGATATGATTCAGCAAAACTGGCTAAAATGTGAAGCAAATTATGCTGATGCCGAAGATGTTTTTTTGAACAGTCAATACTCTGTTACCTCACGAAGTCTTTTTGCTGGAGCAAATGCGGATGTCTTTACTCTGATGTTCGTCATATAAGTCTTTGAGCGAAAATATTAAAGTCTCCATATTGTAAAAATTTAATAATTAGGAGCAACGAAATGGCAACTCAGCACGTTAACAGTAATAGTTTTTCAAAAAATGCAGACAGGGTAGAAGGAACAGTAAAATCTGCTGTAGATAGTACTCGCGAGCAAGCACAGCATCTGATGGAAGAAGCAAAAAGCTACGCTGAAACTGGTACGAAGGTAGCTAGAGATAAATACAAAGATGTTGAAAATGTCGTGAAGGATAAGTCGGAATATCTTGCGGACTATATCAAGGAGCAGCCAATTAAAAGTGTCGTGATTGCTTTAGGAGTTGGTTACTTTTTAAATTCTATCTGTAAGAAATAGTAATTGGTTCACAATATTTTATAAGGATGAATTGAGAATAGGTTCAATCCAAAACGCGTATGAAGAATCAATCTGATAACTTAATTAAAGAATCGGCAGATGCTTTAAAAGCATCTGCCGATTTGCATGTGACTGAACTTAAGAATTCTTTCACGGCGCAAATGGGCGATGTAGTAAAAAAAATTATTTTTTCGATCTGTATTTATGGAGTACTAGCCATAACGGCGCTTCATCTCTCTTACCAGGGTCTAATATATTTGCTTTCGCTTGTTGGAGTACCTGATTCGTTCCAGAATATTTACCTGTCGGGGATAGCTTTTTTGTTAGCCGCATTGGTAATTATTTTTCAATCTTTCGATGACCCAAGCAAGAGAATAAGACGGGAAAAACGCGAAAAGTTAGAGAAGATTGCAGCTTTCAATCGAGACGTAAAAAATCGATTTGGAAGTATTCGCCATAATTTACTAAATCCAGTTGGGTTCGTAGAAGCAAAGATGAAACAAAGCTTTCACTCTAGAAATGGATTAAGTGATATCGATTGGCTAAAATTTTCTGGGTTACTGGCAGGTGTCATTGGAGGACTTTACTTAATTTTTGACTATTTTAAGGGAGATCGTCCAGAGAAAGTTCGCAGAAACGAGACGGGTTCTAAAAAGCAAACTGAACCTACGCAGCAAGCAGGCCAAGTTTCATCCGCGCTCAAAGGTTTGCTTGTCGCAGCGGCAACTTCACTTCTAAAAGAATTTCTAACTGAACTTTTTACAGTTAAAAGTAAACCAAACCGTAGTAAAGAAGGTTACGATATCTCTAGCGTAGAAAAGGATCGGTTAGATAAATTGAAACAAGACTTAGAGACGGCTCATTAGTGGTAAACGAGTAGAGTTGGCAAACTTAGGCTATTGATCGTTGTTATCTGTGGCGTCGAATACAATACTAGCTTCTGCAATATTTCCAGAAAGGTTTTTGTAGGTCGGAGTGGATCCGAGATCTCCCTTGGAAAGTGCATCAATAATAGAGAGACCGTTCCTACCTGATGCTTTTTCTTTAAGGTTCTCAGGAAACTGACTGCCTTGATTTTTAACTTTAAGCTCTACCGATTTTCCAAGCTTACCTAAGGAGATACTAATTTCATCTGATCCATGTTTAATCGCGTTACTTAATAGCTCGTTAACGATGACCGATATTGTGCAAGCCATTCTACTTGGAAGTATCACTTCTTCAAGTTGATAAGTAAATTTTCGATGGGGGATTGATTTTTCAATGGTCTCCACTATCTCGCTAATAATAGGTTTAATATTAATAGATTGACCATCGACGTTCTCATTCGTTTGATCAAGTAACAACTCGTGCATCTTTGCAAGTCCCTGGATGTGTGACGAAAGTTTTTTAGCTTCCTCCTCGCTAAGGTTACCGGATTTTCTAACGTTGAGGTTCAGTAAAGATGATATGTTTTGCAGGCTATTTTTGATTCTATGATGGGCTTCCGACATTCCGATTTGAAGTCGTTTGTTCATGGCCTCCATTCGTAACGAAGATTGGAGCAGATTGTTTTCTAAAAGCTTTCGTTCTGTCACATCAAAGAAAACTATTACGAGCGTTTGGTTATTGTTTGAGTTTTCGTCGTTTTCGGAATAGCATTTTCCTTGAACAAATATCCAACGGTGTGGGTCTATCTTAAATCTAACATGGCATGTAAATCCCGAGCAGTTGTTTTCTGACTCAATCAGATTGTTTGCAAATGAGTTCGAATCTTCCTCTAATACAAGGTCTAAGAGTTTTTTTCTGGACTTTATGGTAATGACTTCTTTACTACCAAAAACTTTTTCAACATTACCATGCCAATTTTCAAGTGCGTCAGAGCCCATCTTCGTTCTAACGGAACACATCTCAGATGCAGTTATCACAGATTCTAAAAGTTCGTTTTTTTCTCTCAGAACGTTAGCTATTGCTGAATCTTTTTCGGCTTTTGCCTGTTTTGTCACCCGTTCAAGAGCTGAGGCTAAGTCGTCCAAGAAGTTTTCTAACTTTGGCACAAAGTCTCTTATGCCAGCTCGAATAGCCTTTAGTAAGATTTGCGGGTCTTCTAGGCCGGTCACCAAAATTGCAGGGATGTATATCCCTTTTTCTTTAACTAGATTGTAGAAATCCACACCTGAAATTTCTTCGCCCAGGTTGTAGTCCAAAATAATTGCGACAAAAGAATGTTTAGAAAGTAGTTCAAACGCAGTTTTAGAATTCGGCGCAATCTCCGCATCGTAGCCAAGATTCTTGACCTTGCGAGATTCAAGGGTCGCAATCCCAGCGTCATCTTCAAGAATTAGAATTGTTCCAAATTGCGTCATATATTTTGAAAAAGGGAAATAAATTTATGATACCACGTCTCCTCTAAAATTGAAATATTTCACCTACGGCTGAATAGATTGATTTAGAGTCTGATTTATCATGAGTTGCAAATATAGGTGTCGTTATCTCGTTTTATTAGCTGTTTACAAGTCTTCCACTGACAGCGACTTAAGAACTTATATCCATTGTCGGGGGACACTCTGTTTTTAAGAAAATCGTAAAAACTGTTCCTACATTTTCCTGAGATTCGACGGCTACTCGGCCACCGATCCTTTCTATCAATTTTTTTACAATCGATAGTCCTAAGCCTTCACCCGCAATCTTTCTATCTTTGATTTGTTCGAAGGGCAGAAATACTTTTTCTAATGAGTTTGGCGGGATACCTATTGCATTGTCTTTGACATAGATAGCTTTATAGTATGGGTTAGACTGAGACAGGTCTTCACCGATTTCGATTATTAAGGGTCGATCTGGAGATCTGTATTTAATGCTATTTGTGATTAAATTTAAGAAAATTTGATTGACAGCTACTCGATCGCCGCAAATTTCAGGGAGGTCTAAAATTGTAATTGCGCAGCCAGACTCTCGAATAAGTGATTCAATTGATTTTATAATCGTTTCCATCTTGAGGTTCATATCGATGGTTTCGAGTTTTATGGGAATTCTGCCCGCACGAGACAAGCCGAGAACTGACTCGATAATTTGAGTTAACTTTCCGACACTGGCTAATATAAAACTAAGTGAGTCTTTGCTCTCAGATAGAAGGCCTTGGAGTGATGGGCTAATTTCCTCTTGGGATTTTAAAAGTTCTTCCTTGGTGCTTTCCGCACTTTTGATTAGTTCCTTGCTAAAAGCTTGAATATTCAAGAGTGGGGATCGCAAGTCGTGCGAGACACAATATATAAAACCTTCGTTTTCAAGACTTCTTTCCTCAAGCTTTTTGTAGAGATAGTAAAATTCGTTTTCTAACATTGATAATTCGCTATCAAGTTTAGGAGGAGTTACAAGAGGAGAACCGTTGTTCGCTAAACTCAAGTTCGTCATTATTCGATTGAGGGTGCCGAAAAACGACCTTTTCAGTACATATATAATCCCAATAAAGTAAATGATTGTAATTAATAGACCGCAGATAACTAGGTTGTATTCAAAATCAATTGAAGATTTAGCTTTTAGCGCTCGTACTTTGTCCAGAGCCTTCTCTTTCTCTAATAGAACTACGACGGATTGTCTTACTGAATTTAAAATTTCGCGAGCTTCACTTTTAGAAGCGGGTGTTGGTGGGAGTGCTTTTAACGAGTTAATTGAAGTTCTAATATTCACCAGTTGTTCGGTAGTGCTAGGGCTATATCGTAGTTTTTCCGATAGACTTTCGTTCTTTAATTCGAGAAGTTTTAGCAATCTTAGGAAGCTATTGTTTTTTTTCTTTTCTGGATCACGATCGTTAAAATTGGATGGAACCGTTTTGTTGAGTTCGTTGACGTGCTCTACAAGAAACTTTGAATCTGACAGAATCTCTTTCGAATGTAATGCCCATTGGTGAGATGCTTTAATGTCTCTGTTTGCCGAAAAGAAAATATTTAGGAAAATGAGATTTAAGGTTACGGGTAGCGCTAGCGCAAATATAATGAGTTTCCTGATGGAGATGGATTCGAAAAAAGTCGTTTTCATTTTCTGAGAAAAAATCAAATGAGAATGCTAGTCGTATGCTTCAGATTTTAATTCCTCGATGTTAAGTACTTTAATAATTCCAGGCTTGGTTAAGTCAAGTAGGCCTCGTCTTTCAAGTGATTTTGTGACCCTAATTGCTGTTTCGGGTGTCGTTCCTGTAAAGTCAGCTAGTTCTTTTCGAGTGATGAAGAGACGACCGGCTTGTTCTCCTTCAACAGCTTTTTTACCGAAAGAAGGTAGCAATGCAATTAGTGCATTAATAATTCTTCCTTCTACTTTTGAGAATGCTAAAGCTTGAGAGATTGAGATGTTCTTAGACAGTTGAGAAGTTAATTCTGAGATAAGTTGTTGGTTAAAAACCTTAGAAGACTTTTGAAGATGCTTCATTAAGTTTAACGGTATTATTAAGATTTTTGATTCAGCTTGTGCTTTTGCGTAGACTTTCTCTGAAAAATCTTCAAGTAGGAAAAATAGTCCATAGCAATCTCCTGGGCCGAGAAGGGAGGAAATTAAATCTTTGCCCGAAATAGAGGTGGACACAATTCCAATTCTTCCTGACAGCACTATGAAACCGTGTTCTTTATTTTCCTGCGAAACGATTATGTCTCCGGGTGAAAACGATTTTATTAAAGTTGAGCTAGCGATCTCTTCAATAAAACTATCTTCTAGGTTTGAAAAGATCTTGATTGATCTGATTTGATTAGGGATAAGGGACGAATTTGGATCTAAGTTTATAAATTCGGGTAGGGTGTCATCATGCTGTATTCCCGAATCTGCTGCAGCAACCTCTGTCTCAAAGCGCATTAAGGCAATTTCGATCGAAGTCGTAATGTCAACGTCTTCAAAGGGTTTTACGACGTAACCGAAAGGTTGTGCTAGTTTCGCTCTTGCTAGAGTTTCTTCATCGCTTAGAGCTGTTAGGAAAATTAAAGGACATTTGTAAGATTTACTAACTAGTGTTGCAGCTTCTATTCCATCCATTTCGCCGCGTAAGTTGACGTCCATTAAGATAAGATCCGGCTTTGCTTCGGGAATCAATTTAACAGCATCTTCACCTCTATCGGAATGCCCAACTACTGTATAGCCATTATTGGTAAGAATACTTTGAATGTCTAAGAAAATTATTGGATCATCTTCTACTACGAATATTTTTGCTTTCTTGTCAGTTGTCATTCTTAGGCAGTTTCTTTCTATTTACAATGTTAAATATGTTTTCGATTCCTATAATTGTCCAGTCTAGTAAAGATGACTAGAAAATTACTGAAATTGCAGCAAGTGTTAAATTTTCTGGGTTACAATAGTCGATAATTTTTGAAAACTTGATTTTGTTCATGATAACCTATTTGGGCCCTAGAGTTCTAGTTATTGATTGTTTTTCCTTTGAGTAGGATGACGGTCGTCATACGCCAGACATTGCATTCGTCAACTTCTCGTAAAATGGATCACTAGGGAAGATCTGTACCCAATCTGATGACTAATTTAATATATTAAACGAGTCTTTTACAGTGGAAGATTGTAGCGTTTTGAAATTTGGGGACTAGTTTGAGCAGTACTGGCTTTATTAACCAGATATGTTCGAAGATGGAAGGGGCTGAAGCTGAAGATTGAATCAGAGTTGGTTTATCGTCGTTGGTTACAACACTTCTATTAATTATGTTGCCAGACAGGGCGGCTTCGCTGATTTGACCTTCTTCTTATGAAGCTATTTTTGTTAATCCTAAGTATATTCAATGTGTTATCTAGGTTTCTGCCTCGTTCTATTAGGAACTCGTACGTCGAGTGCCCTGATAGCAGTCATACGAGGTTTCCAG
>CAYYIQ010000071.1:0-14076 GCA_964472005.1 uncultured Bdellovibrionales bacterium | reverse complement strand
ATCACCAGCCTGCCACATTGAGGGCATCTAGTCTTATAGCTAACTTCAGCGGTTTTGCCGATATTATTAGCAAAGGCTAAAAGTTTTCGCTGGTTATACGGTGGATATAAATTACTTGCTATATTTCTCATCGCTAAATGGTCAGACATTACAAAGATGACAGTGTTGTTGAAACTCTCTCTCTCACTCAACGAAGTAATGAATTTCCCTAACAAGTAATCAGTACAGTGAACAGCTTGCAACATCTGGTTTTTATTATTTTGATATTTCGGACAGCTTTTCGAAGGGGTTCCTCTTGGAATATGTGTATCAACTGTCAAAACGGTAAGATTAAACGGTTTGCCTGTTTTCTCTAATTTATCATATTGTTTAACAGCCAGATCAAAAAGGGTGTCATCGTAGATCCCCCAGTTGTTGAGATAGTTTTTGGGATAGACTTCGTTTTTAAGTTCGTTTAATCCAAGTGTTTCATCGTATTGATGTGATTCAGCAAATATTTTATTGCCTGCAAAATCGAGCGAAGCGCCTTTCATGTAGATTTGATAGTAGCCAGCTTTTTTCAAAACATCAGAAAGGCATGTGAAATCTTGTTGCGAAAAGTTATGGTGAATAAGATCGTTCCTTATTGAGTCGATGGATGAGCCGATTGTGATCCCACATTGAGAGGCGAATACTCCGGCAATTGACCATGATGTATTTGGAAGTTGCCGAATGTTTGTGAAAGAAATGCCTTCGGCAGAAAGTTTAGATATATTTGGTAGAAGACCAGGAAATCTTTTTTCATCAAGGTAGGTAGCTTCTATGCCTTCTAGGTAGACGAGGACTAAGTTTTTAGGTTGAAAAAAAGGTTTAGCAAAAATTTTATTTTTTTTCTGCTTATTTGGCAAAGCAGAGATATTAAAATTTAAACTCACTAACTGAGAAGTAATTGGAGCTAATTGAAAATTTGTAGCCGACGAATGGTAACTTAAGTATCTATCAAAAAAGGTTTTTACGGGGTTCGCTAAAAAAACTAGTGATAAAATAACTAGTAGTACTCGATAGGGGAAATTAGTTTCGTAATTCCTCTGTTCTTCATCCAGAGCACCTCTATTTAAGAAGATATCTAGTCCTAGCGTTAAGAGTAAAATTGATAAAGGAAAAATATAAAGAATAGGAAAAACCTCGTATGCGAACTTTATAGTCGCTGGAGTCGCGTGAAAGTAGAAGGCATCGTTAAAAGATTGACCTTGGAAATAGTAAGATAAAAATTCAAGCCAAGCGAAAATGAATATCAAACTTAGAAATGAGAACTGTATAAATTTTTGTAGGATTGAAAATTTTCTATCTCTTCTTATGGTAAGGAGAATGAAAATAACTACGTAAGGAATAAATAAACTAATAAAATACTTAAGAGGCAATGTTCCAATCTCACCTTCCGAAAATCTCGCAATTGAGATAACCGGAAGGGAAATCGCCGCGCAGTAATAGAGTAATCTAATAGAGCTAGAATTCAAAATTCGTAGAACTAAAATTCAAGTCTTTTATATATATTCTCACGTAATTCAGTTAATGGAACGGTATCTTGTTTAAGTGTGTCACGATCTCTAATAGTTACTGTATTGTTTGTGAGTGAATCATGGTCAATTGTGATACAGAGAGGTGTTCCAGCTTCGTCTTGTCGGCGGTAACGTTTTCCAATATTTCCACTGTCGTCATAAGAACAAGCATAGTTTTCTTTCAATGACTCGAAGATTTCTCTGGCTTTGTCACCTAAGCCATCTTTTTTCATTAATGGGAAAACAGCTAGTTTTGTTGGTGCTATCTTTGGATGGAATGACATTACGGTTCGCATGTTTCCATCAACTTCTTCTTCTTTATATGCATCAACAAGGAATGTAAGAACTGCTCGATCGGTACCAAGGGCTGGTTCGACAACATGGGGAATAAAAGTCTCATTGCTAACTTGATCCCTCCAAAGTAGTTTCTTGCCGCTATGTTCTGAATGTTTGGTTAAATCGTAGTTCCCTCTACATGCGATTCCCTCTAGTTCTGCCCAACCGAAGGGAAAAAGATATTCAACATCTGCGCAACCTGAAGAATAATGAGCTAATTCATCCGAAGCATGTTCTCTTAACCTTAGTCTTTCCGAAGAAACGCCCAGTTTTTTAAACCAGTTTATTCTTTCTTCTCTCCAATATTCATACCATTCCTGCATTGCTTCAGGTCGACAAAAGAATTCCATTTCCATTTGTTCAAATTCACAGGTTCTAAATGTAAAATGTCTTGTGGTAATTTCGTTTCTGAATGATTTCCCCTGTTGAGCTATTCCGAAAGGTAGGCTGACTCGGGTTGAGTCTACGACGTTTTGATAGTTGACAAAAATCCCTTGAGCCGTTTCTGGCCTTAGGTAAACGTCATTTTCCGGTGCGACGATTGGACCTAAATTAGTTTTAAACATTAAGTTAAATGCTCGAGCTTCACCGAAGTCGCACTTGGCTTTTTTTTCACCTTTAGGACAAATAAATCCTTCTTCAGGCATGTGGTCAGCTCGTACTCGTCTTCCACATCTTTTACATTCGACAAGTGGGTCAGTAAAGCCACTTACATGGCCACTCGCTTCCCAAACTTTTGGATGCATAATTATACTTGCATCAAGTCCAACAATGTTTTCGCGGGTTTGAACCATGGAGTGCCACCAGGCGTTTTTAACATTACGTTTAACTTCACATCCAAGCGGACCATAGTCGTAGCAAGAACTTAAGCCACCGTAGATTTCGCTAGATTGAAAGACAAATCCACGTCTTTTCGCAAGGGCTACTATTGGATCGAGGGATGTGATATTAGGTTTTGTTTCCATAGCTTCGTTTAGTTAATCTGATGTTTTAGTAGTTTAGAAAATTATTGAGATCAAGTTATATCTTTTTATTTAATACTTATTTGGTAACTGCAATTGGCAAATATCGATCTTTTAGATTTAGATTTTTCAGATAATGATACTTTTGAATTATCAAATGGCGAGCTTACTACCTCACATAATCTAAAAATTGGCGAAAAATTTAAATTTGCCAAAAACCTAAAGAATAACGACTTTTTAAATCGGGAATCTGTCTCAATTGATGAATCCCTTAAGTTCCAAATTGAGTATTATGTTTATCAGCTATTTGAAAATAATGAAAAATTAACGTTCAAATATTTTGCAAAAGAGAGCCTGTGCATTCATAAACCTTTAACTTTAGTATTGGGCCTACCGCGTCCACGGATGTTGCGTAAGATTTTGGAATTGGCGGCGGTCTTGCCGATTAAAGCGATTCATTTGGTTGTCTCGGACCTTTCGGATAAGAGCTTCCTGCTGAGTCATGCAACTAACGACGATGAAATTTGCCAACAGATTAGAACAGGAGTAAAACAGTCGGGATTTCCATTCTTCCCGCAAATTAAATTTGTGAAAGAAAGCAGGCAATTTTTTGACGAAGTGTTCCCAAGTCTTGCGGGTTATCACGTTTTGGGAGACTCTATGCCCGAATTTTTAAATTCGAGTGCCGCAAATTTGCTAGTTGGTGAAAACAAAGAAATCAATGATAATGGCATAGTAGTTTTTATAGGACCAGAAAGAGGTTGGTCGAAACGTGAGAGAACTTTGATAGTAAATCAGGGTGCGAAATTAGTTTCGCTTGGTGCCGAAATTTACCAGGTTGATACTGCTGTAGTAGCTATTTGCTCTCAACTCAAAATGGTTTACGACATGAATTTGGAGAAGGATAATTCCTAATTAAACTTGGCAAAGAGGACTCGACATAAAAAGGAAAGGGAAGACCAATCACTACCTCTAAGGGAAGCTGACGAGATAGTCACGGATTCCCCATGGGATCTGGTTGTAAATTCCGGGGGTACGGTAGATCTAACCGACGAAAGAAATCTCGAACCTTTCGCGTTAGGTAAAGGGTCTGGAAAGAAAGGCCAGCCAGATACTGAAGCGAGCGCCTCTTCCGGTGAATTAGTTCGCCACGATCCACTGCAAAGCTATTTAGCCGAGATTCGCCACATCCCTACACTTACTCGCGAACAAGAAACTGCGTTAGCAAACCGCTATAAACTACACGGCGATAAACAAGCTGCTCTCAAATTGGTAGTCGCAAATTTACGTTTAGTCGTGATGATAGCAAGAGAGCACCAAAGGAATATACAAAATATTTTGGACCTCGTTCAAGAAGGTAATATTGGCTTGTTAGAGGCAGTCGAAAAATATGATCCATCGCGAGGAATCAGATTTCCGTCTTACGCAGTGTATTGGATCCGAGCTTATATTTTAAGATACCTCATTAATAATATAAGATTAGTCAAAGTTGGAACGACTCAAGCTCAAAGAAAGCTTTTTTTCAATTTGGTAAAAGAAAAAGAAAAACTCGAAAATGAGGGGTTTGTGCCTGAAGCGAAGCTTCTTGCCGATCGCTTAGGGGTGAAAGAGTCTGAAGTAATTGAGATGGAAAAAAGGCTCCGTCTGCCAGATTTAAGTGTGGACGCCCCGGTTAATCGTGGAGAAGAAGATAGCTTAGACCTACATTCGATTATTCCTAGCAATATCGAGGATCAAGAGTCTGTCGTTGCGGACGAAGACTTTAAAAGTGCAATTAGAGAGGTGGTCGATCGTTACAAAGATAAGGCCGATGAAAAAGAAAAAGCGATAATTGATTTAAGATTGTTAAGTGATGAGCCTCTGACTCTTCAAGAGATCGCAGATAAATTTAATATTAGTAGAGAGCGGATTCGACAGATTGAATCGAGATTAAAGACCAGGCTTAAGGCATTAATGGAAGATCGACTTGATTTAAGTGAAGATGGTACGATCGACATTAATAACGAGGAAAATTAATACAATGTGGTCTTACTTTGTAAAATACCTGATAGGAATTGCGTGCTTGATCTTGTTGTTTTTTATCGTGTCGACGCAAGTGCCTTTGTTGAGATACTTTTTTGAAAAGGAAGGTCCAAAGATTGAGATCATTTCACAAATCGCAGGTTTCGGTAAGGTTCCTCAAGAACTTAAATTCAAAGTTGTCGATAACAAATCGGGAATTGAATTAATAAGAGTTAGAGTAGATCAAAGTAGATTGAACAAAGAAATATATAGCACCACAGTTCCACTAAATATCAAGGAAAAGGAAGTTACTCTGCTAATTGATAGTAAGAAACAGGGGTTTAGACCAGGTAACATTCGAGTATCAATTGAGGCATTTGATAGATCTTTAGAGAGTAATGGCGAAAAATTAGCATTCGACGTTCCAGTCATGTTCGATAGCCCAGACATCGAAGTGTTAACAACACAGCACAACATGGTTCAAGGTGGAATGGAATTAGCAATCTATCGTGTTCAAACGGACAAAGTAAAAGAATCTGGTGTAAGAGTTGGCGACAAAGAATTTATTGGATATCCAATTCACTACCTCGATAGAGATTTTGAAAGTACTAAGGGTGTATATTTTTCGTTATTCGCGATTCCATTTAATTACACCGATAAAAATAAAGCACCAGAAGTTTATGCAAGAAATGCGGTAGGGAATGAAGCTACCAAAGGTTTTTATTACCGTGTCCAATCAAAGAAACCTAGGAATTGGCGTTATGAGGTTAACGATCTTAAAGAAACCCGTTTTGATCATGCGGACATTTCAACTTACCTAGAGAAGATTGAGCCAACTGTTAAAAGGTACTGGAAAGAGAATTTAAATCGTCCAGTAGGAAGCCAAATGTCTCCGCAACCGGGAGATAAGATCTTTATTAGTGATTCGACCGGCAGGGAAGTTAACGTAATTAATAATCAATTTTCCTTTCGTTACCCGAGCACTAAATCTGTTGAAATTGGTAATGAAGGTAAAGTTGTCGCGCTATTAGAAGGTGAAGGATTTAATAAAATTGTAGCGGTTGATCACGGCTTTGGGCTTTTGTCTGTATACAGTAATTTTAAAGAGATCTCGGTTTCAAAAAATCAAGAAGTTGATAGCAATACTAGTATTGGCGTCCCGGGGAATTTGCCGCAAATTCAAGATGGTGGGTTTGATTATGGGATGTTTTTTCAAGGAAAGCCGATTAGAGCAATAGAGTGGTGGGATAAAAATTGGATTAACGATCACTTACTGAAAAAAATTGCTGATGTTAAGAAAATTTTAGGAGTTACAATTCCATTACCCGAATTGCCACCAGAAGATATTTTAAGCGAACCACCCCGCCCAATTATTCGTAACCTTGATGATATAAGTAATGAATATCGAGAGAAGTTAGGAAATTCGCAGGGTGTTTTAGGCAACCAAACAAATAAACCTATTGCCGAAGAAAGAAGAATTAGAGATTTTTAATAGGAAAATTTAAAAATGTTAAAGTTTGTTTTACCAATAGTCGGGATTCTCGGCGTGATTACCTTGTTAGTATACTCCGCAGTACAGGAAAGTTCGAAAAAAGTGCTGACCGTTGCAGAGCTGGTTGAGCAAAATCTAGATCAAAGTAGAATTCGACTAGGAGCAAAAGTATCTTCGCCAGATATTCAGATTAAAGGTGGAACGACTAAAACAATCAGCTTCTTAGTAAAAGACCCAGCGAAAACAGGGGAGAATGACCCACAAATAAAAGTCGTATATCATGGGCTAATGCCGGATACTTTAAAAGACACTCGAGATGTTATTTTAGAAGGCAATTATGTTGTTGGTGTAAATGATGAGATGGGTGTATTTAACGCAACAACATTAAATACACAATGCCCCTCTAAGTACGAACCTCCGAAGCCAAAATAGTTTAAAAAAAATAACAATTTCATAATGTACTCATACAAGGATTTTTCATGATCGGACATTTCAGTTTGTTTATTGCTTGGATCGCAAGCATCTGCGGATTCTTTTTAGGCATTTACGGTGCAAAAAATTGTAATTTGAAATTTGTTCTTGCTGCGAAAAATTCCCTGAATCTGATGGCTTTTTTCGCGTTTATTTCGATTTTATTTCTTGCTTATAGTTTCGTGACTCACGACTATACTAATCTTTATGTTTGGCAACATTCGTCAAACGAGATGATGTGGTATTATTGCGTAAGTGCGATATGGGGAGGAATGGATGGCTCGATGCTTTTATGGGCAGTGATCATGGCTACTTTTTCCGCGATGTCAGTTAAATTTAGACCGGATGTTCCAAAGAGAATTACCTATTACGTAATCCCAGTTCTTTGTCTTGCTACATGTTTTTTCTTATCCGTAGTTCTGTTCCTAACCAATCCTTTTAGACTTATTCCTTCACACATTACGCAAATTAACGGGAATGGACTGAATCCACTTCTCCAGAATCCGTCCATGATGATTCATCCGCCGATGTTGTATCTAGGTTTCACTGGATTTGTTGTCCCTTTTGCATATTGCATTGCGGCGTTAATCAGCAAAGAGTTAGGTTCTGCTTGGATAATTGCGGTTAGAAGATGGACTTTGATCTCTTGGACATTCCTGACTGCTGGAATAATTCTTGGAGGAAATTGGGCATATATAGAGTTAGGCTGGGGCGGTTTTTGGGCTTGGGATCCTGTCGAAAATGCGTCATTCATGCCTTGGTTAAGTGGTACTGCGTTTCTTCATTCGGTCATGGTGCAACAACAAAGAGGAATGTTGAAAACCTGGAACATCTTTCTAGCTACATTGACGTATCTCTTGACTGTATTTGGAACATTTTTAACGAGAAGTGGGATTGTGCAAAGTGTGCACGCGTTTGCAGAAACGGACGTGGGATGGGTGTTTTTAGTATATCTAGTTGTGATGGGAATTATCGTTACTGCTTTAACAATTTCACGACGAAGCCTTCTAAAATCGGAAAATACGATTGTAAGTTATATTTCAAGAGAATCGGCATTCCTTTTCAATAACCTAGCTCTATTGGGTATTTGTTTTGTGACACTCTGGGGAGTTATGCTACCAGTTTTGAGTGAAGCGGTAAGCGATGAAAAGTTAGTTGTGGGACCACCATTTTTTAATAGGGTAAATAATCCTTTATTCTTATTCTTAATATTTCTAATGGCGGTTGGACCGTTAATTTCTTGGCGGAGAGCATCCCTTGGACAGATTAGAAAATTATTTTTAAGACCTTTTATTTTTGGTTCATTAGTCTCGGCATTTTTAATGGTAATCGATCCAACTCGAATCCTTTCTGCTATATCATTTGGTCTGTCATTTTTCGTTGTCAGCAGTATTCTAATGGAATTCTATAAGTCAGCTAAAGCTAGATCAAAGACTTCTGGATCATCGGTTATATCAAGTGGAAAAGAATTGCTTAGTAGTAAACGACGAAAGTATGCTGCACATTTGATTCACTTCTCTGTCGCTCTGTGCGCGGTCGCAATAACAGCATCCTCAGCGTATAAAATTGAAAGAGATATCAGTCTTAAGAATGGCGAAAGTGCGGAAGTTGGAAGTTATAAGATCACATTAGACAAGATGGAAGAAGGTAGAGGTTCAGGTTATGGGTATCTAAGAAGTACTCTTTCTGTATATAGTATTCGAACTGGCGAATTAATAACGCATTTAACACCTGAGAAACGTATTTATGGTAAAAGTCAGGAGGTAACAACAGAAGTTGATATTCGATCAGGGGCATTGGAAGATCTATACGTAGCCTTGGCAGGAATCGATCGAGAACCTACGAGTAATGGTGGTGGTGATAATGTTGATCCACATTCTAGTTTAGGTGAAACTATTGGTGTTTTTAAAGTGTTTGTTAATCCATTGCAAATTTGGCTTTGGGTCAGCAGCTTTTTAATGTTGATAGGTGCAATGATATTAATTTTTGAACGGACTATTTTTTCGGAAACTTCAAAAGAAAGCAATTTAAACTGAAAAATTAGAGAATTCTTATATGGATCAAATAACTCTAGGCTCGACATTATTTTTATCAGTCCTCGCTGTTTATTACGTTGTAAAACCATTCCTTCAAAATTCGAACGAAGATGGGGTTACCGATGCGAATAGTTACCCCGATTCTGCCAATGAGAATGCAGATAAATTGAGAGCTAGTCGCTTGGTGTTGGAATTAGAAGAGTTGAAAGAATTGTATGAAAATTGCAATCTTTCAGAATCTGAATATGAAGAACAACGACAGCTGCTTCTTAAAGATGCAGAAGAAGTTATTTCATAGTCGGTTCAAATGCTGACATTAACCTCTCTTTGGAAATTTTATGGTGAATGCGCAGTTCTGAGAGATCTTTCTTATTCATTTGAGAAAAATCACAATTACCTAATTTCTGGGGAAAACGGAGCTGGAAAGACAAGCCTGTTGTCTGTGCTTGCCGGACATGGCAGTTTTCAAGAAGGTAAAGTTGAATACCTTAATGACGGTTTCCATCTGGATTTTGATAGTCTTAAGAATGCAGAGATTTCTTCTAGTTTCACTTCTCAAGGAAGTTATGACTTTCTTACACCTCGAGAAAATTTAATTTTATCGTCACCACTCTGTCCATTGACTGAGAGGGAAAGAATTACCGATGAAATGTTGGAGTTATTTAAACTCTCAGCGTTTCGAGATACTCCATATCAAAAATTGAGCAGAGGATATCAACAGAGAACCAATTTAGCTTCCGCATTTATCAATCGTCCACAATGGATTATCCTTGATGAGCCAACTGTATTTTTAGATAGCGAAGGTATCGCTGCTCTTGAAAAAGCTATTAAACTTTTCTATCACAATGGAAGTTCTTTTATCGTTTCTAGTCACGATAAAGTCTTTAAAGAATTTTATTCTCTGTTAAATTGTACTGAAATTAAGTTGATAAACGGTCAAATCCGATCGGGAGATAGACAATGATTGAAAGGCTGTCTATCTTAGTTCGCAAAGAATATAAGCTATACCTAAGAAACAGAGAGTTCTTTATTGGTATCTTGATCTTTAATGCTTTGTTGACAGTATTAGTTTCAGCGTTATTTCGGAACCTGCAAATATCAGTAAACGAAATTGGCCTAATTGCTAGTCCATATCTTTGGATAATTTTAGTTCTTGGTGTGTTCCGAATTATGCTTCAAAATTTATCGGAAGAGTCGCGAAAGCTACTGTTTTTGAAACAAACCCGCGATGGTTTTAAGTCGACTGAAATTTTCTTAGCGAAACTTATTAGTGGTACGATGGTAAGTATTTTTATTGTACTCATTCAGTCATTTGTTTTTATCATTTTAATGGGATTTCCAGCAATAATGTTCTCCCTATTTAAGTTGGGGCTAATTTATATTTTGGCTTTACCCGCACTCGTTAGCCTTTCGATTATTGGCGCGACTATTAGTCACCGAAGCTCCTACGAAGAGGTGCTAATGCCAATCATCTTATTGCCGCTTATTTTGCTTTTAAGTGTTGCAAGTGTGACGGTGGGTGAAAGTGTTTTTGCAGGGCAAGATTTTGACTATGGATCTTTTTGGTTTAAATTGCTCGCAGGTCTTCAAGTGTTACTTGTTCTTACTTCCGAGTTATTGTTTAGAGTTATCGCAAAGCTGAAGGTTTAAATAGAGTATGAAAGATAGTCAAATTAAAAAGCTTAATTCTATTAGTGACAAACTTATGCCCGTTGTTGCTCTGATACTATGTCTATTTTCTGCCTTCTTTATCGCTGTTGCGCCCAGTGAAGCTATCATGGGAGATGTTCAAAAAATTCTATATATGCATGTAGGATCTGCGATGGCGTGTTATTTGATGTTGGCTGTTACCTTTATTGCCTCTGTTCTTTTTTTGGTATTTAAGCACGCGAAATTTGCAATGTTACTTGATGCAGCATCATCTATTTCCTTTCTCTTCTGTGGAATAGTACTTATCACTGGTATGATATGGGGGCATTCATCGTGGAATACTTGGTGGAGATGGGAGCCAAGACTTACTAGCGTTTTAATACTTTGGATACTCCTGTTTTCTTTGCGTTACGTTAGTAAGGTTAATTTTCAAAGCGAAGAAAAAGGTGTATTTATGTCGATCTTGGGAATTCTGTCGGCGATCCAAGTTCCCATTGTCATGTTTTCAATTAAGCTTCTAGATCGGACTGAACAACTTCATCCCGAAGTCGTGGCTAAGCAAGGCTTGAGGGACTCAGGTTACGTTTACGCAATGATTAGTTCAAATATTGCGATGATTATTGTCGCCTTAGTCCTGTTAAGATTATCATACCGTGTCTTGCAGCTAGATGATGCAAGGTTGAAAATAAAACGAAAGCTATTTTAGGGAGTCAGTATGCCAGATACATCAAATTATCTTTTTATCGGCCTAGCAGCATTTTGGATAATCTTGTTTGTTTTTATCTTTTTAGTACAACGGAAAGTTACTAAGTTAGAATCTAGTATCTCTGATTTGGAAACCCGTGTCTGATAGATTTTTAAGGATGTAGTTAGGAGGGTTCGACCACTAAGACGGAAAGACTCTAAGGTGGGAAAGGGGATTGTTACATGATCAAGTGCGACTCCGAGATAATTCTAAAATATCTTTAGTGTCTTTGTGCCTTAGTGGTTAATCCTCTCCTAAATTCAATTTCCAGTTATCGCAGTCTTTCTATGCCTAACCCCTTAAACATATTACCTAAAAAGCATTAATAGTTTTTTAACTTTCTGTCGATATTATTAGAGTTATTGTAATTGGCTCGTCTCTTTGAACGGTAATCTATTACCCGAAGTTCGTCCTAAATTAAACTTATCAAAAGGTCCGAAAATGAAAAAATGTCCTGCATGTCTTGATAGCTTAACAGAAAAAATTGTTTCTGGTGTAACTGTAGATGTTTGTTTATCAGGTTGTGGTGGAATTTGGTTTGACATGGATGAAATCAAAGAATTTGACGAAGTAACAGAAGCAAATTTGGAACAGCTCATCGGGAACGATTATACTGAAGCTAATCATAAAGAGTTAGTCAAAGTTAGACGTTGCCCTTGTTGTGAAAATCAAATTATGGTCAGGCGCTCGTACGATATTTTTGGAGAAGTCGAAGTCGATCAATGTTTAAAATGCTCTGGTTTATGGTTAGATAGAGGTGAATTAGAAACTATCAGAATGCAATTTCCAACTGAAGAAGATCGGAATAAAGCTGGTGACGAATTTATTTCAACTAAGCTATTAGAGATCAAAAAAGAAATAGATCAGAGAATTAAGTTAAACGAAGAATTGTCAGAACAAGAAAAGAAAAATAACCAAGTAGCTTATAAGTTATTGAGTAGCGTCTTTTCACTGTTTAGTGAAAAGAAATAGATTTTACTTTAAATTCGTAGGCGCACATTAAATTGTGATTAGTTATTAGGGCAATCGACTTTATATTAAAGACGATTGCCAACAGATTTTAATGCTAATTAGTCGTTTCTCGCCCCGCCGTCTGAGATTGACCAGGTGGCAGTAGTTCCGTCTTTATTATAAGCAACTACATGCAAATCATTTCCATAATCGTCACCAGGTTTATCAAATCTAAAAGTAGGCCGCCCACCATTAGAATCAGTTTTATAGTCACCTGTCGCTACTTTTGAATTCTCATCTGGCGGTAGTGAAGAATGAATTTCAAGTTTTTCGACCATTCCGGCCATTAATTGTGGAAGTAAAATTGCTAGTTTCCCATCAGATTCAGAAATAGGCTTCCACAGAAACCCACCGCCACCATCAAGGGATTGACTACCTGATAGAGAGCTTCCATTAGGTAAGATCGAACCAGAACCAGAAATGCTACCTGCGGCTCCTGAATGTCCCGTCGACCCACTGTCGAGAGATCTCCCTTCAACAGTCTTTTCTCCGTTAGTTACAGAATTCATAAATTCTTCCGCTCTTACTAAGGCTTCACTAATCGATGCGACAGCTTTAGAGGGGTCATGTTCAGATCCACGATCGTCGTATAAAGCGTCTAAGTTTGAGTCTAGTTGAGCTCCGGCAAAGGCTTCACCATTGATCATTTCAGCTTCTTCTTGAGTGACTGCGCCAGATGCAACTGTGTTATTTAATGCCGTTAGCGCAACATCTTCATAGCTTACGTAACCGTCAGCACGTGCCATGGATTGCATGAGCTTAGCTTTTTCTTGCGAATATATCTGTCCGGCTTCTTCTGATTTACTATTTAAGCGTTCTTGAATTAACCCAGCGTAAAGCTCCTCTTCGCTTACTTCAACCTTATTATCACCACCAAGTGCTGTTTTTAGAAACGCACTGAATGCTGAGCCACTTTCTGTAAAAACAGAATTTGCTTCAGTTGAACTAATTGAATCAGTTTGGGTTGCGGTACTTGATTGAGACGAAACAGAAGAGCTAGAGCTACTTGAATCTGTTTGAGTAGTAACTATTGAGCTACCGACCGGTGTTGTTTGATTAAAAACATCACCTGTATTTGATGATTGTATTTCCATATCCCTTATGAACCTTCCGCTAAAAATTCCCCCTCATCAGCTACAATCCCCGCTCCCAAGGTTTAAAATGCAAGGATCATACCGATAAGCGACAACGGTTGGCGTGAATTAGGTCAAACTAACGGTGTATTCTAAAACTTCTTTAAAATTAGGTGACTTAGCGGCAAGTTGCACGGATTGAGGAGTGTCGATTGTCGCTTGATGATGGTCCGTGATGAAAAGAGCGCAGCCGAAAGAAATGCCTAGATTCTTAACCTGCTCGGCAATAAATGCAGCTTCCATATCATAAATACGGATGTTGGTACCTTTATGGATCTCATCTACTAGATTCAGATTTAGGTAAGTTGGAAGATTAATACTAGATACAGATGTCTCATGGTTAATTGGAATTTCGCATTCTGAATTTCTGAGAATGTTTTCCACTTTGAGAAGAGATGTTTTTTCGGGAAGCATATTTGCTGCATCTTCCCAGCAGGGGAGAAATAAGTTGGGAAAACAAACGTTAAAGTCTGGGTTATTGTCGGGTAAGTTTTTGTTACTGTAGGCACCGGCGCTACCGAGAAACAAAACTCGTTTCAGTTTAAACTCGCTCAATAAATTTATGATATAGTTTGGGCCTATCGCACCTATGAATTGAGAAATAATTAAGTTGTGAAAGTTCTCAGTATCGAAGTGCTGTGGTCGATAGCAATCCGCCAGCAGAGGGCCAGTACTTAGTTTGAATTTGCGGTCACTTACCT
>CAYYIQ010000070.1:10789-14227 GCA_964472005.1 uncultured Bdellovibrionales bacterium | reverse complement strand
TCGAGAGGCTTGCTCACTTGTTTAATTGGCAAATGGTATTTTTTTGCAAATTCAGTTAGAACGCCACCAAAAAATCATTAATGCTAGTCGATCATTTATTTTGAAAATCTTTCTTATAATCTTATTAATAATTGTTTTAGTTCCATTCGTTGTGGTTCTGGTGGGCTCATTCTTGCCGACCAAAATTGTAAAATCGTACGAGCGGTCGATGAAATTGTTACCTGATGAGAAAGATCCTCCTGATTCTGAAGTCTAATGTTCTATTTTATGTCTTAAAATTTAAAAACTAAAAAAATAAATCTATTCAAATGAAAGTCCAAAATCCTAAAATCAGAAATATCGCTATTATCGCACACGTCGATCATGGTAAAACTACACTTGTAGATCACATGTTACGGCAGGGAGCGACATTAAAAACTTCTGATTCGGGCACTGACCGCGTTATGGATTCAATGGATATTGAGCGCGAAAGAGGAATCACGATCGCTGCGAAGAATTGTTCAGTTTATTGGAAGGATGTAAAAATCAATATTTTAGACACCCCTGGTCACGCGGACTTTGGTGGTGAAGTTGAAAGAGCATTGAAGATGGTAGATGGAGTTATCTTACTTGTCGACTCCAGTGAAGGGCCGTTGCCGCAAACTAGATTTGTTCTTAAGAAAGCTTTAGATGCAAGACTTCCGATTTGTTTGATGATTAACAAAATCGACCGTCAGGATGCTCGACCTGAAGAAGTTTTAAACGATGTTTACGACTTGTTTATCGATTTGGATGCTGACGAGTCTCAAATAGAATTCCCAGTTCTTTATGCAATTGGTAGAGATGGAATAGCTAAAAAGACCGTCGATGGCGATGAAAAAGATCTCTCGGTTTTATTTGACACCGTACTCGATCATATGAACCCACCTGAGTACGATCCAGAAGAACCACTTCAAATTTTAGTTACAAATATCGGATATTCCGATTACATGGGTCGATTGGCGATTGGTCGAATATTTAATGGCTCTGTAAAGAAAGGCGCTAACCTTGTAAGAATAGCCGAGGATAATAAGTTTCATCCACTAAAACTTTCTGCGATACAAATTTATCAAGGTGTTGCATTTCAACCGGTTGAAACGGCAGAAGCAGGCGAGATCGTAATTCTTGCTGGTGCTGATGAAATCCAAATTGGTGATACAATTGGAACTAAAGAGGCTCCAAAAGCTTTGCCCAGAATTACTGTTGACGAACCGACTATCTCGGTTTCAATTGGACCAAACACTTCACCATTTGCGGGTCGTGAAGGAGAGTTTGTACAATCTAGAAAAATTCTTGAGCGTTTAACAAAAGAAGCTCTGCATAATGTTGCGATTAAAATCGAAGAAGATCCAGAAAGTGACGTGTATGTAGTTAAGGGTCGTGGTGAATTCCAGATGGCCATCCTAATTGAAACGATGAGACGTGAAGGTTATGAAATGACCGTTGGTCGTCCAAAGATTCTTTTCAAAAAAGAAGGTGAGACAACTCTTGAGCCGATAGAGCATTTGTTTATTGATTGTGATGAGCAGTACTTGGGTGTCGTGACCGAAAAACTTTCTATCCGTAAGGGTAAAATGTTAAATCTTGTTAATCACGGAAGTGGACGGGTTCGAATTGAATTCTCGATACCGTCGCGTGGTTTGATCGGATACAGAGGAGAGTTCCTGACGGATACCCGAGGTACTGGTTTAATGAATTCTTATGTTGAGGGATACGAACCTTATAGAGGTGATTTTGCTTCTAGAAAGAGCGGGTCGTTAGTCGCGGATCGTGAAGGGGATGCGATTCCTTACGCTATTTACCATTTAGAGCCTCGGGGTACGATGTTTGTTGTTCCTAACGATAAGCTTTACAAGGGAATGATTATTGGAGAACATAATCGAGAAAACGATCTCCACGTAAATGCTTCAAAAGAAAAGAAATTAAGTAATATGCGTGCATCTGGAAAAGACGAGAATATTCAGTTGACTCCCGTTACTCCTTTAACAATTGAAGCGGCAATGGAATTTATCAATGACGATGAGTTGATGGAAGTTACTCCTAAGAATATTCGTCTGAGAAAAGCGGTTCTTAAGTAGGACTTAAATTCTTACGTTAATTTCGTCCCTTGAGCGGATTAGAAGATCTTATGGTTTTTGGTCTTGCTCAAGGATTATCAGAAAAGTGATCTCAAATTGTAGTAAAGTTGGGCAGAACTATAGCGTCTAGTTATGATGTCTTATCAAGCAAGCTCCCCAAGATATTATACGCTCTTAATCTGTAAGTATTCGTTTAAATTGACGAAGTCCTTTTGGCGATAACTCTAACAGCTAGCCCCATCCTCTCTGATTTAAATATCAGGTTTAAACTGATATTTTAGACCGCTTTAGGAAGTCTGTCTTTATCTAGCACGGTTTATCCTGCTGTGTTTGATCGAGAATCTCAAGATATTGGCAGTATGTTTAAGTCTTTGAGCGGAAAAGTAAACGTGAATATTCGACGAAAGAGAAACGGTGAAGTGACGTTCGATATTTATAATTCTTTATTCGGGTCCTTGCATGTCGAGGGTAGTCGCAACCTTCATTGATCAACTCTTTTCTAAGACTTTGCTCGTGCTCGCTTCAAAAAGGACTGTGAATTCCTCATATCCTTCCATTTTTAAACTTTCTTTAGGTATGAATCTGAGACTGGCAGAATTCATGCAGTATCTATTTCCGGTAGGTTTTGGGCCATCTGGGAAAACGTGACCTAAGTGTGAATTTGCTTTGGCCGATCGAACTTCTGTCCTGGTCATAAAAAGGCTGGTATCTACTTTCTCAATTACTGAATCGTTGCTAATTGGCTTGGTGAAGCTTGGCCATCCCGTTCCCGAATCAAATTTGTCGATTGAGCAGAAAAGGGGTTCTCCACTAATAACGTCAACGTATATGCCTTCATCGTGGTTGTCCCAGTATTCATTTTGAAATGGTCTCTCCGTTCCACCGTTTTGGGTTACATCATGTTGAAGCTCTGTTAGATTTGAAAGATCGTTTTTGCTTTTTATCATTTTTCTTTCCTCCTAGGGAATTAATTAATAATAAATATCAGATGGTTAGATATTTCGTCTACAGTGCTGGCCTGAGTCATGTTTCGAATCTATAATTCAAGAATCAAAATAACTTCAAGTTAGCAGATTCAAAGTTCAATTAATCAATTTTAATATTACATGAGTCGTTAGGGCACGAGCCAATAATACTACCAATTTTGACTCTATATTTAGCAAAAACCTTGTAACTCAGGTTGAAGATTTGTTTGAAAATCGGAAATTTGCTTATCCACATAATCCAACCAAGACCCACCCTCGAATACGCCTCTCTGAAGACTTCAACTCCTGAAACTAGCCCTCTTCCTTCAATATTTGCATGAATCTTTGCCATTAGTTGAGCTTTGTCTTTTCCAATG
>CAYYIQ010000070.1:0-10779 GCA_964472005.1 uncultured Bdellovibrionales bacterium | reverse complement strand
GGAAAAATTTGTGGAAGGGGCGTGGATATCTACGAGCTGTAGGCTGTTATGAAGGTCTCTTTTTTTTAAAAAATTCATTTCCCGACTGCATAAAGGACACTTGCTGTCGTAAAATATTTTCATTTTTGGGTAATTTTTCATATTTTATAGACGTTGTCGTCACTTCGAACTTACTTTTCCAATAGTTGTTATCTGAGGAAGTTGGGTGGAGAACTGGCCGAAATAACCTTTGTTCGACTTAAGGCGAGGCTGGTTTTTTCAGGTCGAATTTAAATGCTGCCTTGATATGACCTGACTGTGGGTGAATTTTGCGATAACTTTAAATTCAATGAGCGCTTGGATCGTGAAAAGTTAGTAGGTCGTTCTTAAGGCAGTCTTCGTTATCAGCTACTAATCGAGTGTGGACTTCTTCAAAATGGTAAGAGCGGAGGTTAGATATTTAAAACAAATGTTCTGGGATTTGTAATTAGTGCTAATTGAGAATGCGAAAGTTTTGATGGTAAGGATGTTACTGATTTTTAAAAACGATTTTTCCAAATCGCGTTTTGTCTTTAAGGGACTTGTAGCCCAATTTTCCTTCTTCAAGTGGAATTGTTTTGTGGATTGGCGCAAAAATTTCTCTTTTTATTATTATATCAAGTATGTTTTTGAAATCCGAAAACGAACCCATCGTTGAACCAATAATTGAAATTTGCTTTGTAAAAATATGTCGATTATCGATTTTTAATTCGTGTCCACTTGTATTACCGACCGTGATGATACGTCCTCCGATTGCGCAAGATCGAATTGATTTGTTAATAGTAGTTGAACCTACGTTGTCGATGACAACGTCTACTCCTCGACCGTCAGTTAACTTTTTTACGTCTCTATGCCAGTCCGGATTTTGATTGTAGTTTATGACATTGTCGGCACCCAGTTTCAGGCTTAAATCGCCTTTTTCTTCGGTCCCAGTTAGAGCAATTACGTTTGCTCCTAAGTATTTTGCGAGCTTGATCGTAAACGAATTCACTCCGCCACCAGCGCCAACTACTAAAAGACTTTCGCCTGAATTTAACTTTGCGCGTCCTTCTAGCATCCTATAAGAGGTCAGGCCGACTAGCAGAGAAGCGGCTAATTCAGGAAGTTTTGATTCGTTAATGTTTGTAATTTTATGTATGCAATTGATTGGGGCTTTTACCAAGGTGGCGAAGCCACCTTTGCAATCTTCTCCAAAAATGCCGTAACCTTTGCTTAAATTTTCTCGACCTAACAATGTTTCGCGATCGCTGTAATCATGTTTTACATAGCCAGGATTAACGCAAACTAGATCACCGCTTTTTAACAGAGAATCTTTAGGTGCTGTTTCTACTGTGCCTACGATGTCGGCACCTCCGACATGTGGAAGATCTAGATTCAAACCGCTCCAACCATTTAAAATCCACAGGTCAAGGTGGTTTAGTGAAGAATATAGGACTTTGATTATTGCTGAGGTTTCGTCAGAAGTAGGGGACGGGAATTCACCGTAAATTAGGTTGTCTATTTCTCCGTGTTGCTTAAAATAAAGTGCCTTCATGATGATTGAGATAGTAGATTAATGCCACTGATAGCAAGTTATTTAATAAAAATTAATATTTTTTTAATTAATTTCCAATTTGATCAAAAATTTGGTCTAACTACCTGTTTTTAACCTCGACTCGGGCTTTAAAAGCGGATCATTTAACCATTGATTTAGTGCTTGATTATGGAAAATTTTTAAAAATAAGTAGAAAAACAGCTAAATTTCCACAAAAATTCACGTACCCCACTAGATTTAATCAGTTGATGTTGCTATAAGCTCGCCTCCCACAGGTGGGTAAAAGTTTGAGTTTTTAAAAATTTCTTAAGAGTTTCAGTAGCATAGGGTGTGAACATGATAGGTAGCCAGCGAATTCGAATCAGATTGTGTGGGTATGACCACAAAGTCTTAGATGCGGCAGTCCAAGAAATAGTCCAAGCGGTAAGAAGAACAGGCGGAAAAGTAGCCGGTCCGATTCCTCTTCCAACGAAGTTAGAGAGATTTACAGTCAATAGATCTCCTCACGTTGATAAGAAGGCTCGAGATCAATTTGAAATTCGATCTCATAAGAGATTGATAGATATATTAGAGCCGACTCAGCAGACAATCGATGATCTAGGTAAGCTAGAGCTATCTGCCGGTATTGAAGTAGAAATTAAGTTATAGTTTTAAAGTTTAGGTAGGTTTCGTTATGAACGCAATGTATGGAAAAAAGATCGGAATGACTAGAATCTTCACTGAAACAGGTGAATGTGTTCCGGTAACTGCAATTGAATTGCCACCAAATGTGGTTTTTCAAGTTAAGACGGTTGAGAAGGACGGTTATTCTGCGGTGCAAGTTGGTCACGGTACGCAAAAGAAGCAACGTTTGAATAAAGCTCAAGTAGGTCATTTGTCTAAAGCAGAGAAAGGCTTTCCAAAAGTTTTGAAAGAATTGCGACTTGATAAGTACTTTTCAGGAAAAGAGTTCAAGATTGGTGACGAGATTGTTGTTGATGGGCTTTTTGAAAAAGGAAAAACCGTAGATGTCGTTGGGCAGTCGATGGGTAAGGGCTTTCAGGGTGTAATTAAATTACATGGTATGAAAGGTGCTCAAACGCAAACCCACGGTACGCACGAATATTTTCGTCACGTAGGGTCGATCGGAAACAGAAAGTTTCCAGGACGAGTTTTTAAAAACAAGAGAATGCCAGCTCAAATGGGTAACGACAGGGTTATGATTCAAGGCGTCGAAATCGTTGACGTACTTGTTGAAAAGAACATGGTTCTTGTTAAGGGCGGAATCCCAGGGCCATTAAATGGCACGGTGTTGGTTAGAAATGCGATTAAGGCAAAAGTTTAATCGTTGTAATTGATTATTTTATAGCAAAGAAAAGAGTATGGCTGATAAAATCGAAATTAAAGTTTATGATACAAAGGGAGCTGAAGCCGGTTCAAGGGAACTATCTTCTGATATCTTCGGTATAAGGGTACGACCGGGTCTAGTTCACGAAGTAATTAGATGGCAACGCGCTAGATGGAGAGCTGGAACTCACGCTGTTCAGACACGAGCAGAAGCTAGCGGCGGTGGTAAGAAGCCATGGAGACAGAAAGGTCTAGGTAAAGCTAGAGCTGGTTCTAATACTTCTCCAGTGTGGGTTGGCGGAGGTGTCGCTCATGGACCAAAGCCACGTGATTATGATTTTTCACTTAACAAGAAATTTAAGAAGAAAGTGTTGTGCGGTGTTCTTTCTAGTCGAGTAAAAGACGGTAAATGTCTTGCATTTCAGGGAATGGGTATTGAAGCTCCTAAAACAAAAGCTGCTTTGAATTTGTTCACAAAGGTTGGAATTAACGGCAAGAAGACTTTAGTTATTTTTAGTGAGTCGGATAAAGTCGGGGCAATGAGTGCGCGAAACCTTGAAAGAGTAAAAGTTTTAACTGCGACAGGTGTTAACACTTATGACGTAGTTAATTCAGAGTATGTAGTTTTTACTGAGCAAGGATTAACTGACTTCGAAAGTAGAATGGGTAAAGAAGCTTAATTTAAAGCTTAGAAAAAAGATTTTTAGGAATTGTTTTATGGCAAGTAATAAAGACAGAGCGTACAAGATTTTAAAAGCTCCAAGAATAACAGAAAAAACTGCTGGCGTCGGACAAGATGGCAAAGGATTGGTTTTTGATGTAAATCCAAAAGCTAACAAGATCGAAATTAAGCACGCAGTAGAAAGCGTATTTAATGTAAAAGTCTCAAAAGTCAGAGTTATCAATTGCGCGTCTAAAAAACGCAAAAGAGGCGAACTACTTTCAAACAGAGGCGTATTCAAGAAAGCATACGTAACTTTGAAAGAAGGTAATTCATTAGATATTATCGAAGGTATCGGTTAATTTTAATTAAAGCATTTAGGACTGAATTTCAGGAAATACGGTTATGGGTCTAAGACAACATCGTCCAATTACACCAGGTTTAAGAGGTAAAATTTCTCTTGATTTTAGTGAGATCACTAAGGACACACCAGAGAAATCATTACTTCGCGTTAAAACGCGATCAGACGGAAGAAATTCTCATGGTCGTATCACAAGCAGACGTCGAGGTGGTGGACATAAGCAAAAATACCGGATGATTGACTTTAAAAGAGATAAAGCTGGAATTCCAGCCGAAGTCATCGGGATTGAGTATGATCCAAATAGAACAGCACGAATTGCGTTGTTGCAATACGCGGACGGTGAAAAAAGATATATTATTTGTCCACAAGGACTTGAAGTTGGAACTAAGATAACTTCGGGTAAAGATTCTGAAATTAAAGTTGGTTGTGCATTACCACTAGCAAATATTCCCGTTGGTGAAGTAGTTCACAATATCGAATTACGGCCTGGTGGCGGAGCAAAGATTGCGAGAAGTGCTGGTAACAGCGCGCAGTTGATGGCGAAGACTGGGAAGTATGCTCAGTTGAGATTGCCTTCAGGTGAACAGCGAACAATCCTTATGACTTGTATGGCGACCATTGGTGTTATCGGCAACTCCGATCATGCTAACGCAAGTAAAGGTAAAGCTGGTGTTAATAGATGGTTAGGAAGACGACCAAAAGTTAGAGGTGTTGTAATGAACCCAGTAGATCATCCACATGGTGGTGGTGAAGGGAAAACCTCTGGTGGACGTCATCCAGTTACTCCATGGGGTAAGCCAACTAAAGGTAAAAAGACTAGAAAGAATAAACGGACTAACCAGTTTATCGTTAGAAAACGTAAGTAATATTTTTTGTATAAAATTTTAGGGAGAATTTAAGATGCCTCGTTCGATTAAAAAAGGACCTTTTGTAGATACAAGTTTGGCAAAATGGGTCAAGAGAGCAAAAGAAGGTGCACACAAAGGACCAATTAAGACGTGGTCTAGAAGATCAACTTTGACACCAGACATGGTTGGTTTGACGTTTGCAGTTCACAACGGCAAAAAGTTTCTACCAGTTTTCGTGAGTGAAAATATGGTTGGTCATAAGTTAGGTGAATTTGCCGCTACTAGAGTTTTTTCAAAGCATGCGGGTGGTTCTAAGTAAAATCTTAGAGATTAAAAAGGAATTTGGGAGTACATTCAATGTCAAATATGTCAACAGAAGGTTACCTAGGTAAGGCAATCTTAAAAAATTTCAATCAGAGCCCTCGTAAAGCTAGGCTAGTTGTCGATTTAGTTCGAGGAAAGAAGGTTTCACAAGCTTTGAACCTCTTAACTGGAAGTGACAAAAAGACAGGCCCAGTTTTGGAAAAACTTTTATTGTCTGCTATTGCAAATGCACAATATGCAAATTCAGATATAGATGTAGATGATTTATATATTAAGGGTGCATGGGTAAACGAAGGCATTAAGCTAGGTCGTAGCATGCCAAGAGCGAGAGGATCCGCATCGCCAATTATTAAAAGAAGAAGTACCATCACATTAGTGTTGGACGAAAAATAAGTTATTTAGGGAGCAAGTCTAAAAGAGTATGGGACAAAAAGTTCATCCATTTGGGTTTAGATTAGGGGTTACTGAGACATGGTTGTCTCAGTGGTATAGAGGTAAGGGTTATGCTGAGCAATTACAGCAGGACTTTTTTCTAAGAGATTACGTAACCAAGAAGCTTGCTGGAGCAGGTGTTTCTAGTGTTGTGATTAAACGTGCAGCTAGTCGTGTAAGCATAAACGTTAGAACAGCTAGACCGGGCTTAGTAATCGGCCGAGATGGTAAGAATATTGAAGACTTGAGAGCTGAGCTAAAGAAGATTGTAGGACGTGAAGTTGCGATCAACCCAATCGAAATTAGAAAGCCAGATTTAGATGCTCAATTAATTGCTGAAAACGTTTCTAATCAGTTAGTTAGAAGGGTAGCTTTTAGAAGAACTATGAAAGATGCTATCGGGCGAGCAATGAGAATGGGAGCAGAAGGAGTTAAGGTTTCTGTTTCAGGTCGTTTGGGTGGAGCTGATATCGCGAGAACTGAGTGGTCAAGAGAAGGTAGAGTGCCTCTTCACACTTTGAGAGCAAAAATTCATTATGGAACTGCTGAAGCTCTAACTACTTACGGAATCATCGGCGTTAAATGCTGGGTGTTCCTCGGTGAGCTAAGTGAAGATTTAGATGAAATGGTAAATTCTTAATATATATAAGAGTTTATTAAAGTGCTTTTGATTTTGAAAGTATTTAAATTAACAGAATAATTGTTTTAATTTTAGAGTAAAAGTTATGTTATCACCAAAAAGAGTAAAACATAGAAAACAAATGAAGCAGTCCAGCCGTTTATACGGGACTGAGACTCGTGGAACCGAAGTTAGTTTTGGTGATTACGGTTTAATGTCATTAGAGCCACATTGGATAACTAATAGACAGATCGAAGCTGCTCGTATTGCTCTTAATCGTCACCTTAAAAGAGGTGGTAGAGTTTGGATTCGTATTTTTCCAGATAAGCCGCTTACAAAGAAACCTGCTGAAGTTCGGATGGGTAAAGGTAAGGGATCTCCAGAAAAATGGGTAGCGGAAGTTAGAGCTGGAAGAATCATGTATGAAGTGAAGGGTGTTGATGAAAAGACTGCACGTGAAGCTTTAAGACTTGCAAGTGCTAAACTTCCTGTCAAAACAAGATTCGTAACTAGAACTGCGAATGTTATTTTATAGTTAGATTTTTACGTTGGGATAAAGCGGAATTTTTAGAGTATTTTTGGACTGTTAAGATTATGAAAAAGAAAGAAGATTTAAAAGCAATTCGAGAGATGGATGCTTCACAATGCAAAGAAGAATTAGAGAAGCTTGATCGTGAAATGTTGAACCTTCAATTTAGAAAGGCAACAAACGGCATTCCTAAGACTTCTGAATTACAAAGAATTCGAAAGAGAATGGCAAGAGTTGAAACAGTAATTAAAGAAAATGCATTAATTCAATCATCGTCTCAATCATAGTAGTCAGCAAAGAAAAAGAATTTATCCAAGGGAATTTATGGGAACAGCGACAGAAACAACAGTACAAGATGGTCTTTCAAGAGGCTTAAAAAAAGAATTAGAAGGTTTAGTTTTAAGCAATAAAATGGCTAAATCGATTGTAGTTGCTGTTGTAAGCAATAAGAAGCATCCACAATATGGTAAGTATGTTCAACGTACTACCAAATATGTCGCTCATGATGAAAATAATGAATGCCAAATTGGTGATCGAGTAGTGATAAAAGAAAGTCGTCCACTAAGCAAAAGCAAACGTTGGAGACTATCTAAGATTGTCGAAAAGGCGAAATAGTTTTAGGGCAATAGAAAATTTACAGAGAAGCTTAAGATTTTAAAAGGTAAGTATGATTCAGCAACAAACGATACTTGATGTAGCAGATAATTCTGGTGCTAAACGAGTGATGTGTATCAAAGTACTAGGTGGTTCTAAGAGACGATTTGCAAGTGTCGGAGACGTAATCGTAGTCGCAATTAAAGATGCAATGCCTAATTCAAAGGTAAAAAAAGGCGATGTTCATAAAGCAGTGGTCGTTAGAACTGCAAAGGAAATTGCAAGAGCTGATGGATCTTTAATTAGATTTGATACTAATTCAGCGGTTTTGATAAATGCTCAGAAAGAGCCTATCGGAAACAGAATATTTGGGCCTGTGGCTAGAGAGTTACGGGGTAAGGAATTTATGAAAATTATATCGCTCGCACCGGAGGTTCTATAAAATACTATGAAAGCGAAGGTCAATAGTTCAACAATAAGTAAAAAGCCATTTGATTTCAAGACTTCATTGAAAGTCGGAGATAGTGTAATGGTTATATCAGGCGGAAACAATAAGACTGGTCGTAATCTGAAAGGTCAGGTCGGACAGCTTAAAAGAATATTCCCTAAAAGTTCACGAGTGATTGTAGAAAATCTCAATATGGTCTCTCGTCATAAAAGAGCGTCTAACACGCAAGAACAAAGCACAATAGTCCGAAAAGAAGGCTCTGTGCATATTTCAAATGTGATGTTTTACAGTGAAACGTTGAAAAGACCTTTAAGGTTGAAAACTGGAGCTGGAAAAGACGGTAATTTAACCAGGGGATTTATTAACCCAGAAACTAAAACTTTCGAATCATTAGATTAAGGTAGTTTATTTTTATGTCAGCTCGTTTTCAAGAAACATATTCTAAAGAAGTATTTCCAAAGCTTAAAGAACGCTTTAGCTATACTAATCCACATCAAGTACCAAAGTTACAAAAGATCGTTTTGAACATGGGTATTGGTGAAGCAGTGCAAAATCCAAAGCTCATTGAGAGCGCGGTAGCCGATATGGCGAGTATTACGGGACAAAAACCAGTTATACGTCGTGCAAAAAAGGCGATTGCAAATTTCAAATTGAGAGAAGGTTTGCCAATTGGTGTGAGCGTTACTTTACGAAAAGAAAAAATGTATGAATTTCTTGATCGTTTGATAACAGTTGCTCTTCCTCGGGTGCGAGATTTTAGAGGCGTACCTAGAAATAGTTTTGACGGTAATGGCAACTATTCAATGGGTATTCAAGAACAAATCATTTTCCCAGAAATTGATTTGGAAAAAACTCAATTAAGAGGTTTGAGCATTACTTTTGTGACTAGTGCTAAAACAAATGATGAGGGATTTGCTTTACTCGAAGAGTTTGGATTCCCATTTAGAAAAAAAGCTAGCACTGAAAATCAATATTAGTGCGCGAATAAGATTTTATAAGGAGAGATACAGTGGTAACAGATCAAATTGCAGATTTACTTACTAGATTAAGAAATGCGCAGAGAGTAAATCATCCAACGGTTGTTTTACCAGCTTCTAAAGTTAAAGAAAGTTTGTTAAAGCTTCTTCAAAAAGAAGGCTTCATTGCAAACGTAGTAAGTGAAAAAGATGAAAAAGGTAAGCCTGCTTTGAAAGTATTGTTAAAATACGACAACGAAGGTCGAGGAGTTATCAAGGAAATCAAGCGTTTAAGTTCTCCAGGACGACGAATATACGTAAGATGTCAGGATATCCCAAAAGTGCGTGGTGGATTAGGTGTCTCAGTTGTTTCAACATCAAAAGGTGTTATGAGTGACAAAGACGCACGGAAAGAGGGTATAGGCGGCGAGTTAGTTTGCAGCGTATTCTAGTTTAAGCGTATTTTAGAGTAAAAAAGTTATTTTTGTTTCAAGTATTGTAGGAATTTAAGTTATGTCTCGAGTAGGTAAACAACCGGTAGAAATTCCAAGTAGCGTTAAAGCAGCAATTGCAGGTCAATTGTTAAAAGTCGAAGGACCTAAAGGAAAGCTTTCACGAGAAATTCGGCCGGAAATTGGGGTTAAAGAAGAGTCAGGCAAGTTAATTTTGTCTACTAACGAAGAATCAAATGCTGCTAATGCATTCCATGGTATGGAACGAGCATTAATTGCAAACATGGTTAAGGGCGTTAGTGATGGTTTCACAAAAGAATTAAGTCTAGTTGGGACTGGTTATAGAGCAGAACAAGTTGGAAAGAATTTGAACTTGGCTCTTGGTTACTCTCACACAATCGATTTTACGGTACCAGAAGGCGTAACTGCTACAGTGGTAAAAGAAGGTAGAGATAATTTTATTAAGTTGGAATCAGCTAATAAACAATTACTCGGTCAAGTTGCAGCAAGACTTCGTTCTTTAAGACCACCAGAACCTTATAAAGGTAAAGGTGTTCGATATAGAGATGAAGTTGTTAAAACTAAAGCTGGTAAGTCTGGTAAGAAATAATAAACGGAATTTAGGTAGATTTTTAAATTTAGGTATTAAGTTATGGCGAACACTAGTAAAAAATTACTTTCTAGAAAAAAGCGACAAGCTAGAGTAAGAAGACAGATTCAGGGTACTGCTAGTCAGCCACGACTTTGTGTTTTTCGAAGTTTGAAGTATACATACGCACAATTAATATCCGATGAGACTTCTACAGTTCTTGCATCAGCAACAACTAAGGGAATGGATGTTTCAGGCGGATCAAGATCATCAAAAGATGGCGCAAAGGCGGTAGGAGCTGCAATTGCAAAGATTGCCAAAGAAAAAAATATTACAAAAGTAGTATTTGACAGAAATGGTTATCTTTATCACGGTCGGGTTGCTGCTGTAGCTGAGGGTGCTAGAGAAGCCGGACTAGATTTTTAATTATTAAGTAATATTTAAGAGAGAGAATTCATAATGGGTGCAAAGTATCCGAGACCAGCGTCAAGAAAAGCAACTGTACAAGACTGTGGTGAACTAACTGAAAAAGTTATTTCAATCAGTAGAGTTGCAAAGGTTGTTAAAGGTGGTCGTAGATTTAGTTTCAGTGCGTTAGTTGTTGTTGGTGACGGTCAAGGTCACGTTGGATACGGTTTGGGTAAAGCTAACGAAGTTCCAGATGCTATTCGAAAAGGTGGTGACGGTGCTAGAAAGAATTTAATTAAAGTTCCACTTATTGGGTCAACGGTACCTTACGAAGTAATGGGCGAGTCAGGTTCAGCAAGAGTTATGTTGAAACCAGCTAGTCCAGGTACAGGTGTTATCGCGGGTGGTATCGCTAGAAGTATCCTTGAACTAGTGGGTGTATCAGATATTTTAACAAAGAGCTTGGGATCACAAAATCCTCACAACGTTTTGTCTGCTGTAATTGACGGCCTTCTACAATTAGAAGATCCTTCAACGTATGCATTTGCGCGTGGAAAGATGTTGGATGATTTAGGCTATCAAGTGTTTGGAGGCTAATTAAGAGTGGCAACAAAAAAAGAAGAAACAAAATTGAAATTTGCAGTAGGTGATTCTTTAAAAGTTTCACAGGTTAGAAGCGC
>CAYYIQ010000069.1:0-14601 GCA_964472005.1 uncultured Bdellovibrionales bacterium | reverse complement strand
TGACGCAGAACCAACGATTTCGCCATTAATTTCAGCAAGTAGCTGACCTTGAGGGAAAATTCGTTGATGACTTTTAAGATGAACTTCATTCCAAATCCCTTCGGTCTCAGCCATCGAAGGATACGCCACTCGATTAAGTTCCACCAAATTTGGAATATCTTTCAAATTAGCAGTTCGTATTTTTACTTTAGGCTGTGACGTTTTTTTTGCTTTTTTATCCATCCGCTAATTTTAACTTCAATTTAAAAAAATAGAAAGTAGCCAAGACTCTGGATAGGAATATTTTAGGGGAAGGTTTTAACGCAGAGCAAACAGAGGGGGATGTTTTTTGCCTATCTAAAACTGATCATCCTAGCATACTTCAAGTTCCCCCCTCTGTTTGCTCCGCTTGCTCTGCGTTAAAACCTTCCCCCAAAAATCTTCCCCTAACAACCTAGCCAGGGCGCTGGTTGAAACCAAGACCCATAACCCCACATCACCTCGTCCTCCCAACCCTCCGCTTGCTCCTCTACCGCTTAAGAAGCTCAGCCGTTTCCACTAGTTTGATGAACTCATCGCGATAGCCGAATTCGTCATTTCCCGTGGACTCTTTTGCTAGTTTTAAGGTCGATGGAAAGTCCGAAGTTCCTTTGAATTCTGATCCTTTTAGAAGCATACCGAATTGAGCAACGGCACTTGCGAATTTGAAGTCGTTAGAAGTTTTCGTAAACTCAAGTCCGTTCGATTCGACGGTTCGGCTTACTAGTTTGCTAGTGTTTTCATTTGGAAGTTTGTATCTTAGTTTCACAGTGGCTAATTCGTTGTTTAGGATGCCTTCCGTGCTTTTTGCTGGCGTTGGATCCGTTACCGTCTGTTGGTACTTTAAGTCGTCAACACTTGGCATACCATTAAACTCAACCCCGACAGGCACTATTTCATATAATGCTGTTACGGTGTGGCCACTGCCAAGTTCTCCTGCGTCCTTTTTGTCGTTGTTGAAGTCTTGCTTGTCTAGAACTCTATTTTCATATCCAAGAAGTCTATATGCTTTTACGTAAGCAGGATTAAACTCAATTTGGATTTTCACATCTTTGGCGATTGTAAAGATGGTTCCCCTAAAGTCATTAACCAAGACTTTTTTTGCTTCCCTGATGTTGTCTATATAGGAATAGTTGCCATTTCCTTTGTTTGCTAACTGCTCCATCATGCTTTCTCGGTAGTTCCCTGTTCCGAATCCAAGAACGCTTAGGAAAATTCCGCTTTCTCTTTTTTCCTCGATTAGTTTAATCAAGTCAGCCTGATTCGATGTTCCAACATTAAAATCACCATCAGTTGCAAGAATAACACGATTGTTTCCACCTTTGATAAAGTGATTTTTGGCAATCTTGTACGCCAAGTCTATTCCAGCTCCACCCGCTGTCGATCCTCCTGACTGCAAGTTTTCTAATGCTGAGATGATTTCTTCTTTTTGAGAACCACTCTTCGAATCAAGTACAAGACCTGCTGCTCCGGCATAGACGACTATTGCAAGGCGATCTTCGGCACCTAATTCATCAACCAACATTTTAAAACCTTGCTTTAAAAGTGGTAGTTTATTTGGGTTGGCCATAGAGCCAGATACATCGATTAAAAATACTAGGTTGCTAGCAGGAAGTTCAGCTCTATTTTCTTCGTAGCCCTTTAAACCTATTTGAAGAAGTTTGTGCTTTTCCGCCCACGGAGCATTTGAAAGTTCTGTATTGACCGCAAATGGAACATCTTTCGAAGTCGGAGACTTGTAGTCATACTTAAAATAATTCAACATTTCCTCTATACGTACAGCATCCGTCGGAGGTAGTTGGCTACCATTAAGAAATCTTCGAATATTTGAATATGAACCTGTATCGACATCAATTGAGAACGTGGAGAGTGGCTCTTTCTCTACGGAATTGAAGTTATTCTCTGGTGTGTTGTTGTATCTCTCATTGTTCTTGGGAGGTAGAGGAATATCCAGAAAACTTCGAGATTTAACATTTCTAGTCCGGGCCTCTGGAGTTCTCGCGAAACTTTCAACCGCTGAGCTAGCAACTCCACCTGCAACTACGGAACCCGTAGAAGGAAGAGGGGCTTGATTTGTAAGAACTTTAGCTAGATCTTGCTCAGGTGCAGGACTGATCATGTCTATTCCAGTAGATTCACTTTCAAGCTTCCCTACCTCTTTTTTAGGTCTCTCACCTACGATTGGTTTAGAAACAGATTCTAACGCGTTTTTTGATACTTCATTCGAGCTATCATCTGGCGGACTTTGATCTAAAAGAGTCTGGTCTTTGACCTCTTTGATTTGATTGATACTCGGATAACCTGTGTTTGAATCTCTTAGTGAGAATATCAATAGTGCGATTGTCGCAAATGCTGGCACTAATGGAATAGCGATTTTTCTCTTAATGTCTTTGGGAATTGAAACTGAAATTGCCGCGAATAAGATTGAAAGTATCATCAGACTCAGACCAAAATTTCCGTCAATAGTACGTAGAAATTTTTGAAGTAGCTCGCTATTGCCGAATCCATCTAAAAGCCCAATGCTATAACCTTGAGCGATGATAAATAAAACTGCCGCGCATATTAACGTACTCTTTAGTATAAACTTAATCTTCATATTACTACTCCTTTCTTTAACTGGCGAAATATTTTCAATCGCTGTCATTACATCTAATTTAAAACCTTCAGGTGCATTCTTGTTGATTTGCATTTGTTTTATTGATTCATAGGTCTTCACATAGCTATCGTATTCTTCTTTGAGGGAAGGATTTGACATCAACGTATTTTCAATCTTTCTTTGTTCTTCAATCGAGAGTGTACCCTCATAGTATGCTAAGAACTGTTCTCTGATCTTTTTAATTTCCATTAACAAACCTCCTTAAGTTTGCTTCTTAATGACAATAGTGCGGAATTCATTCGTGAAGAAACAGTTCCGACTGGAATATTTAGTGTTTTTGAAATTTCTTTATATGAAAGGTCCTGAAAAACCTTCAGTACCAATATCTCTTTGTATTTTTCTTTAAGTTCCGATATTTCAAATCTCAATTTTTCAGCAAGCTCTTCGGGAAAAATTTTTTCTTCAGATTTATTTTGTTCATGAAGTATTTTTTCATGTTCTGAGATAGAGAAGGGATCGGTTTTTATTCGATCTTTATAGCTCGACGATGCAAAGTAAGTTTTTACTCTGTTTATAGCTATTCTTGTTAGCCATGTACTAAAAGTACTTTCTCCTTTGAAACTGGAAATGTATTTATAGGCACGAATAAAGGTTTCCTGCGCCAATTCTTTCGCGATTGCCTCGTTCGCAACTTGGGCAAGGATTGTCGAAAAAATTTGATTTTGGAATTGTACGACGATTCTTTCAAAAGATCTTTTATCGCCCGCTAAAACTAGCTTAATACTAGATTTAATTTCTTCTTCTGTCAGAGTATTTTTGTTATCTGTTTTAGTCATTTTTGATAAATTTCCATTAAGGCCATGCTGATTAGACCCACGGGAATTTGCTTTTGTTCGTTTTTAGAAGAACTTATTTAATGACTCGTAATATTAGTGAGTTAGGTAAGTTGGCAAGCGCTAATTAAGAGTTTGAGACCGTTCACCCCTAAAATAGACCTCCCCCTTAGTGTCTTTCTGTCTTAGTGGTTAAACTAATTCAGATAAGAACAAGCTATCGGTTTAATTGTTGGAAATGGTTTTGGGTTTAACCACTAAGACGGAAAGACACTAAGGGGGAGGTCTATTTGGGTGGAGTTGTGCGACGGTTCGTGGCTATCAGGAGACTTGGCGCTCGTGAGTTTATTGGATGTGCACTGTGAAAAATTGCCTAGTGAATTAAGTATTCGCCAATTGATCCTTGTTTCAAGGAAAGTTCTAATTTATTTATTTCAGATTTAAGATTCTTCAGATTGATTGAAAGTGAAGATTCTATCTCCCCTTCTTTTCTTTCAAACTCGTTTAAGCTCCAGCGTGGTAGTGATTTACCGTCGTTCTCTCGCTTTTCTAAGATAGTTTCGTAGCTATACTTCGCTTTGAATAAAAGTTGGGTTAGTTCCCCTCTTTCGACGATGAGTGTTTCTACTACTTCGATGTTAGGAATGTGAGCGCCAAGTTTTTCAGATAGTGCAAGTGCTCTTGCAAGAAAAGCTTGGTTAATTTCTCTAATTCCAGAGAGGTTCTCCGCAGATCGTGGAATGTCTAAAAAAAGAATTGATGAAAGGTGTGGAATGGCATCAAGCGGCGCTCCGTTTTCTAATAGAGTGTCGAATCGTTGAATCATATCAAGTTTTTTAGCCAGTTCGGATTTTGATCTCGAACGCAAAATTAATTCTCGGGTTGGTTTAAAAATAAAATAACCAAGAGTTCCAAGAATCGTTAATGAAAATAAGATTAAAATTACTGATATGATAACTGTCGATGAAGTCATAAGTAGTTTGGAAAATTTATAATATTAAGTATTTAATTAGTAAACGTTATACGTGAAATATCAAAAAATGTAGACCAAGACCCTTAAGGTTACATTAAAAAACGGTTTTGGATTTCCTTTGGAATAATCGGACAAAGATCATCCTTCTTCCCAAAGATCTTGATTCTATATCGTGCAACTACGTCATAGCAACCATTTTTAAAGTTTTCGGGCAAAATTTCAATGAATTTACCAAAAATCGACCAAGGCAGTCCAATTTCTTCTAATATAAATTCAACGGCCCGTGCTTTCATATAGACCCCACCAGTAGCGCTCTTCACAACGATACTGTCGGGAAGTGATTCTATCAGGTCTGAATCTAAAACTTTTTTGATAGTCTCTCCCTGTAATGGGGAGAATTTGAATTTACTAGCTTTGTCAAAATGCAACACGAAATTGACCCAAGCATGACAAAGTCCACAATTGCCATCGTAAAAAAGAAGGTGATTTTCCATCTTATGATATTACAACAGATAGAGAATATTAGTAATAGACATTTTAGTTAAACTAAAACCCCCAATCATTTAACACCTTAGGTAATTCGAGGACATCGTTTATGATGAAATCGGGAGACTCTAATTCAAGGACGTCCCTTTTTATCCCCCCACTCAAAACTCCAATTGAACCGTATAAGCCCACGCTTTTTGCAGATCGTATATCCGAAGGAGTATCACCGATCAGAATCGCGTTTTCGGGTTTGATTTGAAGATTACTTAGAACTCTTTTTAACTGAGGACCTTTGTCGAGCCAGTCTTGGTTTTTATCGTATCGGCACTCAATCGCAGAGAAAAACTCAAATGCTTGTAAAAGGGAGAGCTCAACGACAAGCTCCTCTCTTGTGCAAGATCTAGCAGTCGCAATTGCTAATCCGTAACCGCTTTGATCCAAATCTTCTAGTACAACATCAATTTTTTCAAAAAGCTTTGCGTTCGGGTAAGATAACCAATCGAACTCGTCCCAAAACTTCTTAACAACATGATCAAAGTCCAAATGCTCGAAACTCTTTACAAAGCGAAAGTAGTCAAAGTCTGAGAAGCATTCTTCAAGAATGGTTTGCTCAAGTGTTGCCCATTCATTCTTTATAAATATTCTGTGAGTCTCTTGATAAAAAAAACTGAAAGGGAAGTGAACGAGAGTCCCATCAAAATCAAAAATAAGTAGTTTTTTTTCTTTCACAGATTAAAAGGTAAGCTTTTCAATATAATATCGGTCTTTGTGGGTAAGTTCTTAAATATCCTTGCTTTAACCTATAAAAAGTTAGCAAGCAATTATATTCAATGCGCTTTATCTTAGTTTAAAAAATGTCAGACCTGTGGATAACTTGTGGAGTGTGTTGATTAATAGCCTATCTGACTGCTCTCAGGTGGAGTAAGTACGTTTTGAACGTTTTCAAGTCTATTGTCGTTTGAAAATGGGTCTTTAGACCTAAGGTAGTCTTGTGCTGCGGCCGCTTCCGCTGGATCGTAGGTATTTGACTCAGAGTAAGTTGGGGTAGAGCTGTGACCGTATTCCTCTAACTTCTTAAACTTGCCCCATTTAGCAGTCTTAGCCTTATTCTCATCCCCACCAAAAAATGACGCAACGAATGTTTCGTCCTTCTTGGTTATCGTCACCTCTTCGCGTTCCGAAAAAATACTCTCCGCCGCCACTTGAGGAATCACTACGAAATTTAACAGTAATGTAATAAATAAAGTTCTCATCTTGTTACCGTTATAGCTGTTTTGTCAAAAGTCGTATCATAAGAATGTTTTGACAGAGGAACCTAAGAAATTTTACTATTAGCAGCCAGTCAGTGAACAAGATGAAATTTACCATCCCATTCGCTCTTTTCCGTGAAGACAGCTTTTATTGATAGCAAAGTATTAGTGTCGAGAAGTCGTATATTTCTAGATATTGAAAATGTACGACTTTCTAAAGTAATACTGATCGAAATTCCAATTTTTCCTAAATAAGATCGTTAGTAATTGGGTATGCCCGTTTGATTGTCGCGGGGCGAATATATGTTGGTACTATATTAATATACTGAGACGAAAGAGTGGATCAGTCTTCGTGTCTTTCAATCTTAGGGGTTAAACCTCTCCCCTAACCTTGATGCACTCGCACAAAATACTAATATTCAGGCCATCGATCGCATATACAAGATCTCTATGCATTTGTAGCGAGTTCCCAAACAACTATGGAACATAATTGCTAATCTCTTTACTGCCTACCTGTTAATATTTACCATTTTTTTAATACACTCATTGTTTTTTAATCTCATAACCTATCGTAAGGTTTGCCAACCATTTTTGGTTCGTTTCTCGAGTTGTGGAAAGAGCTATGTCTAAATTTAAAGCGCAACATGGGCCAGCCGCGATCAATTTTTTTGTAATTGCAATGATTACCGGCGCGTTTGCATTTATGAATAGAGGTGATTGGGTGCTGTTGGTATTGTTAGGGGCGGTTGTACTGATTTCGGTATCTGCATCCATCGCTAATTTGATTGTTTTGATTCGTCTACGTCAGCAATCCAACTAGAAGGTTCTCTATTCAGTTCGCGATCTGTAAAATCGCATTTCAATTTTTAGATACTAGAAGGTTAATATTTTGGGGTATCGAATCTGAGATATTCTTTGCGTATCATTATTTTTTTTAATTTAATTTTATTTATGCAAATAACTAAGAAACTTTATCAATTGCTGTTGACCATATAGATTTTTATGAGACTGGTTAGTTTTTAACATATCTAACAATCTCCCGCCTGAAAACGACACAAGAGCTTCAAGGTCTAAATGTTTATAGTTACGTGCTAGGGAACTGTAACTATCTCTTTTGATTTCCCTACTTTCCTTTGTTGATTTTTTCTCTGAAACAAAGTCACACCAGAATATAAATGAGACATTCGAAAATTCTGCGCTATACCAATCAAGCCATTTTCTTAGATGGTGATCCATCGTGCTAACCACAGATTTGTCTTTTAATAAATCTGGTTCATATAAATAGGGATCTTCATTAAAGTAGAAGTCATGTTGTGCTTTAGATATCATTAATCTTTCATTCATTTTTTCGTGTAAAAAATTAAATCTCATAGAGGCGGGACTATAGACGTATACATAGTCTGACAACTTTGACCTAGCTGTAACTTCTTCTATCATATGTTCAGAAAATATCGGACAGGATTGAATTCCTTTAATATAAAAGTTTGGTGGGCACTGAAGTTCACCAGATAATTTTGACTCAGCCAACTGTTTAGCGTGAGATGGCCCTAGAATTGAAACTTTCATAACCTAAACTTATTGAATTAAAAAAAAATAAGATGCACTTCGAAAATCAGAACATTTTCCATCGAAAAAGATGTTCCCGTTGTTTGTTTTGAATATGAACATTAGACGAAATGTTCCAATGTCATTGAAATTTTAACTTTCTGCTCAACGCCAAATTGCCAATGGATGGTTTGGATTTGAAACTTCAAATTCTTTTGTATCTTTGAAGTGCGATCATAAGCTTTATTTATTACCTATTACATTATTGTAGTACAACTAGAATCTCTCTAAGGGTCTAGTCGTCCAATCGCAGCATCAATATAGTCTTTTAAATGTCTTATTAGCGGTGTGATACCTTTTAGCTTCGAGGGCAGTGGCCCAGTCTTCGGATAGACTCTTGATGTTGGAACTTGGACAACTTTAAATCCGTGTTTTGGTATCGCGTAGTTGAGGTAAACCTGAAGATTGTGAAATTTAAAAATTGAACGAAGTGGTTGGATTTTATCATCTAGCAAAACTCTTCTGCTAAAGCCTTTGAAACCATTGTTTTGATCACTATACCAGTACCCTGAACCTAACCAAATCCAGAAAGCCGCGACGCATCTAATAGCAAAAATTCTAATTAAGGGAGTATTCTCGTGATAACCACCTTTCATAAATCTTGATCCTTGAACGAGGTCGTAACCTTGATCCAATTTTTCAATAAATGATGGAAATGCGGATGGGCTGTCTTTCCCATTACTGTCAATCATAATTATGCCTTCGTATCCTTGATCCAAAGCATAACTCATTGCAACACGATAAGCGGTCGATTGGCCTGGAGAATCTATCTTTAATATCGTCCTGATACCGAACTGTTCTTTAAGTTCTTCATCTGAAAATTTGTCGAGATCTTCTCCGCGAATAGCAATGATGAAATCGCTTTCCGCAGTGTATCTCTTCATCGAGCGATACTGGGTTAAAGCTTTTTCGCCTTCGTTCCACAAAGCAGTAATAATGCAATATTTTGACTTCCGAACCGAAAGTTCTTTTTTAGAGTATGAAGGAATTTCAGTGTGATTCATTTGAGTTGTATTTTCAATCCCTTTTTAAGATTTTATCCATTTGTTCGTAGCATAGATCTATCTTTAACGGGGTGCGTTCTTTGAATCCGTTAGCAAGGTAGGTATAGAAATGTTTAGCTGGAGTAGCATGATTACACGCATTTATCGTAGTTTGGTTGATACTTAAGTAGTTTAAGCTATCGTTTTTCAGAGATACTATATTTATTTTGATACTAGCAAAACAAATAAAAGTCATCACTAATAGGCTGCACTTAAGTAGCCTGGTGTAACCAAATGTCGTTCTAAAATAATTGAGGCTTGTTACAACGGTTATCATTATAAAAAGTTCTGTGTAAATTTTGTAGTAAACAATTGTATCGAAATTAGAACGATCGTAGATGTGATTTTCAGGCACAATGACTCTTAATCTGCTTAATGTTTCAACCAAAATGCAAGTTGCGATGGCATATAAAAATATAGCTAGAGGAAGATACCGCTTTTTCTGTGAATAAGTTTTAACGATAAAAAAAGCAGCGATATATAACAATATTTGAATTGGGTAGTGTGCCAGCCAAAGTATGTCCAATTTAGAGATAATTGAGACAAAAAATCTTTCAGTTCCGACTGGTACTGGTGAAATGTGTTGTTCCTCGCTCGAATAGGAAAAACGTTGGATATAGTCAATAAAGGTAACTACTGCAAAGTGGTTCTTATCAGAATATCTTATGAAGTTTAAAGCGAATGCAAATGAAATTCCACATGCGATCGAACATATCTGAACAAGAATTACTATAAAAGATTTGAAAAATATTTGGGTCGAAGCAAGGTAGGTAAGGAGTAGGAACGCGTAAAATAGATTTGATTTTAAAGAATTTGATAAATTATATGTATGTTGAAAAAGTTCAAATATATATAGTGAACCTATGCTACAGGTGAACAAAATCAAAATCGCATCTAATTTTGATTTAACTGGGCGAACAGCTTTATTTCTTTCCATGAAGAGCATGGCAATCCATGGGATCAAGAAGAGTCCGTATAGAACAGCAGTGACCTTTGTGATTGACGCCAAATAAAATGCAGTAGCTGTTACGCAGCTTAGAATATAAACTTTGAACAGTGAAATTTCGTTTTGTGAAATGGTTTTTGTAAAAGCTATTAATCCTATTACAATGAAAATTAGTGATAGGGGTTCCATCCTAAGCATGACTGATTGAGTCATTACTCCTTGACTAGTCGCAGCAATTAATAGTCCAATGATAGCGGGCGTAAAGCTTGTTAGCTGTTTTAAGAAAAAATAAACTACGATCAAATATAAGCAATTGATAAGTGCTGCTAAAACTCTTAATCGAACAATCAAATGTTCTAATGCGGTAAGTTTACTTTGATACTGTAGTAATGTGTCGAAATCATAGATAGAGCTGAGGTTTATTAAATATAAAAATTTATACCAATAACCGATTATCAAATATAAAGGATAGCTTGGGTGATCAAAGAAAGTTTGCGAAAGCTGGCTATTAAATGCGAGTCCTTCTCCTAATAGTGCTAAATCAGTATCGCCGACAACGTAGAATAGTCTATCGAAGCCAATTAGATAGGCTGTTATGAAGGGAGATAAAATGAGAATAGGGAGGATGAAATATTTACAGATTTTTTCCATCGTCATTCCAATAGCCGTACGCAAAGCAATCGCGATTGGGGTCGATCAATGATGGGAAATCCCTTTTGATTTCTTCGCAATCTTCTGGGAAATGTACAATCAGCTTGTACCCCTTCCCATTTGATTTATAAAGATACTGGTTTCCGCAATTTGAGTTCTTGTGATTAATATTTGGTAATTTTTCAATATACTTTGGAGCGAGGTCTGGAATCCAGTTTGGAGTAGATTCTCCCCAGCAACTCTGCACGCCGTCAAAAGATTTATTTTTAGGGTAGCTTAAGTGTTCTATGTAATACCGATCTAATGCCTTTCTTATACTCAAAAGATCAAATAGATAATGGTCGTGATTTGAGTCAATAAACGCCGCTATTCGGCGTTCTTCGAAGGTTCTATCTAATAGCATGAATGAATTATAGCCGAGTACTAAAACAAGGAATAAGTAGAATAAGTTTTCAAGATTTAATTTGAACATTACTAAATTCTTTCGATTAAGACGGATCTTTCTTCACCTGACTATTAATCCATTCATAGGTTTGGGATATTCCAGATTCCATTGAAATACTTGGTTCCCAATTGAGAACCTCTTTTATCAGAGAATTGTCGCTATTCCGACCTCTCACTCCTTGTGGTTTCGTTATATCGTAATCTATTATAATTTCTTTGTTAGCGACTTTTGAAACTATTTCAACAAGGGATTTCAATGAGATAAGATCATTTCGTCCTAAATTTAAGGGCGAATCGAAATCTGAAAGCATTATTCGATGAATTCCGTCGACGCAATCTTCGTAATACATAAAAGATCTCGTTTGACTTCCGTCGCCCCAGACGACGATTGAATCTGACTTGTTGGCCATAGCGACTTTTCTGCAAATTGCAGCAGGGGCCTTTTCTCTGCCACCTTTCCATGTTCCAAGTGGTCCATAAACATTGTGTAGTCGCACAACTCTGACAGCTAAGTCTTTCTCCCTAGAGTAGTATTGACAAAGCTTCTCCATGTAAAGTTTTTCCCAACCATATCCTTCCTCTGGTTGGGCTGGGTGGGCATCTGATTCCTTGAGAGGTTGAACATCAATATTTTCTTGGAGATGCAGCGGGTATATGCAGGCAGTCGAAGTAAATAGAAATTTTTGAACTTTTTCAGATGTGGAAGCGTTTAGTAGATTTAAATTTATCAATGTATTGTTACTACAAATGTCAGAATGGAATTGACTAATGTATCCTATTCCTCCCATATCTGCGGCCAAATGGAATACCCAGTCAATCCCTTGTACAGCGTTTACGCAATTTTGATATTCTCTAAGATCGGTCTGCTGAAACTCATCTGCCCTACTCGCTTCGTATTCAGGAAGCTTAATGTCAGCTGCTCTGACCCAGTAGTTTCTGGCTTTTAGATAGTTAACTAAATGGTGTCCGATAAATCCGCCTGCACCAGTTACTAAAACTTTCATGTTAAATTATCCTTTTTTTCGACGATAAAAGACCCAATACTTAGGACATCAAAATTATTGCGCAGGAAGCAAGATATTGCCTCATCTGGGGAATTTACAATAGGTTCATTCTCGTTAAAAGATGTATTAATTATTATAGGTACTCCGGTTAGCTTTTCAAATTCGTTTATTAAGTTCCAATAGAGCAAATTTTGCTTTCTATTAACAGTCTGAACCCTTGCAGTTCCATCAACGTGGGTAACAGCAGGAATTATCGACCGTTTAGCTTCTCTAACATTCATCGTTCTGATCATGTAAGGACCCGTCTCGTGCTCGTCTATTTCAAAGTACTCAGCGGCAGATTCTTCTTTTACGCTAGGAGCAAAAGGTCTAAAGCTTTCTCGTCTTTTTACTTTTTGGTTTAATCTATCTTTCATGTCGGAAATTAAAGGGGATGCGACAATACTTCTATTCCCCAATGCACGAGGACCGGATTCTAGCCGACCATGAAACCAGCCAACTACTTTTCCGGAGGCAAGATACTCCGCTACTATCGGAACAAAGTTTTCATGTCTTTTATAGACAATCTTCTTTTCTAGTAAAACTTTTTCAATCTCATCGTTCAAATATTCAGGACCAAGATACAAATTTTCTAGGAGAATAGGGTTAAACTTATTTTGATATAGATTTCGACTGAGTAGTGCCGCGCCTAATGCGCAACCCGAGTCATTTGAGAGTGGATGGAAGAAATAATTTTTAAAATGATCATCTTCTTTAATCTTTTGATTCATCAAGCAATTAAGCCCTACTCCGCCTGTCACTAATAAATTGGGAGCCGTGGTTAGCTTTTGCGCCATCCTTGAAAGTTTAATGCCGATGTCTTCAATCGACACCTGTAGAGCCATCGCTAGGTTATAATCTCGTTGAGTAATTTCACTTCCATGTTGTCGAGGAGAACCGAATTCTGCAATAAATTTTTCTGAAACCCAACGTGATTGGCCATGGGTATGAAAGTTGAAAAATTCCAAATTTAGTTGATAGGGATCTATGTCCGTATTCAAAATAGACGTAAATTTTTGAAAAAGTGTCTTATTGCCATAGGCAGAAAGTCCCATTACCTTCCATTCGTCAGCGAATGGTTTAAATCCTAAAAAATCTGTGCAAGCTGCATATAAGTGTCCTATCGAATGGGGAACTTTAACAGCCAGTTTCATTTCTAACTTGCCATCTTTTCCTTCCCAAATCGATGTCGCGATGTCTTCGCCCCGACCATCGATTACGAGTATCGCAGTATGTTCGTAGGGGTTGATGTAGTACGCGCTCGCTGCATGACACATGTGATGCGGCCAATATCTAATTTTTGGCGAAGAGTTCGTTTTAAGTTTGTCTTTGAAGTCCCTGTTTAAAAATGCCATTTTCGCAATTTTCTTAGGGATTGATAGGGTATTAATATCAGATTTGGCGCTAAGCAAGTTTAGTGAAGCAGGAAAGTATTTAATGAAATGCGATGCATTGCCTAAGATCTCCTTCATTGGCGACCAGAAGAATGCGATCTCATCAATTTCATTAACTGAAATTTTCCCAATTTCAAGTAATTGCCTTATCCCCAATTCTGGAAATTTTGCAGTATGCTTTTCTCGATTTAATTTTTCTTCCTCAATATGTCCAACGAGAGTGTCGTCTTTTATGAGAGTGGATGAAGCTTCGTGAGAATAGCTTGAAATACCTAAAATGTTCATTTAATAAGTTGTGGATTGTTCAAATAACATTTAATTTTAATCATGTATTACGGCATGGTGAAGAGTTGGGAACTTGTCTGGGTTCCACGTACTGTAAAAGAAAGTTATACTAATATATGTATTTTCGCCAGAGGTGAAACAAACACTAAAGGATGTATTTTGGGAGCATGCCATCTCAAAAGTTGAATTGTTTAGAGAGTCATACAAATAAATCAATATATGTCTTCTGTCGCAAAAGAATGTCTTGCTGTTAATCCTGGTTTAACTTTTAATGCTGAAACGGAAGACTATTCTTTATATAGAAAAACGACTGATTCTAAATAGGTCGTTTGTGGGAACATGTCGTAAAGTTCGATTTTCTTAACCTGGTATCCAAGTTCCAAAAGTGCCTTAAGATCTCGAACAAAACTTGGAAGGTGGCAAGAAACCAAAACAATTTGCTTAGCAAACGATACGTCTTTTGCAAGCTCTCCAAGCCCCGATCGTGGAGGATCAGCGATGATGCCGATGTTTTCAGCAAGTGAAAACTTTTTATGCTTTAAAAATTTGTTTACTGAATTTTCTTCGAAGTGAAATTTCTTTAAAAAACCTTGTTCTTTTGCAGTTTCTCTAGCTAATGCCACGAGCTTTTTGTCGGTTTCGACTCCTAAAATATCAAATCCATCTTTGGCAAGTGGAATAGAGAAATTACCGGCTCCTCCGTATAAATCCATGATGCGAGCGGGGTTTTCTTCGCGGAAGAAATTAGTTACCGATTCAATCAATTTTAGGTTTACCTCCCAGTTAACCTGAGAAAACCCTCCTCCAGGAATCCTTACATACACCGATTTTGATTTGTTTAGATGGAGCTTGAACGAGGTCTGACCTTCACTACAAATTTCCTTACCAGCTGAGTTGATTATAATATTTGAGAAAACTTTTCGGGCTACGTTTATAATATCTTTTCTTTCAGTCGAATTTAATTCATAGGGCGCTGATAGAACAGCAAGGATCTTCCCCTCGCCTTCTTCGATATGAATTGAATTAATTCTTCC
>CAYYIQ010000068.1:0-15096 GCA_964472005.1 uncultured Bdellovibrionales bacterium | reverse complement strand
TGCCCAATTATTCTCTATAAATACGGGCCTTTGGGTGGCTACTAGATTTCTCATATTCGGCCTAACAAATGGTCGAAAAGTCTTTTAATATCAGGGGACTTACTTAATCGTAGTAAGTCTTCTGTTTTTGATTCCAAATTCTCAGGTGACTTGATTGAGAATGAGAGTTCAATAGTATCTCCTTCAAGGTCTTGCGGAAGTTTTACTTTGACCGAGTGATTACGCCTGATTGATTCCACCAAGGCTGAAACATCGCTTAAAATCTTTTGCTTTTCGGGATAACGTAAGCTTTCTAAAGATTTTCGAATCAAAGATGTCTTTTCTTTTTTTGAAATTTTATCTTTATTTAGAATCTGCTCTACTTCGATTTCATTTAGAACATCTGCAATAGAAATTTTTCGTTTCATTGCGATTTGATTTGCAAGATCAAACATCACCTGAAAAGAATTTCCGGATGGGTTAAGTTCTTTTAGAATGTTCGTTATTACCTTGAGAGAAGATTGATCCAGTTTTAATACTTCAGCAACGAAATCGGCGGCTAGATATTTCTCTTTTGAATATTGATTTAAAAATTGCTCCATCCCCACATCTTAGCAATTGACAAGATTAATGCCAAATCAATCTCCGTCACCTAACTCCTGCTGCCTTTTTTCATAAAGCTGAGCATATTCAATATCTAAGGCATCGTATGCTCGTTTCAAACCAACGTAATTTTGGTTGATTTTATTGATTTCTTCTTCGTAATAATTGGTTTTTTTCTCTACTTCAAGCATTTCCGATCGGATTTTGTTCAGTTGCTCTGTTGCTTCAACATTTGCGTTTAGAACATCAAGGAGAAAATCGATTTGCTCCATTGAATTTGTTAACTGAGTGTTAATCGCTTCGTTTTGATTAGACATATCTCGCTCTTGCGCTTTGAGCATTTCGATCTCTTTTAAGGCGTCCAACTTAGAGACCTCCAGTTCTCTACCTAATTCCTCAAGTTCTCTTAGCCGAATATCTAACGCATCGATTTCTGCTTCGGCTATCGCACACTTACCATTTGTTGTGGTGATTAATGTTTCAAATTCAGATAATTCTCCACGCTTCGCTTCAATATCTTCTGCTGAAATTAATCCAGGGAGCGCAACTGCAAGATTTTCTAAAATACTTTTCTTTTTAGAATACTCACCTTCTAAATTTTTAAAGTTTTGGACATGAGCATCTTCAACCGTACGACGGATCTTCCTGACAACGGTTAATACATAACCACTAACACAAAGGCATAATACAATATTAACAAAGATCCAAGTCATCTAAAGTCTTATCAGTTATTCTGGTTTATCTTCTTCTGCTGTTTCATCTAACTCACCTGCTTCGGCCTCAGGCTCAGTCGTTTCTGGCTCACTTTCAGTTGCTGAAACTTCCTCTGCTGCCGGAGCTTCCTCGGCTGCTTCGTCTTCTCCACTAGCATCTTCAGCTGCTGGTTCGCTTGCCTCCTGCTCTGCACTTTCTTCACTTGCTTCGGTGTCAGCTTCAGTTTCATTTCCTTCGGAAACAGGAGTTTCTTCGTTTTCGACAGTCGCAGAACTCGTAGACTCGCTATCTCCTGCTGACGCGTCTCCCACTTCACCTTCTGGCACATCCTCACTTTCCGCAGCATCACTATCGGCACTACTGTCGCCCCCCCCAACATCACTGGAGATTGATGAAAGACCACTGCTTACTTCGGGAAGCATAGAGAAAATTGCGATTTCCTCTGGCTTAACCCCACGTTTTTTAGTGCTTGATGCATTAGATAAAATCGTTTCAATCTTCGCAGACAGCTCTTCATCAATTTGATACGGAGGTCGAACTTCAATACTAACGCCATCCTCTTGCTTTGACTTCTTAATGAAAAGTCGAGCGATGAAAAAAGATAAAATTAAATTTACCAACACTCCGATAAAGCCAAATGCCCAATCGCTATTCTCTTCAACGAGTTCTTCTTCAGAGCTTCCCTCTCCATCGCCATCCGCATCTGTCAAGGTATCTTCTTCCCCGTGTATTGATTCGTGGAGAGAGTGTGCTTCGTCATCTTCGTTGCCAGATTCATGAGCACTGCCCGAGTCATGAGCACTGCCCGCGCCATGCGAATCTGCATCCGAAGAATGGTCAGACGAAGGATGATGTTCTATCTTTTCATAGTGATTTCTATCTTCACCATGACCTTCTACGTCTACAATAATTTCTTCACTCTTAGCTCTTTCTTCTTTACCATGAGAATTTTTGCCGCTAACAATAGCATAGACCTTATTACGACCTGGCTTAAGTTTCGTAGTATCAATATCAAAAATAGGTTCGTCGTGCCTCTCTCGAGTAAGCTTTATTCCGTAAGTGCTATCAGGCTTACCTACAAGCTCAGCAACAAGACTAACCTTTCTGTTTTTCAATCCTCTAGCATCACCGTGAAGTTTAACGAAGTATTGGTCTTTTTTAACGTTGAAATTATTAGCCTTTAAATACTCTAAAGAGATCATGCCTCTGGTGACGCTAACCGGCACATGAACTTGTCTTGAGAACGTAGGCCCAATAACCGAGACAAACATTTTAAAATCACCTTCTTCATTTAAGGTAATACTTGAAGAAAAAACATTATCACTTGCGGTCTTGTCACCATCACGACCATCATCTGTCAATTTACCTTGCTGATATACCGTTCCAGTTTTGAGATTGATAATCTTATAAGAATAGAAAAGTAAACCTTTAAGTTGAGGATCTCCTAACACGACAGGATCACCGTTAAGGCGAACTTTTAATATTGCGGTATTACCTACTTCCAGCGTACCTTCTGGCCAATCGTGCTCCAGATTTAAATCTGTTAACAACTTAGCAAATCCGCTTATATCACTTCCAGAACCGTCTTTTCCGCCTTTAATCAACCAACGACCTGGAAGAGGACTAGGCACGGTGATCACATCGAAGAGTGGCCCACGAAACCATTTCCAATTAGCTGGAAATCCTTTATTCGTAAACTCTCTGAACATTGGATCAATTACAGAAATTGAATCGCTTTCACTTGAGCGACTTACAAAAAATGTTGCTTCTTGTGAAGAGCTATCAATTTCAAAACCTTCGTCAGTTAATTCTAAAACTTGTGGCTTTTTTAAACTTAAAAAGAGGTCCGAAAAAACTCGATGTACATCGTTGACGTCATTTGCATACCACGACAGTCCATTTGACTCTTTTGAAATCTCAGTAAGAAACGCTCTATCTGCAAGCTGACTTAAGGCCAAGGTAAAAACTCGAATACCTTTTTTCTTTAATGCTGGTATTCGGTTCCGCAATATTTCATCACGAACCTGGGCGGAACTATGTTTTGCTGGATTTGGATCATTCTGGCCGTCCGTCAAGATGATTAGGGCCTTGCTCATTGTTTTAGGATTTTTGCTTTCGTCAAAAAGGCTTTGAGCTAATTCGATTCCAGATAAGAAATCTGTAAAATTCCCATCGTTATTTATACTCTTCAATGCATCTGAAACATCTTCAGGGGTTGTGTTGGAGAGCTTAATAAACGGAACGACTACTTTTGCCTCATCGGCAAACTGAACTATTGAAAAATGGTCTGACGGCTCTAAGAATTGTAAAAATAGTTTTGCTCCTTGATCTCTAATGCGCTTAGGATCAGTTTTAGTCATGCTGCGAGAATTATCTAGTACAATGACCGTCTCAATAGACTCGTCTAACTCTGGCGCATCTTTATCGCTAAAATCTTTTTCGCCGGTTAGGGCTTTAGGTTCTTCAAATTCTTTTTTTGAAGGATCTACTTTTCTAATTCGTTTTTTTCGCGGTTTACTTGCGATCGGTGACTTGATCGCACTGCCACCACTCGGTGCCTTTGCGCCGTGGGATTCGGCGACAACTGTATCAAAGTTCAATGAAAAAATAATTAAAGCAATATAAACGAAGCCTTTCGTTAAAGACGTTTTGTTTGAAAGTGCTTTAGAATTAAGGAACATTTTAATTTACAGAGTCTCTAATAGAATTTAAACAATTAACAAAAAACCTTGAGTGTTTCATCCGCACTTAATTGGCTCTAAAGTAAACAAACTTATGTAACAAGTATTTAAGGATTTAAAATTGACCAACAACAATACGGCTGAAGCGACCAAAGAAAGAAGTAGATTTGTTTATCAAACGTTACCTACTTAACGACTTAAAAAGTTCACCTTGCACGTAAACTTCTTTTTCAATCTTTTAAAATTCTCTTACTGTCCATCATTTACGCAGTCATTATCTGAAAGACTACCCATTCTGAGCACAGGCCTCTAATCCTCACACACTATATACTTCTTACTATCTACAAACCTACTTAAGTTCTCACAAGCTTATTCTTGATCGAGATTTACGAAGGATCGTTAAACTAGGTTTTACTTTACCCCGAAATAAGATGAATAAAGTCAGGCAGTAGAGTCATTTAAATTCATTTTTGTTATTTTTAAGAATTCCGAACATCGAGACATCTTGCGACGACATAGATGGGCCTCGCGTCATCCATCTTCTCTAAAGAGAAACTCAACCTTCAAGTGATAGTAAAACGCAACTTGCACAAAGCTAAAAGCTCAATATAAACAACAACTTACCAGTTAAAAATCGCTATTTGTTAAATAATCCGCTCCTTCTCTTGAGCGTTGAGATTCTTGAGGAATTCCACCAAGATCCAAGACGTCCTGTCCTTGACTTAAATTGTCGGTTTTAAAATATTCAATGAACGCGCCTGGGGTTGCGGGATTAACTGGTACTCCTGAAACCACGTCTACTGCAACTGGTGTAACTCCTTCAGGAGGAACGAAATCAAGTACTGGCCCATCTCCTAAATAGTCTTTCATAAATTCAAGAAAGATCGGAGCCGCAGCCCGTCCACCTGTCTCAGTTTTTCCTAGTGATCTTTTTGTATCAAAGCCAACCCAAACAGCTGCAACCAAATCAGGAGTAAATCCAATAAACCATGTATCCATATGCTCATTGGTTGTACCGGTCTTTCCTGCCACTGGTCTGCCAAGCGCTTTCACCGTTTGCGCCGTACCTCGGTCAACCACCCCTCTCATCATATGCTCAAGAACAAAAGCGGATCGAGGATCAACCACATTCTCCGATCGAGACGAGTTAACGAGCAACTCGGTATCATCTCTCGTAAGAATTTTTTTAATTATTAATTGATCTGGAACATACCCAGCCGATGCTATTCCGGCGTAAGCTTTTACCATATCAAGCATGTGCACCTCCGAAGTTCCCAGTGCAAGCGACATATTTCGCGCGATTGGGGTAGAAATACCAAATCGTTTAGCCATATTAATGACCTTATCAATTCCTACTCTATTTAATAGATAGACCGAAACCACGTTCCTTGATTTTTGCAACGCGGTTCTTAAAGTAATTGGTCCAAGAAATTTTTCATCATAGTTTTGCGGGCTCCAAACTCCTGTTGCAGTGGGAAAACTAATTGGAGCATCGGGCACAAGAGAGGATGGAGTTAACCCAAGAATATCGATCGCAGATAGATATATAAATGGCTTAAAAGAAGACCCGGGTTGTAGGTAAGCTTGGGTAGCCCTATTAAACTTACTGTTTTGATAGTCGAAACCTCCTTGGATAGTTTTAACTTCTCCTGTCTGCACATTCATTATCGCCATTGCGGACTGAGCCTCAGGCGTTTGATCTAAAATCAACTCAAACTTATCGGCTTCGTTTTCTTTTTTTATTAACGTAAGCGAGACTTCGATAATATCTCCACTTTTAACTTCGTTAATTGGGTTGATTGCTTTTTTATCAATCTCAAACGATCCTTGTGGATAGCTCGCCATTGTTCTCGCCCAACGTGCTGACGAAAAGTCGACGCTGCCTTCAACCTTTCCAAGTTTAACTTGTACACGATTGCGTCTTTTATCTACTTCGCTTACCAACGCCCGATAGACGACACCTTCGGACAACTCATCAACCGACTCAACCTCTGTCCATTTTAAAGGTTTCTTTTGAACTTCTGCGACATTGCCAATTGGGCCTTTCCAACCTTCACGCTTATCTACTTCTTTTAAACCTGTCTTTAATGCCTTTTCGGCTATTTGATCCGCTCTAAGGTCTAAAGTTGTATAAATTTTATATCCACCCGGATCACGAAGTGACAACTCTGGAAACTTCTCTTGAAATACAGCTTCCGCTTCCTTAATCGAATGGCTTGCAAAATATGGAGCATGGTAAAGCGTGTCTTCGTTTGAAGGGTAAATCTTTAATTCTTGACTGAGTGCGACTGAATACTCGTCCTCGGTAATAAAATCCTTGGCTCTCATTTGTTTTAAAACATACCTAGTTCGACCTAATGCCATTGAGCGATTCTCTGGTCGTGTCAGTTCACTTGGTTTTTTTGGTAGGGCTCCAAGAAAAGCAGCTTCCGCAATTGTTAGATCAACTAACTCTTTTCTAAAATGAGTTTTTGCGGCGGCTTTAACTCCGTACGCACCAGAACCAAGAAAAATCTGGTTAAGATAGATATTTAATATTTCGTTTTTGGAAAGACTGTTTTCAAGTCTGTACGAGAGTAAAGCTTCCTTAATCTTTCGTTCGTAGGTCCTCTCTCTACTTAAAAGTAGTTCTTTAACAATCTGCTGGGTAATTGTAGAAGCACCTTGTTTGGTTTTTCTTGAGGTCATGTTAACCCAAACAGCTCTTAATATACCAAAAAAATCTATGCCAGAGTGCTCGTAAAAACTTGCATCTTCCGCTGCTAGGAATGCATTTTTCACATGGGCTGGCATCTCCTCTAACAACACTGGATAGCGTCTCTCGTCCCAAATCTCTGCGATTAAGACGCCATCATTAGAAAAAAATTGAGTCACTGCCTTTGGTTTATAATCGCTAAGCTTTTCAATCTTTGGAAGATCTCTCGTTAAGCGATTATAGAAATACACGCTGGCTAATCCCCCAATGCAGAGACTAAAAATACCAACTATCGAGATTATAAAAACTACATATCTAAAAATTTTGCTCATCACCTACTCTTTGAAAATACTTCAACTTACATCATTTCTCAATTTAAGAAACTTAGACGACAACAACGCCCCGGATAAACTGCTAACGAATAAACTTAGCTCTGCCCGAGTAATACGAATTCTGGCGTTCCCCGTCATTCCGAGCAGTACGGAATCTAGAGTTTCCCGTCATCCCGAGCAGCACGGAATCTAGAGTTTCCCGTCATCCCGAGCAGCACGGAATCTGTAATATTCCGTCATTCCCGCGAAAGCGGGAATCCAGGAGAATCATTAATCCAAATTACCTGGATCCCTGCTTCCGCAGGAATGACGAGCAAACCTGGATCCCTGCTTCCGCAGGAATGACGGCCGAACCTGAATCCCTGTTTCCGCAGGAATGACTGGGTAACATTAAAATACTACCTCGCTTCACAAGACTTTATTGCGGCAGCTCTTAACTCTGTTTCAAACACAAATGGAGCGACTCCATACATTTGAAGTTCTCCACACTTATTAATTCTGAGAACTGAAGCGACTTGCACCTCTTGCCCATCCACTGTTCGCTGTTTTAAAGCACCCACAACTTCTAACGCTTGATTGCAATTTTGCTTATCAAAAAAATCGACTTTCATCCCATTCACTTTTTCATATTGCGCGATTTCGCTTGGGGAAAGTAAAACATCGAGTTTCAAACTTTTAAACTTTCTGAACAACTCGTCTATCCCTTTAACGTTTTCGATTTCTGTAATATTTGCACAGTTTTGTTCAGGGGTTACGATCTCTACTTTTTGATAGTCTGACAACTTCATTGATTCAAAGGGTTGTTTATCTCGAAAATGAGCAACTGACTGCAGCCAATCACCAAATGTACCCTTATCTATTTCATAGATGATATTCTCGCCATTGATCTTCAGATAATAAGTAGATTTCATCTGAGCGCTACCGACTTCCAAATTAATCCCGGTTCCCTTTCCGATCTGAAATAGGACTTCTCTCGTTTTCATCTCCTTTGGACTACCTACTTCGCACATCATTTCACTTTTTTCGGATTTAAAAATTAGTTTAAAAACCAGAATAGGAGTCGAAAGCCCGGTAAACTCAAGAATATCTAATGGATTATCATAAATACGCCTGACACTTATTTCGGAAAGCTCTTTTAACTCTCTTGCAACCAGGCTTGAGTCAGCTTTCATATTCAGCCCTTCTGCGGTGGCTTTCCAAGTCGGAACCTTTTCGCAATCAGAAACTAGTCGATAGAATGTATTACCAGTCACAACATCGACTTGTTGCACGTTACTTGGATCAAACTTCAACACTTGGTAACTTCGTAGTTGAGATAAAATTTCCTGAATCTTTCGTAGGACGTCATCCTTAACAAGATAGAGATTCTCGGAATTTTCTTTTTGAATGAAAAATTGATTCGTGACGCTATTTGTAGAGCCAAAAGACAACACTTCTTTTTTGTCACCAAAATTTAAAATAAGAACGATACTTGGCGGCAGAAGTCCGTATTCCGCCATCTTATCTTGCGGCACACTTGCTACCGGAACCTCTTCTCCCGCTAACTCAAATACGATGTTAATCAGTTCCTTTATTCTCTCCTCTGCGATTGGGGCGAATAGCGGTTCACGCAAAACCCAGTCCGAGCGCTCGAAAATAGGATTAGAAGTCTTTAATATCGACGTTTTATTTAAATCGTAACTACCAAGAGCCCCCGCAAACCTAATTCGTGACAAATCATTGCGATCGGTTACTGAGAAAATCTTGGTCTGACTATTAACCTGTGGAATTTCATTATGCCTTGGCACTAAAAAAATTAAGGCGATCAACCCCAACAATACGAAGAGTACAATAATTAGTTTTGATTTAGCTTTCATGCCTAGCTCCAACGTCCTTTCTGCCAAGAGTAAAATCCAAAAAACAAAATAAGCTCAGGAAGAACAAGACCTGTCCATAAAAAAATACTTGAATACTCGTTTTCTGAAATTATTTTCATTGACTTGGTTAAACTTCCCGCACGTATACTAATATTTTCTTCATCACCAACGACCCAGTTCATCAAATTCAAGATGAAGTCTCTATTAAATAGTTGATACAAATTTACATTCGCCGAAAAGTCTAAATCTCCTACGACCACTATGCGCTGTGAAATTGAGCTACTCGCATCACCAGGTAGTTTTAAATCAGAAACTGCTGCGATTGAAACAGGCCCAAAAAGATCATCTTGATCTTTTACCGCTGTTGGCGTTTTCGAATAAAGATCTTTTAGATTACTTTCTGCCCAAGTATCTTCTGCTGTGTAGGCGATTTCTGTTAGCGAATCTGCTGCTGCTTTCTTCCTAACCGAAACTGCCGCACTTACAATGATAGATTTTTCAAAATTTTTAAGGCTAGGATGATCGGCGTATTGGGATATTACTGGCTGGACCCCGAGAGACGCTGCCGCTGTAGTAAACTTTTCCAAACCAACAATAGTATCGTTCCCAATCTCAAAGCCCAAGCTTGAGACATAGTCTATCAAATTTGTTCTAATTCGTGGTTCTGCAAAAACAAAAATGTTCCCACCTTTTGAAACATACTCTTTTAATTGTGCGAGCTCTAAAGGAAACAGATCCCTACTTGGACTTAAGAAAACAATCACGGAATTTTTAACCTGAACCTCTCCAGCTACCGAAAGATCGATTGGCTGGACATTAAATCCGTCCGATTCTAATGATTCTTTTAGCAATGAGAACCCGCCCTCTGTTTCATCCTCGAAGTCACCCTCTCCATGTCCACGAGTAAAATACGCGGTTGGTTTAATTGCTCTAGTTAACTTTAAAATTGCATTTGTTATTTTTTCTTCGGTCAAACCACCTGAAATAACAACACCTTTTGCGTCATCTTCTCCTAAAGATAAAAAGAGTGAATTTATCGCGTTAATCCCCAATGAATCCGCCAGTGGTCGTTCTTTGTCTAAATCATGTTGGGTAACCAAAAAGTTTTTCGAAAAATTATTATAGCGTTTCAAAATTTCGATATCGGCTTTTACCGAATTCAAACCTCGAAGAAAGTAACGAGCTTTTAAGTCTTTTTGTGTTTTACTTAAGAGAGATCTAGTTTGTTCACTTAAAGTATAAACATTTTCCTTTGTCGTATCTATTTGGAAGGGAAATCGCGTTTGAATGATATAGAAACAAAGTCCGAAACAAAAAACCGTGAGAACAGAGTAAGACAAGCGTAAAGCACTTGAATATTCTTTCTTTAAAACTTCGCCTGCACTATTTCGCCTTACCTTAGAAGAAAAAAGCCTTGAGATCCCGCCGCTAACAGCGAAACCGAGAAAGGCAAGAACAGCAAGGCCGAGATGCACAAAGATCGCAGTTTGAAACAACATCCCAAAAAAGAGAAACAGTCCGAATGCAATAAATGCTGCAATCAAGGAGATAAACGCAAATATATTTGAATTTTGTTTATTTTTTAAATTAGTCATTTGGAATTATATTTTCTACTCTTCACGTTTGATAGAAAGTAGTTGATTTGAAATAAGCAAAAACAAACTGATTCCGCCGACAAAAAAGAAAGTATCTCCAAAAGAAATAACTCCTCTGAAAAAGTTACTCAACCTTGCAGTCAATGCGATATCTTTAATAAATCCGAATAATGGTCCGTCAATTCCGGTCAAAGGCAAATCTAATAACAACCAAACAATTCCAAGAACTAAGGTAAAAATACCTGCGATGGTTTGACTTGGACTAACAACGGAGACTAAAAGTCCCATACTGACTGTTAGCAATGAAAAAAGTAGTAGTCCTAGCCCACCGGTGAGCACTGGACCGCATTCAGGATCTCCAAAAATTAAAATACTTGCCGCAAATGTGAATCCGAGAATGACGGACACTAGTACAGGAATAGCGGTAGAAATAAATTTTGCAAATATAAGTTCACTTGTAGAAATCGGTGTTGTTAAGAGCAACATCAATGAGCCGCTCTGCCTTTCCTCTGCGATGCTTCTCATAGTAATAAACGGAATGATGAACAACAGGACGACACTTTGCGTTTCAAACAATGGCTGAATCACGCCCGTATTAAAATTTAAATTAATCTTAGTGTCTTCACTTAACATCCGTTGAAAGGGATTAAAGACTTTCAAGAGAGAGAAGAAAAAGAAACCCGATATTAAAACGTAACCTGCGGTTAGCACATATACCAATGGCGTCTTACTAAGTCGTTTCAAATCTGCGCGTACAATTGAATAAAAGCCTCTAGTCATTAGAATCTCCCTCTAGCGCCCTCAGGAAATTACTTTCTAATCCGCCTTTATCTGCCATCTCCTCAATCGAAGATTGAAAGACAGTCTTTCCGCCGATAAACATAACTACCTCATCACAAAGTTCCGAAACTTCTGAAAGGATATGACTACTAAATAGAATCGTGTGGGATTTTTTTAAATTCTTTATAAGTGACCTAATTTCGACTATTTCTCGCGGATCAAGGCCACTGGTTGGTTCATCTAACAAGAGTATCTTTGGCTGCCCCATCAAGGCTGCGGCTAAACCAACTTTTTGTCTAAACCCTTTTGACAAGACACCGCAAAGTTTATCTTCAAAACCAGTTAAGCGACATCTCGCGATATTGTCTTTAACTTCTTGTGCGATTTGAATCTTCGAAGCTCCACCCGAAGCGTCAGCCCTAAGATTACCAAACAATGTCAAATACTCTGTCACACTAAGTTCAGGGTAGAGCGGTGGAGATTCGGGGAGAAAAGCGATTAAAGATCTCGCATGATCGTAATTATCAGCGACTTCGATGTTGTCAATTTTTACCTTACCACTAGTGGGTTTAAGTAGCGTCGCAAGGATTTTTAAAGTTGTGCTTTTACCTGCTCCATTCGGACCAAGTACGCCCAATGTTTTGTTTTCGCCAATTTTAAGCGAAACCCCTTTTAAAACTTCGACATCGGCAAAACTTTTTGTGAGATCTATAACTTCTATCATTTAACGAGCAATCCCCAACTTACCAAATCTTTTATCAAACCGCCGAAATCTCCGTTAGACATAACAACAATCACATCACCAATTTTAAAACCACTCTTAATTTGTTCAAAAAGATCCGAGACCTTTTCGGCCGAAGCGGCTTTTGTATTAAGCGCCTCCAACTCAGCCTTAATGCTTGCTACGTTAAGGACTTCATCACTTGTAGCAAGATTTGAATATATCGGCTTGGATCCATCTACCTCTTTGATAAATACATTATCTGCAATGCTAAGAGCTTTAACGTACTCATCTTTAAAAAACGATTTTCTCGAAGTATTCGATCGCGGTTCAAATACAGCTGTCAAACGTCGATTAGGATAAGCAGCACGAATACCCGACAACGTGAAAAACACTTCTGTTGGATGATGCGCAAAGTCTTCTATTAAAATAAGCTTCTCATTACCTACGTGAATTTGTTGACGTCGCTTTACGTTAGAAAATTCAAGAAAAGCTCCTGGAATCTGAGAATGATCCACCTGCAAAATATCAAGAACTGCCGCAGCTGCAGAGATGTTCAAAACATTGTGCGCACCGGTCAAGGCAGTCGCGATAGAAATTTCTTCGCCTCTAACATCCAACGTAATACGTTGCATGGCGGAAGAAACGTCTCCATTTCCAAACTCGATTTGGCTTTTAACTATTTTAACATCACAGCCGTCGCTAGTTCCGTACCAATGAATATTAACCTTCTTCTTACTTGTTTCTACGAAATGCTCTACGACCTTCTTTGCTCCTTTTGCATCACGACATACAACTACGTGACCGTTTTCTGGTAAAAGATTTAACAGGTTCAAGAACTCATTTTCTATCGCGGCAAGGTCCTCAAAAATATCACCGTGATCGAATTCAACATTCGTTATCACTGCAATGTCAGGTCGGTAACAATTAAATTTAGAATACTTTGCAAAAAATGCGCTGTCGTACTCGTCTCCCTCGATAACCGAAACTCGTCTTTCTAACGAAGTAGCTTTATCAATTGGTTTAATTGGCAACTTTAAAATATCGCCGGTTGGCACGCCGCCAAAAAAATAACCTGGAGCAAATTCAAGAACGCTTAAGGCATGCGAGATTAAAGCTGTTGTTGTAGTTTTGCCGTGCGTACCCGAAACAACGACTGAATTTTTGTTTTCGATTCTATCTAAGATAAGTAGCGCAGAGAGCAGCTCTGGCATTGAACAGAAAGGCAACCCTTGTTTTAAAACAGCCTCTAACTCAACATTCCCTCTGCTTAATGCATTACCGATTACTACCAAATCCGGCTTAGGATTTATATTCTCCTCGGAAAACTTATCAAACAATTTATCAGCGTATTCCTTTATAAAATCACCCATTGGTGGATAGAATGCCTTATCACTCCCTGTTACATAAAAACCAAGTTGCTTTAAAAGACAAACAATTGCACCAGTTCCCGTTCCACATGCACCAAGCACATGGACATGAGATGAGTTTTTTAGTTTGCTAACAAAGTCAATCCTCGCCTGACTGCTAGCATCAAATTTCCTGCTTGGCTCACTAGAAAACATTTCCATTTATACGGCCTTAATTTCTCTTAGATGATTTCATTGTCGGTGCGAATGCTTGTTTTAAAGCATCTCTCCCCAAACTTTCAATCATAAAATCGACTAAGGTTAACGCCATCATCGCTTCGGCAATCGGCACTGCTCGAATTGCAACACATGGATCATGACGACCTTTAGTCGAAACAGTTTGATCAACATTATCAACGTCAACTGTTTTTTGTGGTGTAGGCACAGAAGAAGTTGGCTTGATCGCGACTTTAAGCTGAATAGCTTCGCCAGACGAAATCCCACCTAGTATCCCTCCATGGTTGTTCGTTAAGAATCCATTGCTAGACATTTCGTCGTTGTTTTCGATACCAGTTGATTCAACAACTGAAAAACCAGATCCAATTTCAACTCCACGCACAGCAGGAATTGAAAACATCGCTGCCCCCAAAGCCGCATTTAACTTTTGAAAGACTGGCTCACCGAGACCTTCCTTAACTCCAACAGCTTCAAGATAGAGCAAACCTCCGACGGAATTTCGACTCTTCCTTGCGTCTTCAACCTCTTTGATCATTTGATCTGCAACATCTGGGTCGAGCGAACGAACCAAATTCGATTCGACATTTTCCCAATCATGCTTTAAAGCTTTGACTTTACCAATTTGAATTAGACCGCCTCGTATCACGACTCCCCAAGTCGCCAAAATCTGGCGCGCAATTGCTCCGGCAAAAACTCTTGCTACCGTTTCCCTCGCACTGGAACGTCCTCCTCCGCGATAGTCACGGTGACCATATTTTGAGAAGTAAGTGTAGTCCGCGTGCCCTGGTCTAAATAGGTCTTTAATATCAGAGTAGTCTTTTGAGCGAACATCGGAGTTAGGAAAAATCACGCCGATTGGTGCACCAGTTGTTCGGCCTTCAAAAACTCCACTCAAGATTTGATAATCATCATTTTCTTTCCGAGGTGTTACAAGCTTAGATTGACCTGGTTTCCTGCGGTCAAGTTCATATCGTATCCGAACCTCATCTATTTCTAATTCAGAAGGACATCCGTCAATAACGACACCCAAGGCCTCGCCATGACTTTCACCAAAGGTCGAGACTTTAAAATTTTTGCCAAAGATACTGCCGTCAATCATTTAGAAATTCTTCCATATACAAAAAATGCAGCTAACGTAACCAGCAAGGCATAGAAAATATGATCTAAACCAAGAGATGCAAGAAACTCACCCTCATGATGTGGATGCGCAAACACCAAACTTGAAAAAAGAATGATAGAGAGAAAACTTAATAGGTTGATTTTTGAGATATTCATTTTAATTATTGAAAATAACTTTGTACTTCGTGTTTATTTATTCACTTAACAGTTAATCACAGGGCAAACTGAGGTAGGAGAAAGAAGTTAATCGACGCGAATTGGCAAAGATAAACGAACTCGGACAATTATAACTAATCGGTAAATTTAGAATGCTTCTTCTCTGTAAGCTCCGCCTATCTTGCGATCAACAATTCTTAACTCAATCGTGCGTGAATGTTACGCATTATTGTAAATTTTCGTTAGTCCGCACCATAATACAACTTCAACTTTTAGGAA
>CAYYIQ010000067.1:0-15278 GCA_964472005.1 uncultured Bdellovibrionales bacterium | reverse complement strand
GTGAAAGAAAGAAAACGAATATCTTCGTTTTTCAAGTCCGCAGCTAATTTTCTAACTTGTTCCATTAAAATCGGACAGGGTCCTTCGCAGCTTGTGAAGAAGAAATTAATAACTAGATATTTATTTTTTAAATCTGCTGATGAAAGGTGTTCGCCCTTATCTGTTTCGGCCGAAATAGTAGGTAGAGAACCAAATTTTCGTTGGTTCTCCTGAGCATAAGAATTATCTACATAGTGAAACATAGATAGAATGCTTAAAAACGCTAATAGCGACTTTTGAGTTATCATTAAGTAGTGAAAAACCTAAAATTAATGATTAGCTTCAGAATGAGAATCATGCCCATGAGCAGCTTCCTTAGCATTTGGATCCGGTTTCAAAAATCTGTCATCAACTCCGAAAGCTTTGCCTTTTACGTAGTTAACTTCAATCGCTGAAGGAACAATCTCTTTTTTAACGACGGCGTCACCAGTTGTTCCAACAATCATTAGAGCTAAGATGAAGAAAGGATAAATCGCTACAGCAACTAGAATTTTTTTCTCAAATCTAAGGTGCATGAAAATTGCGACAACAGCTATCGCTTTTATTGTTGCGATGAACAACGCAATTATTAAGTGTGAGGTTTCGCTGACGTCCAACGTCGCTGCCCAAACTGTTGCAATAGTTAGGATTATCAAGGTTACAAAGACGGTATTATAAACTGAAATAGGTACTATATGACCCAAACCTTCATCAGCGTCTTCGGTTAGAAGTTCACCAGTTCCAAGTCTTTTCCATTTACCATGCGCCATAAAAATTCTCTCGTATCAAATATTTTACTAAAATTAAAAATTAACTAAACGTGTATACCACCAAGTAGATATAAAATTGGGAAAAGGAAGATCCAAATAATGTCTACCAAGTGCCAATATAATCCACAAACTTCTACCGGAGTATAATATTCCGTCGAAAACATATTTTTATTTGCGAGTAACCAGAGCCAAACTATTACTCCAATACCGACTGCAACGTGAACTGCATGAATTCCTGTCATTGTGAAATAGAGTCCCCAAAAAATATGACTGGATGGATATATTCCATGAGAAAACTTGGTGTTGTATTCAATCCCCTTAATCACAAAAAAAGCGAGTGCCAATACTATGGTTATGGCTAACCATTTCTTTACTTCTTTGTTTAAGCCTTTTTGCGCAGCATCAACTCCACGGACCATTGTGTAGGAACTAGTTAGTAATACTATTGTATTAGTTAGCCCCAGTTGCCAATTTAGGGTTTGAGCAAATTCGTTGAACTGCTCAAAGTATCTCCAGCGGAAAAAAGCAAAAACGCAAAATGCTCCGCCAAATAAATGGACCTCTGTTGCGAGAAAAAGCCACATCGCAAACTTTGATGAATGGTAGGCTTGTTCTGGTTCAAGATGGTGATAATGGCCTGGTGGTAAATGTTCAGCGTGACTCATTTTATTTTAATTACCCCTAAAATAGTATTCTATAACTGTCAGTTCGTGTTTCTTTAATGTTTATTAATGCTTCCTTCTGGAGCTCCGTAGCCGTAAGTCCAGTCAGTAACAACAGGAATTTTTTCAAAATTGTCGTGTGGTGGAGGGCTTTGAGTTTTCCATTCCAATGAAAGTGAGCCATAAGGATTCTCTGGTGCGATCTTTCCTTTGAACGCTGACCAACCTAAGTTTACTAATACTAACGAGTAACCTAATGCATTCAAATAGGCGAAGATTGTAGAGATATTATGCATTGATTGGAATTCTTCAGGAACGTTGTAGTAACGTCTTGGCATTCCTTCCATTCCCATAATGAACTGTGGAATGAACGTACCGTTGAATCCAATAAATAGTAGCAACCAAGCAAATTTTGCAAGTTTTTCATTATACATTCGACCGGTCATTTTAGGGAACCAGAAATGTAATCCAGCATACAGTCCAATGACAGCTCCACCTTGAATGGTGTAATGGAAGTGAGCTACTACGAAATAAGTATCGTGGTAATGTGCGTCTGTTGCAAGTGTTGCTAAGTGGATACCAGTGGTACCAGCGATTAAGAATAAAAATACGAATGTCATTGCATATAGCATCGGCGAATCCCATTTAATCGAGCCTTTATGCATTGTCGCAACCCAGTTAAAAACTTTAACAGCGGTCGGTATCGCAACGAAGAAGGTTAAGAAAGAAAATAGGTATCTTGTGAAATTTGACATCCCGGCTACGAACATATGATGCCCCCAAACAAGAAACGAAACGGCTGCGATTCCAACACTTGCCCAAACAATAGCTTTGTAACCAAAGATAGGCTTTCTAGAAAAGACCGGAATGATTTCAGAGACAACACCCATTGCTGGTAAAATCATAATGTATACAACTGGGTGAGAATAGAACCAAAATAAATGTTGAAATAAAACTGGATCTCCTCCTAGCTGTGGATTGAAAATTCCGATTTGGAATGAGTTTTCCATGAATAAAAGTAGAAGGGTAATTCCGATAATAGGTGTTGCGATTACTTGGAGTAGGGCAGTCGCATAGGTCGCCCAGACAAATAATGGCAAACGATCCCAAGTTAATCCCGGTGCTCTCATTTTGTGAATTGTTACAATGAAATTCAACCCTGTAAGAATTGAAGCGAAACCTAATATGAACGCTGCTGTCGTTGCATACATTACTGCAGAAGCATTTGATAGACTGTAAGGCGCATAGAATGTCCAACCTGTATCTAATCGATGGTAGATCGCCATAAATGCAAACATTGCACCGAGGACGTAGACCCAAAAACTAAGTCTATTTAATCGTGGAAAGGCGACGTCCTTAGCTCCGATCATTAAAGGTAATAAAAAGTTACCTAAAGTTGCTGGAATCCCTGGGACAATAAACAGGAAGATCATGATGACTCCGTGCAGGGTAAAGGTAATATTGTATGTCTCTGCGTCTATAACCCCTCTACCAACACCAGCAAGTGTCGTCCTAACAACTAATGCGAGCATGCCGCCAATGCAGAAGAAAAAGATCATGCTAACTAGATACATGATACCAATTTTTTTGTGGTCGATGGACATCCACCAACTCCAAAATCCTTTCTCCCAATTAAGGTAGTTTACGTTTTTTATCTCGTTTGAAGTGTTTGCTGTATTGCTGGCATCCGCCATAACTAAAATTCCTATCTAAAAAATTATCTAAATTCCCTGAGAAATTTAACTTATAAAGTTTTTAAGTACGCTATTAATGATTCGATTTGCTTGTCATCAAATTGTCCTTCGAAAGCTGGCATTAAAGGTTGGTAGCCTTTAACGATTTTTGCTTTAGAATTAAGAATTGATTCTCTGACGTAATTTTCGTCAACCTCAACTTCTTCTCCGCCTTCCATTTCATGTTTTTTCCCTGAACTAAAAAGGGCCTGCATACTTGGACCAATCTTTGGTGTTCCGTCCAATGTGTGGCAAGTTTGGCAATTTGCTTCAAACAATTTTTGACCGATTTCTGCCGGAGGTAAATCAGCTTTGTCGTTTATATAGTCATTGTATTCTGATCGAGAAACAACTTTTAATTTGCCAATCATTTCAGAGTGCCCAGTACCACAGTACTCTGTACAAAATATTCTTGATTCTCCAATTCTTATCGGTGTGAACCAAAGGTAAGAATAGTTACCATTATAAACGTCCTCTTTGACCCTCATTGCAGGTACAAAGAAACTGTGAATAACATCACTGGAGGTCATTATTAATTTTACCGGTTCTCCGACTGGTACGACTAGTTCGCCACTAGATTTTTTACCATTCGGATATTGGAAATTCCATCCCCATTTGAAGCCTTGAACGTTTACTTCCATCGCTCCAGCAGGTGGATTTCTCATTTCATGGTATAATTTGTATCCGAAAACGAACATGAAAATACAAATTATCGTCGGAATAACAGTCCAGACTGTTTCGATCGTCGCATTATGAGTAACATACGATGTTGCCTGTTGGTCATCGGACTTTCGCCGGTATTTCCAAGCGAAATAGAGCATTACAGCCGTGATGCCGACGATACATATTACAGAGATTGCAGAAATTAGATTGTTAACCCAATCAACCTCGGCGGCCCAAGTTGAGCCTTCCTCTGGCATGAAATCAAAAAGTTCTAGAAACCAGTTCAACATAATATTATTATTTTTTCTCTTTAATCTTTAAACCAAAAACGCAAAGCAAGATAATTATTGCAATTACGGAGCAGACAATACGTATTATTTGCCAAATCGCAAGTGAATATTGTCCCTTAATGTGATCATAGCGGAAACAAAACATCAGAGCTTGATTCATAAAGCTCCCAATCTTACCCTGTCCAGCCTCAACAAGTGCCAATTTGAAGTCCCTCGCGGGGTATTCAATACCGTATAAATACCTAGAGATTTGACCCTCAGGTGTTATTATAATGATTCCTGCGGCGTGCATGAACTCACCTTGGTCATATTCGTACTTAAAACCTAGTTCTTTCATGAGTTTTTCAGTGCTTGCTTTTTCGCCTGTTAGAAAACTCCATGAGTCAGAATATTTTTTTAGATTTTCAGGAAATTTTTCTCGATAGACCGCCGCTCTCTTTGAAGATTGTTTTGAAGTTTCCCTATCATTAAAACTTATCGAGAGAACTTTATAGTCTTCGCCAATTATTAATTCAGAATTAGCGATCGTTTCTAGTAGCCCGGTTTGGGTTAAGGTGCATAGTCTAGGACATTCAAAGTATACTGGTGCAATTATTACCGGCTTGTTATCCGTAAATAGATCCCCGAGTGGAACTTTCGAACCATCGTCTTTTTCGAAAACTAGGGAAAGATCAATTTTTTCACTTAACCTTTCTACGATACCGGCTTTTTGTAGGTCTTTTCCAGGATCTGAAGTGGCATTTGCTAATTGCGGCTGGGTTAGAAAGAGGGAGAATGCTAAGGCAATGAGTCTAAGATAAATCATTTTATTGAGCTTGCTTGTTTTCGTAGAGGGCGGAATAGTTGAATTAAAAACACTATTATCTGTGTTAATATCGCTAGTATAATCCATTCAAACGTATACCAAAAGTGGGTACTTGGAGGAACGTCAATCTTAATATCTGTCATCGGGAAATCGCCGGTGACTGGGGGCATGATTCCTTGGACAAGTAAACCTTTAAAAATATCCTGAGGAATAACTTTGCTAATTAAATTGATGTTTGGGTAAAGATAGATTTTGGGATCGTTCGTGGAGGCTTCAGGAGAAAACGCACTTCTTTTTTCCGTCGACTTGTAAAGTACACCTTGAATTTGAACTTCTTTATCTTGCAGATTTTTAGGCGTATATTTTAACCAAGATTTTTCGTCACGGTCTTCAAATGGGATGAAGCCACGGGACACTAGGATGCTCTTTTGAGATCCAGATAGTTTGAAAGGCGTTAATAGCCAAGATCCGGCGCCATGTTTGGAACGTCGGTTACCAACCATTACCTGGTTGCCAAAATCAAATTTTCCTTTGATTGAGATCCTTTTGTTTAAGAGGTCATCCAGGTTTGCTCCTTCTAACTCATTTGCTGACAATTCAAGGGGATTTTCTGCGGAATGATTTCTAAATGTCTCAACCAAAGTTAATTTTTCATGGTATCTTGTCCATTGCCACTTTGCGGCAATTAACATGACCGTTGAGAGTATTATGGAAAATAGGAATAACCCTGGTCGGAAGTGATTTTTTTTGAATTCTTTGAATTGTGACATCTCTGATTCGAAGTTTTTTAGCGGGATCGATGTATAAGCTATTTTAAAAGTTGGCTTGTTCGTCGATAACGCGGTTAGGGGGCAAGATAGCTTGAGCCAAATGCAATGAAATACAATATATATTAAAGTTATTACACAGCAACCGATCAAATAGATCGATATTCAAATTCCCATATATATTATTAATCGACTAGGTTTTAGCATTCTTGCTTGTAAAAACAAAACTTTACCTTTTAAACTTGTTCAATCTTTGAATAAGAATAAAATAGCTTCAAACTAATTTTTGGAACACTTTAAAAATTTAAAAAAACTAACTATGCGTAGGTAAGCCACTGGCGAAAATCCATTACCTAGTATAATCGTTTGAATAAATAACCTTTTCGTAAAAAAACGTTAAATTCGATAGATATCTAACAACCCTTTTAGCAAAATTTAATTTAATATGGCCGTACCTTTATTGAACCTTGCCCTACAAAATAATTCCTTAAAACACGAGATTGATATCGCAATTGAGAGAGTTTGCTCAAGCCAACAATTCATTTTAGGCCCAGATGTTAAAGAATTTGAATCAGAAGCTAGTCAATATTTAGGTACAAAATACGCCCTAGGTGTTTCATCAGGAACGGACGCTTTATTGATGGCATTAATGGCGGTTGGAGTAGGTCACGGTGACGAGGTGATTACAACGCCGTACAGCTTTTTTGCAACAGCAGGTAGTATCGCTCGACTGGGTGCTATTCCTAAATTTGTAGATATTGATCCAGTAACTTTTAATATAGATGTTGAAAAAATTCCTGCTGTGATTTCGACAAAAACCAAAGCAATATTGCCTGTGCATTTGTTTGGTCAGGCTGCGGATATGGCAAAACTTTTAGACCTGTCGGCGAATTATAACATCCCTGTTATTGAAGACGCAGCTCAGGCAATAGGGTCGAAGTTCAATAACAAAATGGTTGGAAATATTGGGAAGATGGGGTGTTTTAGTTTTTTCCCATCAAAAAATTTAGGTTGTTTTGGAGATGCCGGATTAGTTAGCACAAATGATGAAGAAGTATACAATTCGTTAGTTTCTATTCGAAACCATGGGATGACTTTAAATGAGAGATATAAACATCAGACGGTTGGCGGCAATTTTAGGATCGATACCTTACAAGCTGCCATTTTAAGGGTGAAGTTGCCACATCTCGATAGTTGGATTGAAAAAAGAAGAGATAATGCCGATTATTACCGGAAATTATTACATGAAGTTGTTCCCGGAAGTGCGTTCAAAGAAAACTTGATTTTGCCCGAAGAAATCGCACCCTCATTCCACACATACAACCAGTTTGTAATTAGGATTCCATTCCGCGATAAATTTTTAGAAGCCGCAAAATCTAAAGAAATAGGCGTTATGGTTTACTACCCGTTCCCTTTACATTTACAGCCTTGTTTTAAAGAACTTGGTCTTAAAGAAGGTGATTTTCCTCAAAGTGAAAATGCAGCTTTGCAGACAGTTGCATTGCCAATTTATCCAGAGGCACCTAAGAAAGATATTGAACAGGTCGTGGAGTTAATAGCTGCTGAAGGTGCCAAAAATGGAGCGTGGTAGGAAGATAGTCATCGTAAAATCATTAGTTCAGCTAAATTTAGATTTTGTCGACCTAAAGGAAATAGCTTTTAGGTATTAGCACTAGTTTACTGTTTCTATTAGAGGTGTTTAAGTCATAATTTAAATGATTTATCTAGAGAGATAGGTTCTTGTTTCCACCTATCTTCTTATCTAATTGAATTAAATTTCATAGACCTAAAATATTGACCGTAATGGGGATAGCATTAATATTTTCTTGAAAGCATTTAGTTTACTCATAACCCTTGGTTCACCATATTAAGATCTTCCGCAATTTATTTGAGAGACCATCACTAATGAAAGAAAATGAAATAAAAATATGCATAATCGGACTTGGGTATGTTGGGTTACCAGTCGCAGTTGCTTTTTCTAAAAAATATTCGGAAACAATCGGTTTTGATTTGTCGGCAAGCAGAATTGACACGTTAAAAAGCGGAGTTGATAAAAACGGCGACATTCCAGACGAGGAGCTTCAAAATTGTCCTTTGGCGTTTACAATGAACGAAGAGGAACTGAAAAAATCAAACTTTTTTGTGGTCGCTGTTCCGACTCCAATAGATTCGGACAGAAGGCCAGATCTAACTCCTCTTCTATCTGCGTCAGAGATTGTAGGAAGAGTTATTTCCAAAGGGGCGACAATAGTTTTTGAATCGACGGTCTATCCAGGTGTGACGGAAGAGTATTGTGGTCCAATCATTGAGAAGATTTCAGGTTTGAAACAAGGTGTTGATTTTAAACTTGGTTATTCTCCTGAAAGAATAAATCCGGGTGATCGAACACATACATTAGAAAAAATTATTAAAGTCGTTAGTGGTGAAGATAGGGAAACGGGTGAGTTAATTGCCAAGGTTTATTCGAAAATAATAGAAGCTGGAATTCATTTGAGTCCCTCTATTAAAGTCGCAGAGGCAGCAAAAATTATTGAAAATACCCAGAGGGATCTCAATATCGCTTTAATGAATGAGTTGGCTATTATATTTGATAAAATGAATATTCCAACCACTGAAGTTTTAAAAGCAGCTGGCACAAAATGGAATTTTTTACCCTTTAGTCCCGGATTGGTGGGTGGACATTGTATTGGTGTCGACCCATATTATTTAACTGCTAAGGCAGAACAACTTGGTTATCAACCAAGGGTAATTTTAGCTGGTCGAGCAATAAATGATAGCATGGGGCAATTTATCGCAAATAAAGCCATAAAATTACTCATTCGTCGTGGTATTAATGTTAAAACTGCTAAAATCGCGGTTTTAGGACTAACGTTCAAAGAAAACGTGTCCGATCTTAGAAATTCAAGAGTTCCCGATATTATTGAGGAGCTTAGAGATTTTGAAATAGACCCTGTTGTTTCAGATCCTTGTGCGGATGCAAAAGAAGCATTGAGAGAGTATAATTTGGAGTTAGTAGAGTTTAGTACTATTAAAAACCCAGACGTTATAATACTCGCCGTCTCTCATCAGCAATACCAAGATCTCGGAGTGAAAGAACTTTCAAAAGTATTTGGAGTCGATGGCGGAGTTCTACTTGATATAAAAGGTATTTTCGCCAGTGAACAGGTACCATCGAATATAGAATATTGGTCTTTGTGACCAATATTATTGTCTAGAGTTGTAAGAGGAAATTGAGGACTATGAATTTTAACGAAATAATGAAGAACTTATTAGCCAATAAGAAAGAACGTTGGTTAGTGACAGGCGCGGCGGGTTTTATTGGATCGCATATTGCAGAGTGCTTATTAAAAAATAATCAAATTGTTCATACGTTGGATAATTTTGCTACTGGCAAAAAAGAAAATATTGAGTATTTGTTTGACGTTCAAAAGGAATTTGGTGGCGAACTTTCTTTTTTCGAATCAGATATCACTAATCCAGCTGATCTTCCTGCTGCATTTAACGGTGTTACTAAAGTGATTCATCAAGCTGCGTTAGGTTCCGTTCCTCGTTCGATAGAAGAACCTGCTGATTCTCACGCTGCAAATGTCACTGGATTTATCAATATATTGAATGAATCTAGAAACAATAATATTAAAAGGGTAGTATACGCCTCATCCAGTTCCGTTTATGGAGATTCCCAGGAATTACCAAAATTCGAAGATCATGTTGGGAAAGTGCTTTCTCCGTATGCCGCAACAAAAATGTGTAATGAAATTTACGCGGATTCATATGTTTCATGTTACGACATGACAATGGTTGGTTTAAGATACTTTAATGTCTTTGGACCAAGGCAAGATCCTAATGGCCCTTATGCTGCTGTGATACCAAAATGGATTGATGCAGTTCAACAAGGTGAGTCTTGTTTGATAAATGGCGATGGTGAAACAAGTAGAGATTTTTGTTACATTTATAATGTCGTTTATGCGAATATCGCGAGTGCTTTAATAGAAGAGATGCCTAAAAAACATGAAGTCTTTAATATCGCTTGTGGAGATAAAACCACACTTAATGAACTTTACAAGCTAATTTCAGAAAATGTTTTAGCTCTAAATTTAGCTGAAACTGTTAAAGATCCCGAATACAGAGATTTTAGGGTCGGAGATATTAAACATTCACTCGCAGATATTTCAAAGGCGAAGGCAGTTATAGATTTCAAACCTATTGTTAATGTGTCTGAGGGTATGAAAGATACTGTTAAAGCTTATTTTAATATAAAATAGCTATTTGATTATTTGCCTCTAAAACACCTATTCTAGGTGTTTTTTAGCGAAGATAGATTCGAATACTATATTTATAGGGCGGATCAGCCGATATTGTACAGTATTAAGATGTGTTTTTTGTGTAATTTTCCATAACCAGATAGGGAAGGTAAATTGCTGATTGTGGAAATTGAAAATAAGAAGTATTTCAGTATCTTTCAATATTAGCGCCTTCATTTTGTTATATTAATTCTTGGTAAAAAAACTTTGAGACTCGATTACGTAAAACGTTGTAGTAGATTTGTTCATGACTACGCTACCTTTGTAAAAGAGCTTCCTGAATCTTTTTCTGAAATCGGTGCGATGTTACCGAGTTCAAGATATCTAGCAAAAGAAATGGTTAGGCCAATTCGTGAAGTTAATAGACAAACCCGTAATAGTCGGCCATATCGAATTCTTGAGGTTGGTCCAGGAACAGGTCCATTTACTAAGAAAATTCTCAAGTTAATGCCTGTTACCGATGAATTAGTCGTATGCGAAATTAACGCACGTCTGATGGAAAGACTAAAGCTGTCCTTAAGTACCTTGGATGTTTACCAAGCTAAACAACATAAAATAGATTTTTTTGAAGGGTCTGTTTTAGATTTGCCCGAAGATCTGATTAATGATGGATTTGATTTAATTGTTTCAAGTCTTCCATTTCATAATTTTAATCCTGATCTTGTAGAGCATTTCCTCGAATTTTTTTCTAAAATATTAACACCAACGGGGACTATTACATTTTTCCACTACGTTGGATTAAGACATCTTTCGGAATTCTCTCCAAATCGGGAGTTAAGAGATAGAATCAAAGGTGTCGATTCTGTGATTGCGAACTGGTGTGAAAACGCTTCTCAGAACGGGTTGATAAAGAAAAAAATTTCGATGCTAAATTTCCCTCCAGCGGTTTCAATAAGCGTTACCGGATCTAAAATTTAAATACCTTTCCCAATTTTATCGCGCCAACTATGAGGAATCGGAGTACGTCCTCTTGATTCGATGTAGTATCGTTGCTCTTTAGAGTCATTGGCAGCTTTTTCTAATCGAAGAAACATTAAAAAGCCGACAAGCCCCATCATCGCAAAAATAGAAATAAAAAATGTTTTAAAAAAGGTATCGCCCATATCCTAACAAACTCCGCACTGTATATTCATAATCCCACCCAAGTTATGAAACTTATTGTAGAATTAGTGATACGGAATATCGCCATGTTCGAAAATAAAGCATTAAAGTTGATTTTGAATGATCATTCTACCACTGTGAAATCGCCGAAGAATGGTTATATTTCTGACGAGGAATGTAACTCCTTATAATCTATGAGTTTACAACCTTTTACACAAATTCAAAGCGATATTTTTAAGGATCAAACTAGTAAGTTTTTTATCTAAGTAGTCGATGTTCTAGTAAATATTATTAGCAGCGACTAGGTGTGTTTAGTAAAAAATTGGTAGATCATAATATGAGTAGAATTAACCAGAAAGGATTTTCCCTGTTGGAGGTTCTCATTGCAGTTGTTTTATTTTCGATCATTCTACTTTCAGCTTCAGGCGCTCAAAGACAGTATTTGAAATCCAATCACGTTGGTGAAATTAAATCAGAAGCCGCACACGCAGCACAGAATGTAATTGATCTCTTAAGACAACGAGATGTCCTCACTATGCCAACAACTGGTGTCGACGATACCCGTCAAGTATTAATGAATTCAAAACGAACTTATGACGTCGATGTTGCTTACTGCACAAATCCAACGCATTGCACAACGAATGAAGTTCGACAGATTTATGTAGCCGTTTATTGGAAAGACGATTTAATCTACGAGACAGAAACCGTGTTTACTAATTTAGGCGCGGCAGCAAGTAAAACACCAACTCCTAGTGGTACAGTCGCTCCAACTCCAACCGCGACAGCCACTGCAACTCCTACAAGTACTGCAACAGCATATCCGTCGAGTACACCGACGCCTACACCAACTCCGAAAAAGAAAAAATGTAAATGGTGGTCTTGTTAACATCATGAAAAGCACACGTCACACATCACAGTCGGGGCTCTCAATAATTGAAATATTGACCGTGCTTTTTATTATCTCAATAGTGAGTGCTTCGGTTATTGATAATATCAAAGAAATCAATCGACCATTAACTAATACCGGTTTTGAAATTACACATTATCTTCGACTTGCTAGAGCAAGAGCAATTTCTCAAACTCAGTTCATTAAAGTTCATCCATCTTCAAATTTTCAAATTGTAAGTTCGTCGGGGGAAACATGTGAAACTGCGACAAATACAATTTCTAATTTAACGTTAAATTTGTCTAATAATACAAGTTTGATCTCTAATTCGTGGGAAATTTGTTTTACCCCTAGAGGCCTTTCCAATACCAGTTATTCATTTCAGATAAGTGATGAACTTTCACATACTCGTGATGTGCAAATTGCTTTGGGTGGTGGAGTAAGAATTCAATGAAAAGGGAGAGAGGTTTTACGTTACTTGAGTTAATGGTGTCACTCTCGATACTATCTGTGATGATGGCAATGCTAGTAGGTTACGTTTTGTCGATGCAGAATCATTTTTTTAACGATATCGTTCGTACTAGAATCAATAGTAATTTGAGATCGGCTTTCGATATAGTTGGAATGAATATTCGTCAGACAGGCGAAAATTTGAAAAAATCATTTCCCGCAGTCGTATTGAGTAACGACCTTGATGGAGCTGGTAAGTATCTACAACTCCGACGAAATTTAATTCCTGAAGTTTTAACAGTTTGTGTTAATTTTAATGCGGGTGCGACAAGCATAAGCGTATCAAAAAATAACCCAACAAATGCAGCGTGTCTCTATTCAAATGTCACGAGTGTATATAATGCTTTTAATACGGAAAGACTTGCTAAGGACGGAAATATCCGTATGTATATTTTTAATTCCCTGACAAAATCAGGTGAATTTGTTGACTATACTGGTGGAACGAGTTCGTCTAATTATTCTTTATCAATTTCACCAGCTAGTGCAAACTATCCTGCGGACTCAACTTATTTATATTTAGTTGAAGAATACGCTTTTGCACTCGACGAAACAGAAGAGACATTGAACCTCTATCGAAATGGGAAGACGGATACTCCTGAAGCAGTAGCATTTTCAATTAGTGCATTTGATGTCGTCATTAAGAATTCAGACGGGACTGAATTGGCCGTGTTGTCACCAAATAGTAGTACTACTTGGAAGCAAATAAAAAATATTTCTATTGGTCTAACTGGTACCGAAAGTTGGAAATCGCGAGATTTTTCTACGACTTTAAACGGTGAATTTTTCCCTCGAAACATTATATCGAAGTAATTATGAGAAAAAATATTCAAGGTTTCGCACTTCTTGCTGTTCTACTATTAATCGGTGTAATTGCCGCTCTTTTCAACACTTACATGATGGTGTCGAAGACTGAATTGGGTCTCGTTCGGACAACCCGAGATAGTGCAAGTGGGTTTAACGCAGCTGAGGCAGGTTTAAACTTAAGGGCCGAAGAAATTCGTGATATTTTTATTGATTATTCGAGACCAGAAGGCACATCTCCAGGGTCTATCGAAAATTGCGATTCGGGTACAACAGGAAGTGGAGACTATTCATGTAAAACATATAGCTTTGAAAATAAGCATACAGCTGTAACTTTTGTCTCAGAGCAAGCCGGTAATCCGATTTACACACTTATTCCTCCAGGTGAACCATTTGCAGGATTAAATACGCAGGAATATCGATATACGGTTAGATCGGTTGGTAGAAATAATCAGATGAATAATGAAGCTATATTGGATTTGGCTTTTAAAAGTAGAAAAGTTCCACTATTTCAATTTGCGATCTTTTTTCATGAAGATTTGGAGTTTTTTAACGGTGCTACAATGACTGTTACGGGACCGATCCATACCAATTCAGATTTATATCTCGCCCCTCAAGATGGTGGGGTAACTCAGCTCGCAAGTCAAACTAACGTAAGTGGTACTTTTTACCGAGGTCAAAAATCGCAAAGTTCCTGTTCAGGTTACTCGGGAACAGCAAGGGCAAAGAATCCAAATAGCTATGTAGATCTACCTTCTTGTTCGGGGAATAGGTCTAAGGTTACCAATGTGAATGCATGGAATGACAATATAATGTTAGATGTCGACCGGGTAACCGTGCCAACCCCTGATGATATGCTGCCGTTTACAGATGGTGACTATTGGCAAAGAGCTGATTTAAGATTGGTATTAAGATTGGCAAACAATGGACTTCCAAATACTGCCAATGCTGTAACCGGGGTGGAGGTGGTTGACATCGACGGAAATAACGTACCCTCGGCGACAAGTCTAATAAATAGTTCAGGGAATTGTCCCGGTCTCGTTGCAACTGGAGGTCTCTCAGGCACTAGAGTCGTCGGAACTCAAGGCGGTGGAACTAGTGGAAACCAATTGAGGCTCTATCGGGAATATCAACATGATCCATCAACAAACAATTATCAACGAACTTTAGAAGTCGACATGCAGGGCCTCCTAAATTGCATTAAAAAGTATCCATCGATAATGGACGGGAAGTTGCTGAATGATACAACCGAAGAAGGTCTGGTATTTCATATGACAATTGACGGTCCGATGTCGAATGCTTCTCATAACAATTATAGTGTTCGACTAAGAAATGGTTCAACTTTACAATCAAATTTAAGTGGTGCTCCAACTGTAAAGGGTTTAACGATTGTCACAGATCAGGGTCTTGTGGTTTGGGGACATTTCAATTCAGGAACTTGGATTCCAACAGCGCTTTTAGCAGATACACTTTGGTTGCTTTCATCAGGCTGGTCTGATTCTAGTAGTTACACAAGTAACGCCTATGACCGAATAGGTGCTGCAACAACAGTTAACGTAGCTTTGGTTAGCGGTATTAGACAAACTGGTGGCGCGAATGGTCCAGCAGGCCAAAATAAGGGAGCAGATAGTAACGGCGGTGGAGTAATTAACGTTTTTAGATTTAATGAATGGTTTAGAATCGGATCCTCATCGATACCTAATTTTAATTATACTGGTTCAATTGTCAGTTTAGGTGCGCCGCGACACAGTCAATCGACTTGGGGACCATTTACCTATTATAGTGCACCAAATCGAGTTTGGAATTACGACACGCGCTTTAATGAAGCTGCTAAACTTCCACCAATGACACCGTCGTTTGTGTATCTTCAGCAAGAACTTTTTGTAAGAGACTATCAACTTTAATATTTCAAGGATGTGCCTAAAGTTTTATAGATTGTCCCCTTGAAATCTTACTCTCATGCTTAAAATA
>CAYYIQ010000066.1:0-15305 GCA_964472005.1 uncultured Bdellovibrionales bacterium | reverse complement strand
GGACTAACGGTTGATGACTGGTTAGATCATTGGAATAAGAACTGCCGCTATGTGTCACAGAATCTCCTAACACTTTCGTCTCCATTTAATGAGTGTAATATTAAAAACCCTATAGGATTTCGTATCTAAAAAAATTCCACGATTTATGGACTTCTTTTAGATACGTATTTAAATCTAACCAGATTGAGTTGGGAGAATGAGCAGCATTACCGAGGATATCAGTGGTTTATAACAGGGCGGTACCCTGAAATCAAATAGATTCCTAGTCTAGTATAATGAATCCCTAATGGCTAACTACCTGTATTTATGTGGTTTTAAGTTGCCTGGTCAAGGGTTTTTTAAGTGTCTCTAACGTAACAGTAAGTCCAAGATAGAGAATAAACGATTGACATATTTACATAATTGCTATTAAATTGATACTGGATTATCCGATCCGATTTAATTAGCGTAGATGTGAACAAGTAATGTTTGTTTTTTTACTGAGTGCAGTCAGGCTGCCCGCAGTGTTCAGAAACTTCATCCGGTAGTTAATCTTTCAAAAGACCCCCAAACCAATTTACATATTGACGTTATTTTATGACGTTTTTTGTTTCAATCTTATTGTAAGTATTCGTCCTGCCCTAGTTACTTGAGATCATCCTAATCAATCAGAATAGAAGAGTTAACCTTTGTGGTTTAACGAAGTGCGTTACTTCGCGAGCCACATGGCGAAATTTCGGTTTTAGGAAGGTTTTAAGGAGAATATCATGGAAGCGTTGTCCCTTGATACGCAGGGTCTGGTAGTTAGCCAAATTAAAGATGTCGCAAGCTGTCTTGAGCAAGGACGAATTGCGAGCCCAGAAAACGATCTGGATCAGGTCGGTGTTGAGTTAGAGTTTGGCACAGTTAACGAAGACTGTGAGCCGCTCGATATCGCGGAGGAATTAGCGACTAAGGCAAATATCGTCACGGAGTTTTCGAACTCAAGTGGAGAAATCGTGAGTGATCCGATTAAGGTCGATCACTTGTTGTTTGCGAGGATGTATGAATTCTTTAGCACGCAAATTAAAGATATCCAACAGAAGCTGCGGGAGTTGAACCCAAACGCGCGAATGTTGCGAATGGGGCTTTTGCCTGCGAGAGACTTGTCGGAGTTGTTACAGCCTGAAAAAGTCGTTTCGAATGCGAAGCCACGATATCAAAAATTTGTCGACTTTCTTGGAAATCGTTACGGAAATTTTGAGATGGTATTGCCAACTCGTAAAGGAGACGTGAAGATTCTTCAAGCTCCTCCGACGATCGCGGGCGATACCTTTGGTACGCATTTCAATCTTAGCGTTAAGCACGATAAGATTGGTACCGTTCATGACCTTGGAATAGCATTTTCCTGGTTGTTTGCTTATTTGTCTAGTACCTCACCAATCGCGTTCCACCGAGAAGGGGCTTGGAATTCTCGCCCATATCTGTGGAGTGGAGGAATGAGCAAAGACAAAGAGCTTACACCTTTTGGTCCAGGTGAATACCTTGGGAGTGACGGAGATGTTGCCATTTTAAAGTGGCTGAACTACTTGTCTAGTCGAATTGACATATTGGATTTCGACGATTGTGGCATCGACCCCAACTCACCTCTGAGCGCTATTCGTTTACGTACCGGAACCTGCTGGCTTACCGCCGGTCGAATTCGACTTGGGATGAACGAAGAATCGAACCTCTGGTCCTACTACGAGTTTCGAGTTCCTGACACCGCCCTTTCGTTAGATGACACGATGTCAGACATCGCGTTGTTTGTTGGCTTGATGTCTTTCTACTTGGGAGGCGTTAGCTCGGTCGAAAATTTGATCTCTTACGACGATGCCGAAGCGGCATATTGGGAGATCGCTCGAACCGGACGTGCGAACATTCGATGGGAAGGTCAACTTCAGGATAGCAGAGCAATCGCTCATCAAATGGTTGGCAATGCTTATAAGGGGTTGCTTAAGTTAGGTGTTAGCAGTGCGGATGCAAAGATCCTGACGAACAATTTGTTCGATCGTCTTGATTACCCTCACGTGACGAAATATCGTGACATGATTTCTCGATTTGTTAAAGATGAAGAAATGAGTGAAGCGGGTGCGGTCGAAAAAATTGTTCGACAAGTTCTCAAGAATCAAATGGATGAGAAGTTTAACTAACCTCTGCTGCCGATGCTTCGATTCAATATTCCACAAAGGTTTTAACTTCGCCTTTGTGGAATTTTAGTTTAGCCTTTTCCGTTTTAAGTATCTTAACGCACACAGACACTGAACATTCTCGTTCGATTAGACTTTTTATTCTGAACTAGAGAAGGTTTGACCCTTCTCGTAGTATGTAATTAAACCTTCTCTTAAGTTGGAGAAACGTAACACAATGTTTCTTTGCCATTTAAATTTACGTGCCAACAAATTTCTTCGCCCGATGTCAGGTCCCTTTCCCAAGAGTTAAACAAGAAAAACCGCGGTTCTTCGGTGTACGAATCAATTTGCAATGTGCCAAACGCATTGAATTCGTGAGCGTCTGTTTTTGCATGTCTTGAAACGATTTGGAATTTTTCACCCTCTTGAATGACGATTGGTTGTGACAGCGGATGTTGAACGACTAAAGCAAGTTCACGACAAATTTTTTGCGCATCTTCCTCTAACTCAAAGCAGGCCGTATGTGTCTCCATTACAACTTCCTTTTAAAACAATTTAAAAAACCAGATGTAGGCCTTTTAAAACGCTTTCTTCGTTAGGTCAAAAGATAGGGGCGTGTAAAATGGAATATCTCGCTAAGCTTTTGAAATGGATAGTGAAGTTGACTTTAAAAATAATTATATTCTAGCGGGTTCTATTAATACTCGAAAGAAAACTCCGAATAGGATGGAAGCTAAAAAAAGAGTTTTTATAACAGTTAAATCAAAGTGCAGAAAAATAGAAAGACTGCCACTAACGATTCCGCTAAAAAACATGACTAGAGAAATTATAAACCAAAAATAACTCTCGTCTAAGTCAGAATTTAGCTTCTTAAAGAGAATTGGAAATAAGGAAGATGCGAGTGCAACACCGCCACCCATTCCATAGACCAAGCTGCAACCGAGAAAAAATACAGCAAGAACAATAAACAAAGTGTCCATGATTAACCTTTAATACAACAGTAAAAGCCAACTTACACAGATATGATTTGTCGCTAAAAGAACAATGCGGATTATAAGTTATGCAAAACTATCAGTAAAAGCAAGAGTAAATTGCTCTTTTATTATTTGGCATATTGCATCTTAAGCAAGAATCTCTACCATTTAAATGTTCATCCACAAAACTTTTAAGATATATGAAAGGGATAGGAGGAATAGGGATTTACAGACTGCTTCAAGATAAAGTCGCGCGAAGAGCTATGAATATAAAAAACTGTCACTAATAAATTCAATCTGGTTTAGTGTCTTAGGAAATTATCTCAGCAAATGAAATTACAACTCAGTTTTAACTACTTTAATACTTGTGTCTTAAGGCGATATTAAATGAATTTGATAGAAAAAATGATTCGTGGATTCTATGTTGATCTTAGGTCAATATATCTGTTTCGAATTGTCTTAGGGGCAATAACAGCATTTTACACTGTATATGTTTTATTTTATTCAAACTTATTTTTAGCTTCAAACGGTATCTTGCCCCTAGAATCAATATATAGATTCTATTTGCAACCTCCAATCTTTCTACTTTCAGACTCGCTCGCATACCAACAGTGTATACTGCTTTTTATGATCGGCTTATCTATTGTGCAAATTCTAAGTGTCTATCCTCGTATAGCTGGTCTATTTTTATACTATCTTCTTCTATGTTTGTTATATCGCATTCAACCCTTCATTAACTCTGGATTGAAACTTCTACTTTACTTACAACTTTTTTCATCCTTCCTACCAAAGACCAAAAGTCTAATTGAATTCTGTCGACACGACTTACATAAGAATTATCGAATAGTTACGGTAGGAACGGTTCTACTTGTCCTACAAGCTCCTATAATGTTTTTTATTTCTGCGATCTTTAAATCGCAAAGCGCAAGTTGGCGAAGTGGTATAGCCGTCTATCAGGCGCTCCAGTTAGATATGTATACGCATGATTTTTCTTTTCTATTTAGAGACCTGCCAACAGGACTCTATCAGTTTCTTACATACACAACATTGCTTGTAGAATTCGCAGCGCCAGTGTTGCTTTTGCTAGGAGGTTTTTCAGATAAGGCAAGGCTATTGGCGTGGGCTACGTTATCTTTATTCGCGATAGTGTTTACCCTTTTGCTAAGACTTGGAATCTTTCCTCTAGTTGTATTTTGTGCCTTAGTTCCACTGTTTCCAACACTTGGATTTACGATGCTCGGTTCGAAACAGAAAGAAACAATCGCGGTTAAACAAAATTTTAGAGGTCTCCTTAATATTTTTGCAGGTGTTGTTATCTGTGTTGTTATTTACGGTAATTTGCATAAAACGTTTTCTAAGACTTTCCCGATTTCCCAACAGGTGAAAAAATATATTTATCTACCAACGCTATTGCAGCAAAATTGGAATGTGTATGGCCAAGAAAAGTGGAGAAGTACTTCGGTTAGCTTAATTGCGAGCACTACAAAAGGAACCAAGGGGAACTTATGGGAATGGTGGTCGGCTGGGATTAGTGAGGATAAGATTCGAATGTTTCCAGCGTCAATGCACTACTATCGAAACTCATTTCATCTTATTGGGTTGAATGATTTTTTATATTTTCACGGGAATAGGGAATATGAAAATAATAGGCTCGGACGACTTTCGAACTATCTATGCCGTAAGTATAATAGCTCTCATCAAAATAATAAGATTGAAAATGTTCAAGTGTGGAGTTCCAAGAGAGAAGTTCTTAACTTTCATGAGATATATTTCAATACACCTAGTCTGATTCGCTCTGTTGACTGCGAGTAATCGAGGTCGGACCTTTGAAGAAAATCTAAAAGTTGAACTCAATAGGAATGATTATTATTGATCGGAGGCAGTAGAGAGAACAAAAATCCATTAACTCTATTGGGCATTTAATTCGAATTATTAATATTAATAATTTCACGTACACCCTGCTCAATTCTGCTAGACAAGCTAATTACCTCAAGCATACAGCTTTGACTTTCTAGCAAATTTTTTTCTTCTACGGTTTTTACTAAACGTGAAAGGTTTTCTGATAGCATAGGATACCCATTAAGATCAGCTCCATTAGCTAAATCAAGTGCAATACCTTGAATTTTCTTTATGTCGTTCTGGTTCACTGCATTCTCCAGTACACTAACTTGCTCAGAAAGTTCATTTACGAATTTATTGATCGAATCAAATTGCTTCGGGTCTTCGAGATATTTTATGCTAATTATGTGGTTAGTTAATTTTACCTTGTCTTTATTTGCAAGTTGATACTGGAATACGCTGAAAAGTTCGCTTTTGGTAAACGGTTTTGAGAGATGAGCATTACACCCTGCTTCGATGCACTTTACTCTATCGTGTTTCATGGCGTTAGCAGTAAAAGCTATGATTGGTATCGTCACACCTTCCTGTCTAAGGATTCTAGCTGCGGTGTATCCGTCCATTACCGGCATTTGCATGTCTAGTAGTATTAAATCAAATTTATCATTGAGCGCGGCATTTACTGCTTCTTCACCGTTTTCAACAATAGTCAGGTCTAATCCCGTTTTTCTTAGCGAAAATCCAACCAGTGCTCTGTTGTCCTCGGAGTCATCTGCAAATAGGATTTTGCCACTTAGGTCTTCTTTGATTTCCTCGACTGGTCCAGATAAGTTTTCTGCGCAAGGAATTTCAGAAATCCAGGTAGCATTGTTTAAGGAACCGCTCCTAATATAAAATGAGAAGGTCGAGCCTTTTTCCGGGATGCTTTCGACAGTAATTTTTCCGCCAAGTCTTTCTACAAGTTGCTTTGAAATAGAAAGTCCTAATCCAGTGCCTCCAAACTGTCTGGTCGTGCCGACGTCAGCTTGTGAAAATGGTTTAAAAAGTCTTGATATTTGTTCCGCGGTTAATCCAATTCCACTATCACTTATTTTGAAATGTAGAATCTCATTCGGTCTATCGCATGATACATCAATTAAGATATGTCCTTTTTTAGTAAATTTAATTGCGTTCGTCCCTAGATTTACCAAAATCTGTGTTAATCTTAAGGAATCATTTTTGATCGTTGCCGGAAGGGTCCAGTTGTAATTCACTTCCAAGCTGATACCTTTTTCTTCGGCGCGCGGCATTAGTAATGTTTTAATGTTTTCGACTGTTTCCACTGGAGAAAATTCAATTTCCTCTATTTGCAACGCACCTGCGTCAATCTTTGAAATATCAAGGATATCGTTGATAATGCCTAAAAGATGCTTTCCATTCTTAAAGATCTTATCAAATGCATTTGTTCTTTCCTTAATTGAAATGTCGTTATCCAAGCCAGATTCTGCATAGCCAATAATTGAGGTTAGTGGAGTTCTGATCTCGTGACTCATGTTTGCAAGAAATGCGCTTTTTGCTGCACTCGCAGTTACTGCGGCAGATCTTGCTTTATCTAGCTCAATTTCTTGTCTTTTGGCGTCCGAGATGTCCCGACTTAAACCGAGGATAAAAGGCTTATTTTCACTGTCATAGAATCTAATTTTTTTTGTCTGTAAATATTGAGTGCTCCCATTAGGGAAGGTAATTAATTCTTCATATTCTGCACTACCTTCATTCAAGGCTTTAATATCATATTCTACAAATTTGTCCTTTTCTTCTTTTGAATAAGACTCAAACGTAGTTGTTCCAATTACAGAATCTCTGATCTCTTCGGGGTAAATTTGAAGGAATTTTTTATTTGCCTGTACGATATGAAATCCTTCATCTTTAACGAATGTGAAGTCTGGAATTGCTTCGAATATAATGTCTTGAAAATTTACAACTTCGTTTAATTTTTTACTGGACCTACTTAGTTGCGCTGATTTTAGTCGAAAACTTAAGGTGTAGTGGGTTAATAATGCAGATAGTAAGGAAACAAAATACCCACCAAGAAGAAAAACTAAAGGCAGATTTGATGTTTGTTCATTGATGAATGCCTGTGTCGGGGTTAGGTTTAATTTCCAGTCTTGATCAAGAATAGAAAAAATACTGTTAAAGCTAAAGTCTTTAATCTTAGTAGTGTTTGAATTACTGCTTTCATAATAATTTTTATTTTCAAAGCTAATTGCGATGACAAAGTTCTCACTTGTAATGTCATTTACGATGAAATGAAAAAAATCTTTTACTGAAATTACATTTGCGATAAATCCATCAAAGTTACCTTTCTTTTTCAAGGGAAAGTAGGTTATAAAACCGTCAAAACCTTGAACCAAGCGAAATGGTGGTGTTACAGTTGGAGTATTACGCTCTGATGCACCTTTGAGCATGACCTCGCGCTTTTTATCAAATATAATATCCAACCCGATTACATCTTCGTTTTCTTTCAAAGGTTCTATCCACTGAACGTGGTACGAATTGTCTATCCATTCAACGGCTTTTAGACCATCGATTCTTTTGATGAAATCTAGCGAATCGGCTTTCCAAACATTAAAAGGTGTTCCTTCAGCAGCTTCCCATCTTTTTGACATCGCGTTAAGTGAGTTTAAATTTGAATGAATTCTAGAAGTTACTAAATTGTTAATATTCCTCGCAGACTCTTCAGTAATAAGTTTAACACTGTTGAGATCTGAGTTTTTTAAGAGACGGTAGAAATAGGTGGAACCGCTTGCAATAATTACGAATACTAAGGCTGGGATATAGTAGTTCTGCTTTCCTTGTGCCCTATCTGATTGGGTTGACTTCTGGAATGCTAAAATAATCAAATACAGGGCAAAAAGAGAGCTGAAAAGCAATCCACCGGAAAGGATTAGTTCGGGAGCGATTGTTTGTTGTTGTTTTTCAAATGACGCGGTTCCTTCCCAAACGATATGCCACTTTTGCTGAAGAACGTCGATATTCTTGGTTATCCTAAATCTAGGGTTATGACTGTCTTCTAAGTTCTGATTACTCGAATAGATTAAGTTCTTATCTGATTCTCCTTCACCGTGAAAAATTTTTATATTTAATATTTTGCCTTGACTATCGGTTAGATTTTCTAGAAATTTATTAGCAATTAGTGGTGCGTAGACCCATCCTTGAAAATTTTCAATTCGCTCTGAATAGCTATTAGTGGTTAGAGAATTTTTATACATAGGATGAAGAATTAAAAATCCAGGAGTTGATTTTTCATCTTGTACTAAAGAAATTGGTTTAGTAATTGCTACTTTTCCAGTGTCACGAGAGAGTTCAGCAGCTTCTCTTCTACGATCCTCAAAAGCTATATTTAGACCGATAGCCGGAAGGTTCGCATCTTCAGGTTCAATATAAGAAATAATGTAAAATGGCTTGTTTACTACGTCAGGGTGAATTGCGACTCCCTTTTTGACATCTGGGCGAACTGACTTTAAATAGTTCTCTTTTCTATTTGGATCTATGGGGTTAATCCAGCCAATTCCATTTAGTCCTGGAAAATTGTTTTCAAGTTTTAAGGATTCAACATAATTTTTCCATTCCGAATATGTTGTCGATGTTCTTAGTTGAAAAAAACCTGCTCCACCTAATATCGCGTTGCTATAGGAGTTAATTTTTGCAGTCAGTGCTTTTTCACTTTCAATTGTTAAGTTTTCGAAATTAGCTTGTCCTGCTTGGTATATGGATTCTTTACTTATCTTCCAACCATAAAATGTTAACGCAATTGGAATGAGTAAAATTAATAATGAAAGGTTTGTAAGCGAATTAATCGACTTTCCTTGCCATGTACAGAAATCTTTTTTGTATGGTGAAAGAATTATGAGCGGGGTGAATACTAATATTCCTAAGGTATTCCCGATCCACCAAGTAAGGAAGTATTCGATGTAGAAAGTGTTGTTGATTTGATTTGCGTAGGCATACGTTAAAAGATTAACGGTAGTCGAAATAGTACCTGATACAGGTCCCGCAATAAGTGCGAGCAGGGCAACTTGTTTAGCACTGTGCAAACGGATCGGGATCCCAAAAATTCTATTAATTAGATATCGACCGACTAGAGCCTGCAGAGTCACGCCCGACGCGACAAAAAATGCCAAATATAGTTGATTTAAAAGTTCCGGGTTAAGTTCGTTTAGAAACCGCGCGTTTTCAAGATTGAGAACAAAGGAACCAATGAACAGTCCAAGCCAGATTTGTGGACCGAAAATAAGCAACATCCCTAGGGCAATACCAGATCCTGGCCAAACTATAGTGCCGTATCCTACGGGAATAGATAGTAATATGCTTATTTTGCCCGCTATAATATAGAGGACTGCAAGAATTACTGAAAATAAAACGTCTTTATGTAAGAAGTTATTTTCGGACATCTAGTTGTAGTTTACAAAAACCATGATTTTCATTTCACTGTTTTTCTTTTTAATAATTTCCATTGATTTTGCTATCGATGATTTCCATCACTTTCTTCTATCGGTAATAGCTTGAAAAACCTGAGGAAAATGTCGAGAAGGAGTGCTTATAAGGCGTACAGTGCATTGTGGGGCGGAGGGGAGATCACTTCAGTCAATATCCTTTGTCGCAAGCATGAGCTTTTTTAACCTAGATTTAGGTTAAAGAGTTAGTTTTATCTATTCGGCTTGTATAATAAGAGCCTTTTTTCAGTAGGTTGCCGTCGATCCGATCAATCCCTGACTGACATAACTGTTCCACTATTTACTTTCTGCTAAGTTTTGATTGGACTTGAAATCTTTATTAATTACGTGTCTATTATTAAGAGCTATTTTTCAAAAAATATCCGAGTAGAAGATAGGTATAGTTCTTTTATGCCTTACTACAATACGTCACGTTAATACTGCTCACGATGAAAATTAAGATTTTTAATTCCTATCGTGAGCAGTACTCAAAGCAAATATAAGTAACTAGACAGCGAACTTTTGTTTCGCTGTTTCTGTTTCCGGTATTTGTAAACGGTTAACCTTGGTTTTTGGCGGAGCTTGCGATGATAGATAAAAATCGTAAAAAATTACGTAAACGTAAATCGGTAGCGGTTAGTAAAAAAGATGGGAATCGAAAGACAATCTTTGTCTATATGGACAGCAGATTTGTTGGAGAAAGTCAGGGTAGTGGTCCACTGCGCCTTGATGGAACCGAGTTGGGATTTTTTGGACGACGATCGAAAAGCGAAAAGGCAAAAAGGAAATGGTATTGTTCGGTCGTTTTCAATAGTACTCGGTTAAACATCAATTCCCACGGGGAAAGGTATCGTTTTAAAGTGCTACTATTGGAGTTATTTGACAATGACTATTCTCTTATCGCTGAAGAGCGAGAGAGTGTTCCTGGTGCCGTTCGGCCGAAAGGAGAAGTTCGGGAAGTTTCTTTGGAATTTGAAATGACCCTATATCCAGAATATAACCTTGATAAACTGCCTCACCATTGCCCACAGGACGCAATGTCGACTTTGATAAATAATAAAATCTTGGTGGATTTTCGTTTGCTTTCACCAGATCAGGCAAGTTTAAGCGATCTTCAAGTAGATCGACTTACAGAACTAGTTTGGTGGATTGCACTGCAGGTTCCCGCAAGGAAAATGATATTTGCATTGGAGAAAGAGCGCATTTCGACTCTAAAAAGTGAAATCGGAACCTTGAATGAAGGGCTTGAAGTATCAAGGAACAGTATTCATGAAGCTAAAGCTGAAAGGAGCTCAGCGGCGGTTGCGTTGAGAGAAAACGAGGTTAGTTTGGCAGACGTTCAATTGGAAGCGGAGTCGAAAATTTCTCTAGCACAACTTAAAATTGATGGTATTCAATCTAAAATCGATGAGAATAAACGTCTAGTCGCCCATGAAGAAATTCAAGTTGCAGCAGCGATAGCTAAGGCATTGAAAAAGCCTAGTGGTCGCGAGCAAGAAAATGAAAGTCGCGAAAAAATCAAAGTTGAAGCTGAGCGACGTACCGCAAGGATCGAATATCTTAAAAGTGATTGTCTTAAACTTCAGAGCGAATTGAAACGAGCTCAGTATCAAATGTCTAGAGTAAAGAGAGATTTAGATGCGGCTCGATCCCTTGCTCAAAGCAAAGTTCGAAATACAAAAGCTTTTCTTTCCGAAATAGATTCGTATGTCGAACGGCTACAGCAAGAAGTCACCGATACTCTTTCCGAGATTGTAAAGAAAAATTCGGAAATAGCTAAGTTCGATAGCAATGCAAGTTGAAACTATTTTTTTAGAGGTTCTAAATATTTATATGAAAGATACTGCTCTTTTAATACATTTGCGAACACGCGCACGAACGTATCGAGTCAGGAAATAGGAAATCCCAGAAAGATGAAAATATTTGCAGTACATGCCTTATGGTAATTTTTACCAATATGGCAAAAAGTGCTACTAGAAAAGGACACGTCGAGTAGAAAATAATTACTCACTTCATCTTTGATATAAGTCAGTGTTGAGGTGTGATTCTAAAAATTGTCTCCCCATCTTCGGATTAATGACAATGAAAGGTTTTTTCAAGTATTGGCGCGGTCACCTCCTTAAGACGTTGGGAATTTTCATATTAGTTTATTGGTGCATCAGCGCTGAAGAGAAACTAAAATTTAATTGGATTCCTGTATTAATGTTGACCTATGTTTTTCTGATGGGTGTTTCATTCTATGTGGCGTCAAGATTTCCTGTCAGTGAAGAGTCGATAAAAAGAACTAATAAAAAAATATCGCTCTATTCAGCATTTCTGAAGAAATATCCTCTATCAATACTACTTGTGCCAGGTGAGGACGGACTGTTTTTCGTTCCTGTTGTTGCGAGTGGTTTTAGATTGGATGTACTAGTTGCGTTCTCATTAATATTTGGTTTGCTCCACGTAACTTCTCGATCAATCAGAGATTGCTTAGTTGTGAGTTTTACGAGTGGGCTAATCCTCTATTTAGTTATTCCGCTAAGTGGAATTTTAGCGTGGACCGTTTCGCACTTACTTTGTGACTTAATTATTGTTGCAATTCTCTGTCGTAAACGCATCCAAATTTAAAGGGTTTTATGGATCACACTTTAATCGTTTTTAGCGATCTTCTTTGTGTTACGGTATTACTTCTACGTTGCGTAACTTCTATTAGGAGCATGGAAAGAATACGGCTATCTCGTGAAATAAAAAAGACAGAGCAAGGAGTGCATTTCAAATGCATTTTAAACCTTGCTCTGCCGTGTAAATTTTTTCTATGCGGCCCATGAAGTTATTTCGAGCAGTCTCGCAATTTCATCATCTGAAAACTGGCTTTTTGAGTCAGTCACAAACGATACATTTAGAATTTGACCACAATTACTTTGGCGCGGCCAGTTCCAACGTTCACGGCATTTTTTTACATCGAAGAGAGAGTCTACGATAGCTACCTCGCCTTTGGGGACGTTTAATTCCGTCTTCAGGCAAATCAAATAAAATTTACCTTGGTACCGGTAAAACGATCTTTCGATGGCATGGGAAGGGCGGTAAATATCGTGTTTGTCATCCTCCACGGTCTCCTTGAAGGTAAGCGTGGAGAATAAGAATTCCCCTTCTTTCACAACTAGTCTAGCTAAGTTTTGACTAGCGATTTGTTTTTTTTCTTCAAGGAGTACACCCTTGGCGGCCCGTTCGGCCCAAAGACGGTCGTTCGACAGTCGTAATGCTTCTTTGTCACTCGAAAGGTGAGAGGCAAAAATTTCTTGGTAAGCATCGGGCTCAATTGCCCAACTGAATTTTGAAAGCTCGCGCTCTAAATCTCGTTTAGCAATTTCGTCGCGCAAACTCTCCGGATCAAGCTTTCGGATTTTTTTCAGAATTCGCTTCGCTAGGCGTCTTGAGTTTTTGAAACTGCGTACGCATTGCAAAAAGTGTTTTCTGTTTTCAATGTCCTTAATCGAAAGCGAATCTATCCAGATTTTTGCCAGATTGAGGAATCCGAAGTAGTACATAAGCACGGGGGCCAGCGTAAAAACGAAACACAACAACATCGTCGGAACCATTGTTAAATCTCCAAGGTTCGAATATTCGCATATAGCGAAAAACCTATACCAGCTGATAGCCAGTATCGAACGTAACATACGTTCACCTGAAGTTGCTACCTCAAGAGAACGAAGTTAGAAGCGAAAAACCTATTATTCCTTGCCTAGTCTTTTGTGCTTTTCGCCTGCGAGCAAAAGAAAAAAACAAAAGATTTCTAGACCACTTCTTCTCAGATTACTGGATTAAATTTACACCCTCCTTTACCCTGCAAGAGGCAAAGGCTTAGGAAGTTAAACTTAAATACAATCATTATGTAGTTATTATAGATGTAGGATGCAAATAATGCTCTAAGTAACTGGGATTATATACAAAGTGAAGGTGTGTAGTTCAAAATGATACCTTGATTCGTTTGGCATCGTATTTAGATTAAAAGGGATAAGAGAAAAAAAACAACAGCGAAAAGACAATGTCTTTTCGCTTAAAAAATAAAAGACGTCAGTCTAATTAAAGTAGCTCAGACTTGGTCTCACACAGAGTAATGAGACGCTCTTGATAGTATTCGGTCTCGGAATTTGCAGGTGCTTTTGTGTTCAACAAGCGATTTTGGTAACTCCAGCCGGAAAAAGCTTCGAGAACGATGTCTTGCGTATGAAACGAGACAGCGATTTCGTCGAGGTACTTGTGTCGCAAAAAAATACGAACGAGGTCTACGTGTCGAAGAAGTCCGTCGTCGTCTTGATCGGGCGTTGACGCCTTAGAAAACCTTGAACGCCACATTCTGATCCCTTCGACGACAGTCCACAAAACGAGAAATTTCTCGAGTGGTTTGAAACACTCGGCCGAAACGCTGCCGTCCAAGTTGTCCATATTCCAGTCTTGTTCTCTTTCTTCTTGCAATCTATTTAAAGCGAACTCGACAGCTGAATTGGAAAATTGCTGAGGAATTTCAGCAAGCTTCATTTCAACCGACCTTGCAACTCTTTCGACTTCGCCGGACGATAGACCGGGGATATCACTCGGGTCCAGAGTAAGGCCAAGCAGGTAGAGCTGGTCGAAGACCGGCGACGGCAAAATTTCTGCGAGGGACGAATCCATGCAGTTTTGATCATCAAAGGAAGCCCAAATTTTTTTAATCTGGTTCAGGACGCTGCGAACAAGTTCGATTTCAGAGGTATACATGTTCAACTCTTGGGAAAAAAAGGGGGGGGGGCGTAACCGTAAACTCTTATCCGATATTTGAAGGACTACCTCCAACTATCGGATAATTCTAATCTTCTTCTCTAACACTTGTAGAGATATTATTAGGAGATGATTATATATGTGCTCAATATTTCGATAAGTATTCAGAAATAAAGATTGTTTTTCGATTTGGTGTTTATTCTTTAAACTTAGGTAGTTTTTATTCGGGCGAACCCTCATCTGTCCGGGTTGCGATCTCCGCCAAAGCTATTCGAATTTCCGCCAAAACCAATTCAACTTCGAGCATGGTTTGATTAGTCGCGGATTTTATTTCTTTATTCGAAGAGTCGGATGATTCGGTAATCTTTATCGCGGAACTCAGGGCAGCACGTTTAAAATCATTCTCTATTAGATCTAAAGAATCATGTACTTTTGCAATGACAACTCCTCGTAATTTTTGGCCACTTTTAGATTTAAGATTTTCGGTGGCGGTTTCAATTTGTTTGTTGGGGTCATCTTTTAAGTCAGCAACTATTTGCCCTTCGTCTTTTTTTTGGTTTTCTTGACCGGCTCCGTCTTTATCTTTTTTGTTATTCGTTTGATTTTCCGAATTTTCTTTTTCTGGTGAGACTTTCTTGTTTTTCTTGCTTTCTTTATCTTCCTGTGTGGCCTCGTTAGAATTGTTAGACTGTTCTTCACTTTCTTTAGTCGAATTTTGTTTCTGTTCAGATTTATCTTTGGTTTGCCAAAAGAAGTTGTAGAATCCATAAGCTAGTGCGACAAGAAATGCGGTCACTACTAATCCGATTAAGAGAGATAAAAGATGACTTTTCCCCGAGTCCTCGGGTGATTTCTCACCGGTGTCGATGTAAATTTTACTTACGTCAATTTCCTCTTGTTGAATATCGTTTTGTAACTCTTCAATAATTTCTTTTTCTAATTTTTTGTTGGTCATTTTAGGGTTTTAAGTTAGTTGTAAATTACACTCTTTTTGAACGGTGATCGCCAATATGTCTTTCTTATTGTTCTTTTGATATTCTTCTATCGTTTATAATTGAATATACGGTTGATTTTTGGCATGACGATCCTCATGATTTCGACTGACAGGGGTTTGAATTAGGCTAGTTAGGTTTTTTTATGATTTTATTTGGGGG
>CAYYIQ010000065.1:0-15321 GCA_964472005.1 uncultured Bdellovibrionales bacterium | reverse complement strand
CAGGAATGGTTGCTATGCCAAACGTGAATATTGTTTCCGAAATGACTAATATGCTTACAGCTAGCGCAGCTTACAAAGCAGCTGCCGAAGTTGTTAATGTGACAAAGGAAATGTCGCAGTCAGTTAGACAATTATTTACAAGGTTGTAGAAAGGAGAATAGAAAGTTATGAAAATTGATTCAGGATCATTTGTCGATCAATTGAGAATGCTTAAAGGTGTCGGTCCCATTGAGAAAACGTCGCAGGGGACTTCTGGCATCGAGGGTGCAGTTGGTGGCGATAATAAAACTTCATTTTCTGACATGCTTGTTAAACAGTATGAAGAATCAAATAGACTTGGTGTCGAAGCTGAACAAGCAATTCAGCGTTCGATTTTAGGCGAATCTGATAATCCTCACGAAACAGTTATCGCGGTTCAGAAAGCGAGTGTTTCTTTGACTTTAATGATGGGAATTAAAGAAAGACTTGAAAGAGCTTATCAAGAAATAATTAGAACACCTATTTAGTTTTAAACTCACTTATTTGGGAAAAAAGATATGAAGTTGGATTTTGGAGCAATATTTGATCAAATAATAGGGTTTTATGTGCGTTTGCCTTTCGCACAAAAAATAGCTCTACCGTTATTAGCAGCCGGCTGTATGAGTCTTATTATATTTGTATCGAACTGGGCAACTCAGCCGGAGTGGGGAGTTCTTTATTCAAATTTGTCTGAAGCAGATGCTTCAGGAGTTGTTGAAAAGTTAAGAGATCAAAAGATCGGCTATAGATTAGCAAACGATGGTAAGACCATCGAAATTACTCCGCCAAAATTAGTGCACGAAATTCGTTTAGACATGGCTTCGTCGGGTTTACCAAAAGGCGACCAAGTAGGATTTGAAATTTGGAATGATTCTAAAATTGGAATATCTGCATTAGGAGAGGCAATTAACACTTTAAGGGCAACACAGGGTGAGTTAGAAAGAACCATCTTGAAAATTGAAGGGGTAAAAGCCGCTAGAGTTCATATAACAACCCCCAAAAGATCGGTATTTGCGTCGAGAGATGTGTTACCGACAGCCTCGGTACTTTTGAAGTTAAGAGCAGGAAGTGAATTAACAAAGGGACAAGTGAAAGGGGTAGCTCATTTAGTCGCAGGTGGTGTCGAACGCCTGACTCCTGAAAACGTTACAATCTTAGACCAACTTGGTAAAATTCTAAACGACTCACCCGACGATGATGCAGCGGGTGCAGATTTAACACGACTTCAATATCAAAGAGATATCGAATCTGCTTACTCTAAGCGAATTGAATCAATGTTGAATGAGATTTTAGGTCACGGACGAGCAGTGGCTCGTGTTACAGCTGTGATGGATTTCAGTACATTCGAAAAAGAAGAAGAATCATACGATCCAGCTGGTGTAGTGATGAGAAGCGAAAGAGAAATACAAGAAGGCGATGGATCTTCAGCTACCGGTGGAGTTCCAGGTGTACTCTCAAACCTTTCTAATCAACCTGGAATCTTGACAAGTTCTGCCGCAGGTTCGGGTGGAAGTAGTAAGAGAGAATCGGTAAAAAATTACGAGGTTTCTAGGGCTGTAAGTAAAGTCAGCAAAAATGCAGGTGAGTTAGAAAGACTTTCTGTTGCAGTATTGGTCGATGGTCAATACCAAGAGATTGCAACTTCTGAGGTTGATTCGGACGGTAATCCGGTTACTGAGCGACAATATTTACCATTAACTTCAGAAATGATGAAAAAAGTCGATAATTTAGTGAAGCAAACTGTTGGGTATAGTGCCGCACGTGGCGATATAGTAACAGTTGAGAATATTAAATTTGCAGAGCCGAATGAGGATCTTGCATTAATTCTTAAAGAAAGTGAATTAACAAATCAATTGTGGCAATTGACCGAATGGGTCCCAGGATTGTTGTTAGCAATTATTGTGATGTTTGTTGTACTTCGACCATTGGTTAGATTCTTGGTCACTCCATCAGAGGCTGAGGTCGATCTAAGTAGGTTGTTGCCCGCAGGTATTGAAGAACTGGAAGCTGAGTTAGAAGCTGAAAGAAGCAAGCTATCGACAATGCCGGAGAAAGTACAGCCTGCAGTTGATATGGAAGAACTAGAGACCATGTTATCAGAGAACTCAAGAATGGTTAAAGACAATCCACAACAGGCAGCGTTGCTAATACGTTACTGGTTAAATGAAGGTAGAATGTAGTAAAATCTATGGATGCAACAAATTTAACTAAAGCAGCAGTCGTTTTAATGTCGCTAGGTAAAGATCTAGCGGCAGATGTTATGAAGCATTTAACCGAGTCAGAGGTTAAAAAACTTAGTCGTGCCTTCATGACCGTTTCCGAAGTTGGTCGGGAAATGCAAAAAAATATTGCAAATGAATTTTCGACGATGCTTCGAGCTTCCGAAACTATGGTTGTCGATGGTCGTGAGTTCGCGAAAGACGTAATTGGTTCGGCATTTGGTGGAGGTGCTGGCGATTCGATCATGGAATATATTACGGGGAGTAGAAAAGAACCGATTTCAGCGTTAATTAATGATATTCCTTCAAATATTGTTGATAACATTATTCAGTCGGAGCACCCACAAACTATCGCGTTTTTAATGACTAGAATGGGGGCTGATAAGGCGGCAGACCTACTTGGGAAAATGTCAGAAGACGTTCAAACAGATGTTCTAATGCGAATTGCGCAGTTAGATCATGTAAAAAGTGATGTTGTGGATGAAGTCAGAGAAGTTCTACGTACCCAACTTCGTGGAGTAAGCATGGGAGAAGAAGAAGAAGTAGGTGGTGCTAAGGCTACAGCTGATATATTAAACTTTGTTGAACGAAATAACGAAGAACGAATTTTACTTGAAATCGAAGAAGCATTTCCAGAACTTGCCGAAGAGATTAGAAATCTTATGTTTACTTTTGAAGACGTTGGCAAAATCGACGACAAAAGTATTCAAACAATTCTTAAAGAAGTTCCAAGAGATCAGCTTGTATTGGCGCTCAAAACAGCCAGCCCTGATCTTAGAGATCTTCTTTTCAGAAATATTTCTCAAAGAGCAGCTGAAATGCTTAAAGATGATTTGGATACGATGGGACCAACTCCGCTTAAAGAAGTTGAAAAAGCGCAACAGGGAGTTATTGACGTTATTAGACGATTGGAAGCTGAAGGTAAAATTACTATTGCAGCTGGTGGTGATGACGTACTCGTATAGACGCTGTTAATTATTTAGGGGAAAATGAGTTTACAAGAATTAGAAGAAGGTAAAGTTGATCCGGCTCCAGCGGTCGAAGAACTAGCTGAAGTTACCAAAGCTTCTGATTACGTCCCCACGCCTTATCGCGTTTCGGAATGGGAAGGAATAGAAACAATTGATCCGAAACCGATGTTCCGGAACCTTGCAGTTGAAATACTTGAGAGTAATTCAGTTTTCGATCCTATGTTTGAAAGGTTTGACGTTGAGGCGACCAAAGCAGAGCAGAGTGATGAATCTGAGACCGAAAGCCCTTTAGAAAGAGTACCCGAAGAAGTCCTCGAAGAAATAAGAAAACAAGCTTACGAAGAAGGTCTTGCAGCTGGAAAAGAGAGTGGTCATGCAGATGCACAGCTAGAAATCGTTGAGAAGTACGAGGGGCTTGCTACTTCCATGAAAGAGATTACGGAAAACATCCGTGCCGAACTGAATTTAAAGCTTGAAGAAATAGAGAAAAAGTCATTTGAATTAGCTTTAGAGGTTTCGCGAAGATTGCTTGCAACCACCGCAGAGGCAAAACCTGAATATATTTTGGAAGTCATAAGAAGTGGTATCGGTCATTTGGGTGGATCAAAACCATTCCGAATCCGAGTGAGCCCTGATGATTTTGAATTTTTGGAGGTCGTTGGACTGCCAGAAGATTTGACGATGGAAGATGCTAAAATTCAATATCTATCTGATGAAAATATATCCTCTGGTTGCGTAATCGAAACCGATTTTGGCGAATTAAATTTGGAATTAGATAAAATGTGGTTAGAAATTAAAAATATGTTGTTTAAGGCAGTTTCTTAAAATATGGATCTTTGGAATAGAGCGAATGTAGCATTACAGCAGTCAAAAACCGTTATTCAGCAAGGAACTGTTACCGATGTAATTGGTTTGATTATCGAAGGAAGTGGTCCCTCCGTTGGGGTTGGTGCTACTTGTGAAATAAGACTCGCTGACCGAGACGTTCCTGCTCAGATTGTCGGGTTTAGAAAAGATAAAATTCTCTTAATGCCACTCGGTGATATCTCGGGTATCTCTCCTGGCGCGTCAATTATCTCAAGAGGTAAGGGCGATACTTTTCCTGTCTCAGCGGATTTACTTGGAAGAATTATTGATCCACTCGGTAATCCACTTGATGGAAAGAAGAACTATGTACCAGAAAAAGAAGTTGCTATTTTGCAATCTCCACCACCAGCGTTAACTAGAAAAAGAGTTAGCGAACCTTTGGATGTCGGTATTAAGGCTGTTAACGGAATCTTAACAGTCGGTAAGGGACAACGTGTCGCTATCATGGCTGGTTCTGGTGTGGGAAAATCAACATTTTTAGGGATGTTAGCAAGAAATGCTTTATCGGAAATTAACGTTATTGCTCTCGTTGGTGAGCGGGGTAGAGAGGTTAGAGAGTTCGTAGAAAGAGATCTTGGTCCAGAAGGTCTTGCGAGAAGTGTCGTCGTCGTAGCAACTAGTGATTCTTCGGCCTTAATGCGTATCCGAGCTGCTATGTCTGCAACTGCAATTGCGGAATACTTTAGGGATAAGGGTGCATCAGTTACCTTGATGGTCGATTCTATTACTCGTTTTTGTATGGCGCAAAGAGAAGTCGGGCTTGCGGTTGGTGAACCTCCAACAACTGCGGGTTATACTCCATCTGTTTTTGCCATGCTTCCCAAGCTTTTAGAGAGAGCGGGAACTTGTGATGGACCGGGTTCAATTACAGGATTCTACACTGTTTTAGTTGAAGGCGATGATATGAATGAGCCTATTGCTGATGCCGTTAGAGGGATTGTAGACGGCCATTTTGTACTTTCTCGAGGGCTGGCATCCAAAGGCCATTATCCAGCAATTGACATCAATCAGAGTCTTTCTCGGGTGATGTCTGATATTGTTGATCCAGAGCATAGTGCTTCTGCTCGGAAACTTAGAGAAATCCTAGCGCGATATGCTGAAGTAGAAGATCTAATAACAATTGGAGCTTATAAGGGCGGACAAAACCCACAAGTAGATTTTGCTGTCTCAAGGATTGAACAAGTAAGAAACTTTTTAAAACAATCTCCTACTGACAACATTAATTGGCAGGATAGTTTAAATAGTCTACTTGAGTCGATAAATATTCCGAGTTCGTTGTAATTTGGAGACTTAAATTCTTATGGATAGGTTCAAATTTCGATTAGAAAAAGTCAAAAGTTATAAAGAAAAAATCAAGAAAGAATCGGAAATCACTCTTGCCCAAAAAATGTCTAGCCTTGCTCAGGCAGAAAATATTTTCGAACAACTAAAAGACGAAAAAGATAGAGATAAGTCAGAAACTGACAAAATTTTGACGGCCGCCGATCTTTCGTTGGTCGGAGATTACGAAAGGTTCATCCAATATTTACTCGAAAAACAAAAAGTTGCGATACAAGATGCTGAAAAGTCAGTAGAAATTGCCAGAGAGGATTTAATTCTCAAAGCTCGCGAAGAAAAGGCATTATCCTTGCTAAGAAGTACTAAGTTAGAAAACTATAATGAAGATAAAAAACGCATGGATCGCAAAGAGACTTCGGAACTAGCAATTAGGCAGTATCAAAAGAATTCTCTGAAAAAGTCAGAAGGGAGTAAATGATGAATACGAAAGTTTCACTAGATGAAGATGAAAAAGGTTTGTTGAAACTAAGAGATAGTATGAGCGAACAACAAAGGAGTGAAATGGCTGAAATCATAGGTAATGAACTAAAACGAAGGGAATCATTGAAATATACTTCTGGTGCGAAATCAAACGTTAAAGCATCTGGACTTTCCGGAGGACTTGGTGCCGCAGATCTAAAAGATCTCTATGAAAGCACTGATAAAAATATTCAGCAATTAAGAGTTAAGGCATTAGAAAATAAAGTCAAAGAAGCTAAAAAAGATGCGTCACGTTTTGGCGTGGTCCCATCTAAGAGAGCGATGAGCTCCACTCGGGCTCCTTTGAACTATGAGAACTATATAAGTAAATTGCCAGTTGTCCTGTTTGGTCTAGGAATTATCGCCTTTGCTGGTTTGAAATCAATTAAAACAGTAAATGGAGCCCCGCAACCAGTTTCACAGTTACAGTCCGAAAATACTAGTTCTAGAGCTTCTCTTGGGGAAGTCGCAAAACCAGAGGCTTTTAAAGAAATAGACAGCACATCAAGGGTGGCTAATACTGGAGCCGAATTGAGTGTCAAAGTTCCGACTACTGAAGCTGAAAAAGCTGTATTACTTCAATTAGATCAAAGAAGAGTTGAGTTAGAACGAAGAAGAATAGTTTTAGACCAAAAAGAGAAAGAATTGATCGTTCAAGCCAAACTTGTTACAGAAAAAATTACAGAGCTAAAAAGCTTAACAAACAAGTTAGCTGCATTAAGAACAGAGAAGAACTCTAAGTTTGAAGCTCGACTAGATCAATTGGCTTCTGTTTATGGTGCAATGGCGCCGAATGATGCTTCGGGTCTGATTGCGCGATTGGATGAAGAAGTAGCATTGAGCTTACTAGAAAGAATGCCAGAAAAGCGAATGGCTCAAATACTCGGGGTTATGGAGCAATCTAGGGCAATTGAGTTAACCAAGTCTCTTACTAATCGAAAATTATTATAGATTTCTAAAAGCTTAAGACGATCCTTATTAATGTCGATATACAACATCTATGTTGTTATATCGACTTTCTTTTATGTTCTGCTTTTTCGCCTGCTTCTTTATCTATGGGCGTTTCTTAAACATATCCCCAACTTATGTCCCTTACTTTGCTGCCGCTGCCGGATGGCTGTTGATTGTGATTCAACGTCATTCGATCATTAAAGAAGAATTACTGAAAACTAGACGTAAAGTTAAAAAATTACAAAAATAGAGAATTAATGATTCTCGTTTGCAGATCTTTCTACAGACATCGGTCAGAAGAATATTCTCCTCGTAGCTAATAACTCCAGTTAGAAGGAGAAAAACTGTTAGATGAATCCAGCCCATCAAACCTATTTTATCGTTGTTATTTATTGATGCGATTTGATTGGAATCAGAAGAGTAAAATAGTGATTTAAGAAGTCCTAGACTATTTTTGATTGTCCCTAATCAGTGTCTTTATTAGACTTTTTTGAGAGACTGGTAAAATAACTTTAGTTAAGCCGTTTGAGTCTTTATTAATCGACTCATTTGCAGAATTGCCGCTACGAATAGTTTTTAAAATTAAATTCAAGCCTTTTTCATAGGAGTTATTTGTTTCCTCATATTCACCAAGGAGATATGCGGCAAATTGCTCTAAGTAGGATAGGTCTTGGGTTGAAAGAAAATCAATCGAAATATTTTCGGCGAGTGAAGTCTCTAAGTTTTGATCTGCTTTTTTCAAGAGATAGAGAGGTACGTCGATATATAGTTCTAGTTGATTATCAGTTTTAAAGAAGTGACGCGTAGTCCACTTAAGATGACTTACTTCCCGTATTAGAATCTGAGAGAGTGTTTCTGAAACTTTAGGTAGGATACCTTGATTTAGCAGTTCCGCTTCGAGCATTTCAAAATCAATTAGCCTAATAGGGGATGAGATAACTTTTAATAGTTCGTTTTTACTTCTCTTTATGGAAAGTTCTTTTAAGTTGTTGAAATTTAAATTGGCAAGGCGAGTTTGAAATTCTTCTCTATATAATCCAGATTGATCCGCAAATTTTTGCGTAGAATCAATGGGTTCAACTTCCTTTTCTAGATTCGATTTATCCATAGCTCGTATTTCAGTATTTAAAAGTGATCTATCCACCACTGTTCTGTGCCTTCTATGCCTAACTGAATTTCTATAGGATGAGGTAAAACCAAAGAGTGCACTAGATATTTCACGATAAAATCAGTCTATTTAAGATGCCAGTTGATTAGAAAAGTATGCTATTCTTTGAAATTAGATAAGTGTTGCAATTCTCACATAATTCATGCGCCTATGTGGTGGGAGGATCTTGGAATTTTTCAAAGTATAGAGGGATATTGCCGGTTTATAGAAGTTTTTTTGAGTTTATTTAGCTTGTTAACTTCTTCGGATGAATCTAATTAAAACAATATCAATACTATTTAGGTTTATAGATTTATTTTGTTACCAACAAGTCTGACATAGGAGGGAAGAGTGGAAACAATTTTTCACAAAATAATTAAAAAAGAAATTTCAGCAAAGATACTATTTGAGGATGACGATGTTATCGCATTTGAAGATATCGAAGCAGTCGCCCCAGTGCATTACTTAGTCGTGCCAAAGACAGATCTTGAGTCCTTAGGTTCTGCGACATCTAATGATGTTGAAATCCTTGGAAAAGTTATGCTGGCATGTAAGAGAGTCGCTGAGATAAAAGGTTTAATTGAAACCGGATTCCGTGTAGTCCTTAATAGTGGAGAGGGGGCTGGACAAAGTGTTTTCCAGTTGCATGCACATGTTATTGGTGGTCGAGAGTTTAAGTGGCCGCCAGGATAAGAACAGTCGCAATCAGGTCCAATTTAGGAATTAACTGAGTTGGTAATGCAGATAATGTTTCTCTAAAGGGATATTTTGTTTTAAAATATTTGAGATAAGCGAGAGTAGCCCGAATTTTGCTCCTTGTTCGCTTGGAGAAACGCTCAGCGCTATTTGGGAGTTGGGAGCGAATTTGCCGATTTTTAGGGAAAAATGAAATTAGGATAGAAATATGAGTTCGATTGATTTATTGATGACAGAAGAGGAAAAATTAGTTCGTGAATCGGCGAGGGCGTTTGCGGTAGATAAAGTTTTGCCTCTCGCGATTAAGATAGATCGAGACCATTATTTTCCAACTGAACTTGTACCAGAACTCGCGACTATGGGTTTTTTGGGAGTAGCTATTCCAAGTGAATATGGAGGAAGTGAACTAAATTATGTTTCGTATTCATTAATCATTGAAGAATTGGCTCGAGTCTGCGCCTCTACATCGGTGATCGTTAGTGCCCATAACTCTTTAGCGCTGTCTCCAATCTATTATTTTGCAAATGAGGAGCAGAAATCAAAATATTTGAAGAAGATGACAGCTGGTGAATGGATCGGATGTTTTGCGTTAAGTGAGCCGGGTACTGGTAGTGATGCTGCGAGACAAACTTGTACAGCTAAAAAATCTGGCGACGGATGGGTTTTAAATGGAGTCAAAAATTGGATTACGAATGCTCCAGTTTCTGATGTATGTGTTCTCTTTGCTATGACCGATACTGCGAAAGGGCATAAAGGAATTACAGCATTTATTGTGGATTTGAAGAAGACAAAAGGTGTATCGATCGGGAAGCTAGAAGATAAACTAGGAATTTGTGGATCACCTACAGCGTCTATCATTCTTGAAGATGTTCAATTGGATGATTCTGCGAGATTGGGGGAAGTCGGCGATGGCTTTAAAATCGCGATGTCTACTTTAGATGGCGGGAGAATTGGTATTGCAGCACAAAGCGTCGGAATTGCGCAAGGCGCTTTCGACGAGGCGATAAACTATACTGGGCAAAGAAAGACATTTGATAAGTTTTTACACGAACATCAGACAATTCAAAACTATTTGTCTGATATGTCTACCGGAATTGAAGCATCAAGATTGTTGACCTATGTTGCTGCGAGGAAGAAGGATTCTAAACAGTCTTACACAAAAGAAGCAGCTCAGGCGAAATTATTTGCTTCAGAAACAGCAATGAGCGTGACACATCGAGCTGTGCAAATACATGGCGGATACGGTTATGTTAAAGATTTCAAGGTCGAACGATTTATGCGAGATGCAAAGATAACTGAGATATATGAAGGTACTAGTGAAATTCAAAGAATTGTAATAGCGAGCCAGCTTGTAAAAGAGTATCTAAATTAAAACCGTCACTGCATCACTTTGAAGCGTCTTAACAATTATTAAAATTTAACTTAGATTTATTATATATAGGCGGGATATTTGATGGGAAAAGAAGTTCAATTATCACTTTGGGAAGAGCAGCGTGCTAAAGAAATTGATGATAAAATACAGCCCACTTCAATAAGTGGGACTGAAATTCCAGATTTATGTTTCACTGACGAAATGCCAGAGCATATAGGTTTCCCAGGAGTTTATCCCTACACAAGGGGCGTACGAACTTTGGGTTATCGGAGTAAGTTATGGACGATGCGTCAATTTGCTGGTTTTGGAACGCCCGAAGATACAAATAACCGTTTTCATTTTCTATTGTCGCAAGGCCAGACAGGTCTTTCAACAGCTTTCGATATGCCGAGCTTGATGGGTTACGACCCTGATCATCCGCTTTCAGAAGGTGAAGTAGGGCGAGAGGGGGTAAGTGTCGCGTCCATAGAGGATATGGAATTACTTTTTAAAGACATTGATCTTACCAAGGTGACCACGTCAATGACTATAAACTGCAGCGCTACTCCCGTGTTAGCGATGTATTTTGCATTAGGAAAACGCCGTGGATACTCTCTGAATGATATGGGCGGGACAATTCAAAACGACATCCTAAAAGAATATATTGCTCAAAAAGAATGGATTTGTCCACCGAGACCGGGTGTTAGCTTAGTATGCGATACAATTGAGTATTGTGCGAAAAACGCAAAAAGATTTCATCCAGTAAGCATATCAGGTTATCATATTAGGGAGGCTGGTGCGACCGCCGCTCAAGAGCTTGCATTTACTTTGTACAATGGCCTAACTTACGTACAGAATACAGTCAGACGTGGATTACATGTGGATTCGTTCGCGCCACGATTAAGTTTTTTTTGGGATGTCCACAATGATTTTTTTGAGGAGATAGCGAAATTTAGAGCAGCGAGACGCATGTGGGCAAATATCTTGAAAGAGAGATTTGGTGCGCAAAATCCAAGGTCGATGATGTTGAGAACTCATGCTCAGACAGCAGGCGTTAGTCTTACAGCTCAACAACCTTTTAATAACGTTGCTAGAGTAGCATTACAAGCAATGGCTGCTGTATTAGGGGGGACGCAAAGCCTACATACTAACGCGATGGATGAAACCTTGAGTTTGCCAACGGAGGAAGCAGTTAGCGTTGCTTTAAAAACCCAACAAATTATTGCCCATGAAACCGGGGTGGCAAATACTGTTGATCCTCTTGGCGGATCCTATTTTGTTGAATGGTCAACTGATCGAATCGAGAAACTAGCTTATGACTATATTAGTAAGCTTGATAAGATGGGTGGCATGATAAAGGCAATTGAGACAGGGTATCCACAAAAGGAAATTGCCGAATCAGCTTATATCTTTCAAAAAGAATTAGAAGAGGGTAAACGGACTATTGTTGGTGTAAGTGATTTTATTGAAACGGATAAAGGAACTTCGATACCTACGCATAAAATATCACTTGATTTAGAAAAAAATCGAAGAGAGCAATTTCAATCTTTTCTCGATTCACGCGACAAAGAAAAAGTAAATCAACATCTAATCAAGATACGAAGGGTTTGTGAGGAAGGATCTAATGTAATGGAGACATTAGTTGATGCCGTTGGAGATGGAGTTACATTAGGTGAAGTCTGTAATATTTACCGGCAGGTGTTTGGCGAATATAGAGATCCAGGATTTGTTTAGAATTTATTTCGAAAAATATTAGGTGTAAAATGAGTCATCCCCATAGAGTTTTAGTTGCAAAGATTGGTTTAGACGGTCACGATCGTGGAGCAAAAGTAATTGCACGCGCGTTACGTGATGCTGGTATGGAAGTTATTTATACCGGTCTACACCAGACCGCGGAAATGGTAGTTAGAGCTGCGATTGACGAAGATGTTCAAGCTATCGGTGTTAGTATCTTGTCAGGTGCGCACATGACGATATTCCCTAAATTAATTGCTTTGCTGAAAGAAGAAATGGCCGAAGATATCGTTGTTTTCGGTGGTGGAATCGTGCCAGATGAGGATATAGAAGAGCTCGCAAAAATTGGAGTGAAAAAAGTTTTTACTCCCGGAGCTTCTACCCAAGAATGTGTAGAATGGATTAAAAATAATATTAAGCAACGGTCTTAATATTTTGAAATCTAGTTATGAGTGAAAAGATACCAGTAGCTTTAGTATTATCAGGAGGTGGGGCTTTAGGTGCAGCACATATTGGGGTCGTAAAACAACTGCAAGAAAAATATCACTTCGAATATTTAATCGGCACTTCTGCCGGCGCAATTATCTCGGCGGCACTAGCTTGTGAGATTGTGCCAGATGATATCGCAGAATATCTGAAATTGAAAAGTCTGATAAGTTTAGCATTTGATTTCTCTATTAGAGGCTCTGGTATTATTAAAGGACAAAAAATACTAGATTTATTGAGAAAAGCCTTTGATGATCGGACATTTGAAGATCTACCTGCAAACATAAAACTCAGAATATTTGCGACAAACTTCAATACGGGTGAGGGCGTTGTTTTAAAGAGGGGAAGTATTGCAGACGCGGTTAGAGCATCATTATCGATACCTGGTTTATTCGCGCCGCATTGGATCGATAATGTTCCATATATCGACGGTGGAATCGTTTCTAATTTACCCTTAGAACCCGTTCTATATGAATATGAAGGAGATCTTATTTTTGCTGTTGATGTTTGCGGATCAAATTTAAATAAACAGGTTTTTGATGATAGGAATTATATCTCCTTAAAAAAATCTTTAGAAAGGTCTCTTCGAATTATTTTCCATCAACAAATTTCGAGATTAAAAACTGACCCGCGAGTTCAATTGATTACTCCAGATTTAAATTCATTTGGAAGTGCAGATATTCTGAAGTTAAAGCAGATCGAAGAAATTGGATTTTTGACTGCCATAAATAGTAATTCTAGCTAAATTGCCGGAAGAATATTGTCGTTTCTAAGAGATTATAAACCTAACATACTTTTATTAATGCGAAGTTCATGGGAAAATTAAAGAATATCTTTAATTTTGAGGGCGAGTGTCGAAATAACTTCCGCCTACGTTAGGTTCCATTGTTTTTCTAGTTCTCAAACCTTTATCTATTGTTAATTCGACACGCAAGTATCATACTCGCCTTAACGCGTGCTGGAATACTAACGCCATCCCAGAGATTTGTATGGAAGTGTAGGTTAGGAATTAGAGAACTGAGTCTACTTCGTATCTCGTCAAGTTTATAGTGATGAGGTGAGTATATTGGGATACCATCTAACCAGGAGCTTTTGGAGATGATGGAACAAGGAGCACTTATTTCCAAAATAGTTTTTAGTTGATGGATAATTTCACGCTCAACTGATTTGTCCTGAACATTGGACATTCTAGGGTTAATAGAACCGCCACAGAATAAAGTTAAAAAAACTCTATCTTCAGGTGCTTTTTCAGGAAATATACTACTTGTATAAATCGCGCCTAAAAGTCCTCTTGATTCGTCAGCAGGCACTAGAAAACCAAATCCTTGAATGTTATTTGAAATGTTCGATTTGGGAATCGAAACGTGAATTAAGCCAATTGGGCTGTGATCAACGTGGTCTAATAGGGAACTAGTTAGTCCAAAAATATCATTGTTATTATCCTTACCTAATTGTGAATTTATTAAAATTCTTGACGCGGACCTAGACGTACTCGCTACTACGAGATCTTTACCCTGAAAAATAAAATCATTATTTATAATTTGCCACCCCGAAGCAATGTGTTGAACTGAATCTACATCTTGGCTGTAATAGATGGTATTTTTTAGTTGACTTTCTAAAGCCTTCGGAAATTCTTCGAGGCCACCTTTTAAAGACGCGATTTTGTATTTTGCTAATTTGTTCTTTTTCTTTGCGGTCGAGAGAAAGAGTTTTGTGATGGAGCTACCGCTTTTTAAGGCTTGGTAAGCCAATGGAAGTACGCTCCGTGCGCTTAAATTATCAATTGAAGTTGCCCAAACCCCGACGAAAGGCGCGCTCAAAACTCTTTTGGTTAATCGAGATCCAAAACGGGTAGAAAATATATTGCCTATCGATTCGTCTTGGAAATCTTGCGGTTCGAACTTTTTCAAAGATTCGAGTATGATTGAATAGATTTCACTCACCTTAAAAAATCCAGAAAATAGAAGGTTTTTTACGCTACTAGGAAATTCGTTTATTTTTTTGGTGGAGTTTGGCAAGGCGAGGAAACGTTTTTTACTATCTGGGAGGGGGAGACTAACTTTTTCCTCTAAGCCTAGCTCTGAAATTAATTTTTTAATTTCGGGCTCCATCATAAAGGTCTGTGGGCCTAAGTCTACCTCATAAGAGGCAATCTTTTGGCTCAATAAAACACCCCCAGACCGAGAGTCTTTTTCAAGAATAGTGGAGGAAATTCCGAGCTTTTGGAGATAGTACGCGAGCGTCAATCCACTAATGCCTCCACCTACTATTAGTACGTCCGATACCACTATTTTCGGAGTTTTGATCACAGATTTTTAATTGCCTTTAAGAATGATTCAACCGATTCGATTGGTGTCGCTGGTAATACTCCATGGCCTAGGTTGGCGATAATATTTTTATTTTTTAGCTCTCCGTACAGAGCCTGGGTTTCTTTTGTTATCCTTTCATTGTGAGAAAATAAAATAGTAGGATCAAAATTTCCTTGGATCGTAATGTTACTGGAAATATCTTGGCGAATATTGGACAAAGAGTTTCGCCAATCTATGCTAATCCCATTTGGTTCAAAATTAGCCACTTTTTTTACGATTTCAGAACTACCTTGGGTGTATACAATTACAGGTATGTTTTTTGACTTCAGCGCTGAAACAATCTTTTCTATCCATCTACCTGAAAAATTATGATAGTCGTTTGAGTTTAAAAGCGACGCCCAAGTATCAAAAAGTTGAACAGCATCAGCGCCAGCATGATGCTTTAAAGTGAGATATTCTATTGTTATATCACTAATTAAAGAACAAAGAATATCAAACTCTTCCTGATACTTCTCTGCAAATATCTTTGTTCCTAGATGCTGCTTGTATATGCCTTGATCGATAAGATAACAGGCTAGCGTCCATGGCGAAGCGGCAAAACCAAGCATTGCTCGTCTTGTCGATCTCTCTTCCTGCTCGAGAAAATTCCGGACTTTATTTATACCTTCAAAAACAAAACCAGTGGTAGCATTAACGTCTAGCTTTACCAAATTTTTAACATCTTGGGGGTTCGTAATGGGGTTGCTTAAAATTGGTCCAGGTTTAAATTCAAATT
>CAYYIQ010000064.1:0-15339 GCA_964472005.1 uncultured Bdellovibrionales bacterium | reverse complement strand
TCCAGTAGTTGTTTGGCGCCGAATAATTTTGTTTCATCTCTTCGTTTGAGATCAGTATTTATATATGCTAAACGAAAAATTATAAAATTTGAAACCTCTTTTCGTCTCTACGGCGATTTTTGATCATTGGAATCGAAATAGATCATTCTCAACAAATATTTGTATAGTATCGTTAAATTCTCAACTAGTGAAAGCGCTGATCTACTAAAACTAGAAATGGTGTTTTGATTGGTTGGGCGAAGGAAGTTGGTTTTTGGATTTTTAACAAGATTTTAGGCTTCGGCTGAAAGTGAGATTACGTTGGGTACTTTAGATGTAAACGGCGGGACCCCCTCACGTGATAATAGTCACGACTTACGAAAAATTCTTGAGAGCGTTATTTCAACAGCGTGTATTTTCTTTCCCGACACCGGAGAAATGAGCTACGGATTGGAGAGAGATTATATTGTTGGTTCGGGAAATCTTGAAGAGATCTTGAAGTTGCTTTCAGCGGATATTCAACTGCTATCTGAACTTTGCAATCGCGCGATGAAGGATGTCAACATTAGTTTTGTTGAAATGGGATCAAGGCTATCTTCTGAGTCTCGATCATCGATTCATGCCGATTTTTGTCATTGGTCTGAGGTTGTTGGCAATCGTAATTGCCTTCTTACTCATGAAGCGAATATAAGCTTTGCTCGTTCAAGTTCGCGCTTGAGAAAGATGCGAATGGACAGTCGAGTCAAGAATATCGCTGAACTCCAGATTCTTTGTGAATCAGAAGCGCTAATGTTCTTTCTTGAGGATTTAATCAATTGGAGACTTGTAAATGAGCTTTTTAGTGATGAGAAGCTTGCTTTAAGTTTTAAACTTAAGTTCTCTTGCGATGTCGTAAGTGCTACCCCCTAAAGTCGCAAAGGTTATATCTACGAAACGGTTGGATTCCTTCACCGGCCGTTTAATATTCGATTTTAACTATTTTCTCTTCCATCACTTGATATTCAGCGACCAATATAACCTAGAGAAAATCCAGGCTATCAGTTGTTCTCTAAAAATTACTTAGGATGGGATGGTTTGAAGTCTATGAATCTGTTATGTTCTGCAACTTTAGTAGAGAATTTTATGACAAAAGATAGATTTAGAAAATTGGGTTACGTCGAAGCAATTTCGCTGTTGGTATTATTGTTTATTGCAATGCCGTTAAAATATCAGTTTGGAATGCCTGCGGCAGTGAGTGTTGTCGGAATGATTCATGGTGTACTTTTTACGGTATATGTTTTGTTGGGTCTTGCAATACGTAGTGAGCTCGGTTGGTCATACTTAAAGCTAGCCTTTGCTGTTATTATCGCTTCGGTTCCTTTTGGTCCCTTTATTTTTGAACGACAAATGTTTTCGAAAGATGGTGATTCTTAAGCTTTTGATATTCGCACGTCGTTACGTCTGGTTTAGAAGGTTTTGAATAAGCCGTTTTTCTACTAAAGTAAGCATTCATAAACGCATCTGCAATTTCTTTAACCAGTTGCTGAATTAAAATAGTCCTGGGACTACCCTCCATCTTACTTTTTCAATGTATTCTTCATAGTCTCTGTCTTTACGTAGCAAGCGCTCTTCTTCGAAAATCCTTAGTATGTGAAAAAATATTCCAGATACATATATCGCAAAATTGAGGTTGCTTGGATTTGCAATGAGGTATCCTGTGATCGTGATAAAGATTGATAGGTATAAAGGGTGACGTACAAATCCGTAAACGCCCGATGTCTTAATTTCTCTATTTGCCGGGATGATGCCAAAACTTCTACCTAGGAAACTCAGAGCAATTATGTGTAGTATGAAACCAATATGCATAAGTACCAGTCCTGCCGTGAAGTATGTGCCAGGAGCTTCCGGTCGCATGAGTAACACACTATTTACGGCAAAGAGTGTGACGAACCAAGTGTAGGGACCAATGCTAAAGTTTTTTGGCATTTTTCTTGAGAGAAAGAAAATGGCTTCCATGGTCATTTTTAAGGTAAATATAACGATGTCCCATCGTAAATAGTCATCTCTATGAGAGAGTTGACCATATATGAAGTAGACATAAAAGATACAGAGAACGACGTTACAAACTCTTTCCATGGTAATGTCCCATGTGCTGCCCTTAAGGTGATAAAAGTCACTATCATTTACAAAAAAGTGAAATAAACGTTTTAGGCGTGACTTTTTTAACATACGAAAACCTCAGCTACTGTATATTGAAAAGTAAGTCCTTTGTATACAAAAGTTATGTAAATTTCTGGAAATTGCTCTGCTTGTTGGAGTTAAATCAGATTTGTAAATATTCCATTGTGTGTGATAATCGATAACTCTGATCATTCAGCGTGTTAGTGAATGATTCGGTTGTATAATTGATAACTAAGATACTTTTTGATACGAACTGAGCTGCAAAATAAGCTATGTCAGCATATCTATTCGTTGATCAACCAGTTACTGCTTTATTCAGGTACTGATAGAAAATTTCAATGAAAGTTCTTTAAGACATTTTATGGGAGTAGTTGGTAGAAATTAAGGTTTTTTGCCTGTTCGGTTTAGATCGCAACAGTGCAAAATCGTAGTGGTGTAGGTGTCTATCTGAAGAACTCTGGCGAGCGAATATTTTTTAAATCTTCTTTTACATTTTGAAAAGTGTGGGTGCTTAGAATTTATCTTAAGTGGTGAAGTCTAAGCACCTGCTCGTTTTGAAACGTTCTGTTAGGCAAGTGACCTTTCAGTATCGGCGAGCTAGTTTTTAAAGGAAGTTAGGAATGAGTAACGAATCACAATGGTTTGATAATCCTTTTCGGGATCGGGGCGACGTTGGTGGCTCTGGTTTGGCCTTGATTGTCTTTGGTTTGATTTTAGTCTTTGGGATAAATCTTCTTTTTGGTTCCAGATCAGAAGAACGAAACTCCCGGGAAACGAACAATGGCTCTAGCCTTGTTAGTGAAGAATCTGATGGGATTTCTTTTGCTGGAAAGATCATCCCAGAAATGGATTTACATGTGTTCGGACGCCCTTCCGACATCTCAACGTTGGCGTTTTACGGATTGATTCATGGTGAACTTGGTTTCGAGGACGTATTACGTACTGATCTCGAGCGTATCCAAAGTTACTATGAAGAAAATCAAATTGAGAAAAAAACAAAAAACGACGATGCGGTTGCAAGGCGTCGTGAAGCACTGGTCATTATGGCTGGAGCACTCGGGGTTGAAAGCGGTGAAATCGTTTATCCGAGTGATTTAGAGAAAGTGAGGCTAGAAGAGCTCATTTCTCGTTTCGATTGAGATGAAGAACTTTCATCGAAAAGGTTGATTGGAATGTAGAAATACGTTTCAGAGAGTTTTGTAATGCCAACTCTCCAACCTTTAATATTCAATCTAAGTATATTTGATTAAAAAATGCTGAATGACAATCACTAATTGGTGATTAAAAAAAATCAGTGCATCGTCAACGAGAAATCATACTCGTTACTCTGCAAACTAATAAATTTGAGAATAATGGCCTTTTTGCTTGCTAAAACAGTGTATTGACGTTTACAAAGGGTGTTCTTTCTTGTCGTTACATTTGCTGATTGCTAACGTCCTAAATTAACTAAGATTGATCTTGGTAGAGCGTAGAATTCAGGTTTGTCACGCAAAATTAATTTTTAGTTTAGTAGCAACTAACTAAAAGTGTTTTATTTGTTCCTTTTAGCGATAGTGATATTTTGATGCATTTATTAAAAAAAATTAAAACGTTTTGTTCGGTGATGACCTTGGTTATGGTTTTGTCTACCGATTCTTTTGCAGTACCAGGAGATTTTGACGCGGATGGTACTTCGGATTTATCTGTAGCCCTTGTTGACAGGGCTACTAATACAACGGCTTGGTTGACTCGGCGGACCAATGGAGCCAGTCCATTCTTTTGGACATTTAACAGTGCTGCGGATGCATTGGCTTCAATGAGATTTCATACTGGTGATCCACGATATTACCCTGCGATAATCAGAGTTGTTGATATTGGGCAGCCGTTGGAATGGCGTATTAAAAATTCGGCCAATCAAGAGGTTGTTCTTAGATACGGCTTGCCTGGTGATATTATTCCTAATCAGGGTGATTTTGATTGTGATGGCAGAGAGGATCCAACCGTTGTGCGAAATATCAATGGTATATTGCACTGGTATATAGCAAGAACGGCAACCAATACGATATTGCATACTACGTTTGGTGTTTCCGGTGACCAAGTTGGAATTTCGGACACTAAAGCCGATTGCACCGCAGATTTGGTTGTATTGAGAAAAAACTTTTTTTGGTATGTAAGAGATCCTGCTAGTCTAGATTTTTCTACTACCCAGTGGGGTTTTAATAATGATATTCCTTTGTTGCCTGGCGACTATGATGGCGATGGGTTGACTGATTTTGCGATTGCAAGAAAGTCACCTCTAGCAAATGGCGGTCAAACAGGTTTCGTAAAGCTCGGAAATGGTCAAGCTTTTACGCGTCAATTGGGGTTTAACTCCTCGATTCCTCAGATAGGTAAATTTTCTAAGGATGCTCCATCTGATTTTGCTTGGTCGCAACGGGACACTGGTTGGACTGCTATTCGGAATAATAATGGTTCCGTTACCGGGATAAGGTTAGGGATTCCGCAGAATATTATAATCAGGGCTGACGGGACTGTTGTACAACCTACGAGTTCAGCTATTTTTCCATTCTCAACAGAACCAGTTCAGCTACCCCCAAGTGGTGGAGGGGCTACCACTGGATGCTCGGCATCCCCCGGAACTGAAACTGATTTTGTTGATGGAGCGAATGGATCTCTTTGGAAACCAATCTCCGAAGGGGTATCAAACAGAGCTTCTGTAATCCTACTTCCAATTGGATATTGTGGTGCTGGAATGGATATACTTGGAAGGGATGGTAACTCGGTTTCAGGTGTTCAAAGGAGGAGTTGTGGTGGAAATGGTAATCGAGCACACTTTTGGTTACAAAAAACTGCGAGTCAATTGTCGTCATTCGCACCACTTACGGTTAAAATTACGAAGGGTGGGTCAACCGAGTGTCGCTCTGTGCCAAACCCTCGTGAAAGATATGATTGATTATTAAATCAGTTGATTTTACTTTGTTGATAGAGGGCAGATTTACTTTCAGTCTGTCCTCGTCAACTTTAAATAATTCTCAAAAATGCCTTTATCATTAGTGTCTCGAACCTAAATTTTCTCTTTATCTCCTATCATTTCAATTAAATTGCGGATTATGACATGGTCACTATAAGAAAAGCTAGAGTCGAAGATGTAAACACCGAACTCAAGATGCGAGAAGAGGGATTCGGGCAAAATCCAGCGTTCGAAGCGTTCATTGCGGAAGAAAATGATAGAGCTCTCGGTGTAGCAATTACTTATTATCGATATTCAACTTGGAAAGGTCGCCGGCTATTTTTAGAAGATTTAATAGTCGCAGAGGAGAGTCGCGGTAAGGGAGTTGGCCGTTTGCTTTTAGATTTTGTAATTTCGCACGCAAAAAACAATGATTGCTCAGGAGTTATGTGGCAGGTGCTTGACTGGAATAAATCAGCAATTGATTTTTATAAATCATACTGCGTGAGCATTGATTCTGGATGGTTAAATTGCCATCTTGATTTTTAAATTTTAAAACTTTTTACCTGGTTTTATTTGGAACCAAAATTTGACAAGTCAATATTCGCATCCCTCAATGAGCGAGATCATACCGTGTGCGATGTATAAAATTTATGTTCTTCGTAGCTTAGTGAATAACTAATTTATAGGAGAGCACATGGAAAAGATAAGTAAAATTATATTGTTATTGTCGACTGTCTTTTTATTTACATCGCAGGTCGCCGCGGATATGGCTCAAGGCGATAATGAAGTTCAATTGTCAGGTGGATTTTTTCATGCTCAGGATTCCGATTCAGGGACTCTTACAGCAGAAGGACACTATGGTTACTACCTAACCCCTGGTTGGGAAGTCGGTCTAAAGCAGAGCATCAATAGTAGTTTCGTTGATGGTGGAGGTGATACATGGACTGCTTCAACTATTCCTTTTGTTCAGTATAATTTTCACGATCATAATGTTGACGATAAAATTGTACCGTTTTTAGGTGCTTTTGCAGGGGCAGCTTATAATGACAGAGATATAACTGGAACGGTAGGGCCGACGGCTGGAGCAAAGTTTTTCCTTTATGATAAAACTTACTTAGCTTTACAGTATCGTTATGAGTGGTTTTTCAACGATCTGGATCTAGGAAGTTTTTCAGATGATGTGGGAACAATCAGAGATAATAGTAGCGATGGAAATCACGTGGCTAGTATTGGTCTAGGTGTGCTTTGGTAGGCTTATTAAGATTGTTTTTGGGGTTGCTTGATCGTGACCCCAATTTAGCAATCTCATTTTATTGATTTCATTTTTTCATAATCTACCTGAGGCTAATAAATTATAATTTAAGCTGTTGCTGTTCGCAATTGGATCAGTAGCGAAAGTCTACAAACTTTAACTCTTGGAGGAATATGGGCCGCTGGTTTTCAGTCGCACCTCAAGATGTCGTCTTCGGACTGTCGTCTTTAATCATCGTCTATTTGGCTATCATTGCCCTGACTCGCTTAGTTGGCTTGCGAAGCTTTTCGAAGATGTCAGCTGCCGATTTTGCAATGACCGTTGCGGTCGGATCTTTGTTTTCTACCATTATTTCTTCGGAAAACCCGCCTTTGCTGCTCGGATTAATTTTGATGGCGGGTTTGTTTACCGGTCAGTGGCTGTTAGCGTATGCTCGGAAGATTGCTGGTCGAAGAGTCTCAAATCTTGTGGACAATAAACCTCTACTTCTCGTTCGAGATGGGCACATTCTTTCGGAAAATCTTGATAGTGCAAATGTAACGACAGATGATCTAATGGCCAAACTTAGAGAAGCTAATGCATACAATTTAGACAATGTTAAAGCCGTGGTGTTTGAGACGACGGGTGATATCTCGGTGTTGCATGGTGATAAGGGTAGCGAGATTGACGATAAGGTTATGGAAAGCGTTCAGGGTTGGTAAAATGCGTTCGGGAAGTTCCATTCAATCGTGTGAAGTACTAATATTACTAGTTTATACTTTTATGCTCTATTAGATTGATGACAAATTCCTAATACAAACTGACACCGGCATAAGTATTTAGGATCATTTCTTACTTTTAAGGTGGAAAAAGAAGACTGTTCTAGAATAAAATTTTAAATTGTAATTGATTTTCATCCTTAACCTTTAACTGCGGATAGAAAATATTTTCTATTGTAGATGTAGATTTAGTGACGTTACGGGGAGTTGAAATTATTTTGATATTTCACTTCTAAAAGTGCCTTGAGAAAACCTCCATTTTTTGACTAGGCACTTAGGGTTATCGTCTCCTATGTTTAACTTTGCACGTTAAAGTTAGAACATTATTCTTTTCGCAGTCTTTCTGGAACGTGCTTCAAGGGGATACAGGTGAGCCAAGTTGTTTCTTTGAGTTCGAAATCACGATCTTTAAGGAGTTTGGTTAGATGCTTCGCATGTTCAACTCCGTACTTAATACCGATATGCAGATTCTCGGAGCCTGTCGATGTCGTGTTCATTGGATCGAATACACCTTCAAACATCGCTTCATCAACAGGATTGGTATAGATTTCTTGAAACAAGGAAATAGTTTTGTCGTAGGCGTATATGTTGTAGATTATCGCATGAAATGTCCGGGGCAAATATTTTATTATGCCCTTGGTCATTGCAAAGTTGGCATCTTGCCCACGTTGTTTGATGTCCCAAACTTGACCAGCAAGAAGTTTACCTGGCAGTGAGTTTGCCTTTCGAAGAAGTCTTTGAACTTCTATCTCATGGGCCTTGCGCTTTACTGCGTCCTTCTTGAGTAATTCTTTAAAGTATTCATCGCCAGATATCCAGTTGGACATGCTTCGGTTTTCTTGCAAGGCATCAGCTTCCAATTCACAACCACTTGCGTTCGCCCCTATGATAAAAGCGGCATACATGGTTCTTACGTATTCATGAAACAGTTGTTCTTTGGATGTATTGGTCTTCAGTATCCAGCTGTCTCGGTCCCAACCGAGAGGTACTTCAAAGGCTTTTCTCAATTCATCAAAAGAGCCTTCTGAGACAGAAGTCGTTGAGATCTCGTTGTCCTCGTAGATCACCGTCGTGCAATCTACGAGAGACTTTCCTACTTCTGTGTAGTATGTTCCTACGCCTGCATGGCTTACGCAGGTTAAGGTTACTTTAACCTTCGTAGTGGGATGTTCAAACCGATAGACCGGCGTGAAAACAGCATCTTGGTAATACAGCCTGAAATGCCCTTCCAAGGCATCAGTTTTTTGTCCCGACACGTTGGTGTTTGGGGCGACTAGAAGCACCGCCACTAATAGAGCTGACTTGATCAAATTCATCATATACTCCTAAAGAAGTTAACGAAACACAAAAACCTATGGAAAAACCCAAAGGCACTTACAGAAGTGTAAGTATTGCTCTTCTACTCAATTAGTGAATGAAAAAATCTATCTATACTACTAGTAATATGCGTCTGAGCGTTTTGCGATATCCTCTAAGCAATATGTAACAATCGTAAATATATATCATCTGCAGGGTCTACAAGAAAGAAAACTTAGCTAGTTACTTCCTTAATGCATTTCGCTGAACTGTTAGGTAGATATATTATAAGACATATATGTCATAGCTGTATTCAAATATTTAGGTAAACAAAAGCTACGACCCTCAACGTATCATAATATCATGGTACATAGCGTGTTCAGTAGTTGTGCTTAGGATAGACCGTTCGTCTGAATCAATTAAATAAGTTTAGAGTAATCCTCCATTGGAATTGCAAAATATTAAACAAAAGTGGAAATCTATGTCGAAAAATTAAAGAACTTAGACCTCAACGATAGCTAGTTGTTCTCGTCTCTTTACTTAATGTGCCTAATAAATGGCCTTTTGTTACTTTCTGTGTTTTTGGAGGCTCGTAGGAATAGTATTTTTAAGGCCATTCTTGTTGGGTAGTTCAAGTGAGAACAGGATTTTTATATGAATTAATTACGGAATTACAGAGGGTTAGGCCTGCAAGTAATCGAAGTCGTTGAGAAGCTTAATTTAAGAAGCACTGTCTCGCTTATAAGGAAAAAAGATTTTTACTTTTATAAGTAATAAGTTGGTGTCGTCAGAGCTTAAAGTTAAAGGGTGGTGCAGGATAAAAACAAAAAAACCGCACCACGTCTATTTAAAAATGATAGTTAAGTTATTCAAGGTGAATAGGATTGAAATCCGTATCTTCGTCGAGAAAGTCTATTCCTTCAGCTTTCTTTATCCAGGTAACAACGGGAACGGTTAACGGGACAAATAAAAACTCCCAAGTTGTTTTAAACAGCCATGATGAAATTATCAACCAAAATAATTCATTGTTTGGAATAAGTCCATAAAATGCGACAGGGAAAAATATGATTGAATCAAAAAATTGTCCCACTAAGGTTGAGGATACGAATCGAATCGACATTGCTAGATATCCATTCTGTTCGTTAAACATTTTATGCATTTTTACTTTTAATTTTGCCAGTACGAAACTATTGGAAAATTCGCCAACTAAATAAGCTAGAAATGATGCAACTAAGATTCTTGGCACTGCGCCAAACATTTTGTCGTATGACTCCTGCTCGTCCCAAAAGGGAGCATTGGGGAACAGCGCAACAAGTTGAATCATGATAGTGCTCACAATAAACACTAAGAAACCAGCCCAAATTACGCGGCGTGTTCGACTGTAACCGTAAACTTCGGTCAGGACGTCACCACCTAAAAATACGAAGGGGTAAATTATGGCACTTGCCGAAAGTGAGACCCATTCTAAGCCAGGTATCCAAGTAAGCGAAATGAATTTCGCTGCGCTCATCATGTTCGAAAGAAGTAGCATTGATACAAGAAACGATGAGACTAAAGCATAAAACTTAAACTCGCCATCGCGTGTTGGCAAGACTAATTTTACTGATTGGTCATTCATGTGAAAACCTTAGTTCAAAAGAGAAAAAACACCACAACACCCCGAATGAAATAGATACTTAGTACCATTTCATTACAGGCGTTGTTCGCCTGACTACTACTCTCAATTAGGATTTCCAAAAAAAAGACCGAGCCAAAAATTGTCAGAAAATCTTGATAAAATCAAGTATTCACCAATAATTTGTAGTTTTCGTGAGCAGTTTTAAAAACTGAACCTTATGATATGAGGGTGTATTGATGTTTTCAATATCTTCTATTGGAAGCGTCGTGCAGATCGTGAAATGTCGTTAAAGTGAGTATTGCTATTGTTGTAGAAAGTGGTTCCATCTAAATTAAATTCTTGACCTGCTAAAGCGAGCGATCTAGGTATGTATTACAGTTAATTTTCTTTTTATAAGTATGGCTATTTCAATCTCTTTCATCTTTGCTCTCTTTGCTTGTACTGCGCCGGCTAGCAGCTATTTTAATGGTAGTGATTTAATACTTGCCGAGGCTATTTTAGCAAACGATGTGGCAGCCGTACGTAACTCTGCAAAAGGTGTTGAGTTGAGCTCGCCTAGGGGGCAAGACATGACTTTTCTCTTTTATTCGATGACTTGCGATAAGGAAATGTCGTTAAAGGAACTTATTCGTTTAGGTGCTGACCCTCGTGTAGCTGTGCCTGGCTTAGGGTCCCCGCTTGGAACTGCTGTGAGGTCAAGTAATACAAAATGGTTACGATTTATGCTTGATGCTGGAGTTAGCCCTAATGCAACTGACGCTTCTGGTGAATCTTTAATTTGGGGAGCTATCGACGCTTCAAATTTGGAAAATTTAAAACTTTTAAAACAAAGGGGGGCTGATTTAAATGCTCCAGATGCACTTGATGCGAGACCTATGTACAAAGCGCTTGCTGCGAGGAAGTTTGATTTCGTTGAGTATTTAATTTCAGTTGGGGCAGACGTAAATTTTTCTACTGTAAATGGAGTGACAATGGCAAATGCAGTAGAACGGCAAATAAAAAGAGCTAGTCCGGGAACGCCTTTGGAGTTGAGGCTATCTCATATTAAGCAGCTTTTGATTAAGTCGGGAATAAAGTTTCCGGCTGACTCCATCGAAGCCGTACGTGCTAACAGAAAAAAGAGGGGGGGAAGGGTCGTTGAGTAGTTAGGAGAAGATAGTGATTGAAATTTGCTTAACGCTAATCTCTCGTTTTTTTAGGTTATTTAGTCCTCTCTTTATTTGTGCTGTTAGGTCGCATCGCTATCAACGATACTAATTTGTTTTAATCTATTGGACGAAATGAAAAATAAAAAGCGGTCGATATTGTAATGGAAGTAACGAAAGAAATAGTTGAAAAGTTTTCGAGAGAATCTAAATATCTTGGTAATTCGATAATAAAATTTGATTCAATTTTAAATCATCAAGTTGATAGCCGCCTAATTAATTTAATTTCAAATGTTATTGTTTCATCTTTCTCATCAAGCAAGTACGGCAAAGCTACAAAAATCGTAACAGCAGAGGCAAGTGGCATCATCCCTGCGTATGGAGTGGCTTCTAATTTAAAAATCCCTTTGATTTATGCTAGAAAAAATATTCCTCTTACAATGACGGAAGGTTACTTTTCTAGGAAAATAGAAAGCAGAACAAAAGCTACGGATTGTATTCTTTGTTTGTCAAAAGAGTATTTGAATAAGCAAGATCGGATATTAATTGTTGACGATGTATTAGGAAGCGGCGGTGCGATAAGTGCTTTGGTCTCAATGGTAAGGGAAAGTGGTGCCGAAGTCATTGGAGTCGCATGTGTAGTTGAAAAAACTTTTGAAAATGCGAGAGCTTCTTTAAGCAGTTTGGGGATCGATATCGTGTCAGTAGTTAAGGTCGATCTGATAAATGATGATTTAGCTTTTAGTTAGGACTAGTTTATCGTATTTCTAGGTGGAGCTGATGTTAACTGAAAGAACCTTTATTTATCAATTTTAAAGTTGCTGAAAATGTGTATTTAGTAATTTGGCATAAATCGAAATTCGTTCGAGACTCGTTAGATAATGATTCATTAACATCTTAAGACTATTGCGATAGGTTCGTTTGCCTCGATTCAAAGTTTCACTTCTAAAAGTGCCTTGAGAAAACCTCCATTTTTTGACTAGGCACTTAGTAGTTAAACTCCCATTGTGAATTTACACCTAAGGGGCAAAAGCCTATTTTTTTTCGTAGTCTTTCTGGAACGTACTTCAGCGGAATGCTGGTAAGCCAAGTCGTGTTTTTGAGTGCGAAACCACGTTCTTCCAAGAGTTTGGTGAGATGTTTCGCATGCTCAACTCCCTACTTGATACCGATATGCAGACTCGAGGTGCCTGAAGATGGGCTAATCATCGGATCGAAAACTCCTTCCATCATCGCTTCATCTACTGGATTCGTATAGATTTCCTGAAACAAAGAAATGGTCTTGTCGTGGGAGTAGATGTTGAAAATCACCGAATAAAACGTTGCTGGTTCATATCTGACTACCTTCAGCCTCAAGGGTGCTTAATAAATTTTGTTTTGTCTCTATGTTCCAATTAAGGTTTGAGTGGAGACTAGGTTTGGAAAGAGATATACGGTCAATTCATTCAAGTTAAGTTTAAGGCTATTTTTGAATCGATTGATGGCATATTGGACAATCTCGCTTCTGAAAGTGCCTCGGGAAAACCTTTTTTTCGCGTGGCACTTGGGGGACGGTGACTCACAATGTCGAATTACTACCTATTGTCTACCTTGACACCAAACTTCAAAGGAATGCTGACAAGCCACGTAGTTTTTTTTAGTTCAAAACCACGACTTGTCAGAAGTTCCGTCAGGCGAGTCGCGTGCTCTACGCCATATTTGATGCCAATATGCAGCTTCTTGGGGTTGTCTGAGTTGGCAACCAAAGGATCAAAAATTTCTTTCATCATCGATTCGTCGACTGGATTGAGATACATCTCCTGATACAGTGACATGCCTTCTTTGGCAGTGTAAACTTTATCCAGCACCGAGGAAAAGTTTCGAGTCGTAAATTTGACTGATTTATCTTTCCTCGCTCTATTCGAATAGAGTCCGTAGATTTTGATGTCCCAAACTTGGTCTGCTAACACCTCAGCTGGGAGATCCTTGCATTTAAGAAAAGCTTTGTCCATTTCTTGCCGACGGACTTTTTGTTTCTCAGGGTCGTCGGGGATGATTTTGCCACCGGAAACCCAATTATCCAAGTTTCTTCTGCTCTCTAGTTCTACCGATTCGAATTCGCATCCGCTAGCGGTGGCAGCGATTATATAGGAAGTGTAAATAGATTTTACAAATTCCATGAATAGGGACCCGTTAGAGAGCAGTGCGTTTTTCACCCAGCCTGCTTTGTTTTGGTTACCAGTTTTAAGTAACTTGCTTGCTTCTTCAAGATCGCTCTCGGTGAAGACCTTGTTGGCGATATCACTGTCTTCGTAGATGACGGTGTCGCAGCCTGCGAGACTTCTTTTGATGTAGTCAAAATAGCTTCCTTTTCCCACGTGGTTAACGCAGGAAAGCGTCACTCGAGTTCCTGTTTCTGGGTGTACAAACCCATAAACAGGAGTTTGGATTCCCTCCTGAAAATACAACTTTAAATGCCCATCGAGAGCCTCCTTCTGTTGCGCCGACGCTTCAATGCTTGGAACTACCAAGCAAAAAATAATCAACAAACTCGCTTTGTAAATATTCATTACATCACTTTCTTCTGAGGACCGAACACAAAAAACCTTACGGAAAACCCAATAAGGCATACTTACAGAAGCGTAAGTATCGTTCTACTACTCAGATGGAGGATGGAAAATATCTTCGATAAACGTGTTATACTTCAAAAGGGAATTATGTGCATAATGCTGAAGTTATGCCTGTTATTACGGGACGTTAAGTCGTTGTTAGGCCTCGCCTATGTTTGACTATTCTTCACAAGGGTTGAAGTTAAATTCTTGAATGAAGGTAAGGGTGAGTTGGAGGAGGTAGTTGGTGTAAAATCTAATTCGATAGCCGGTAGACTTATCTCTTGCGTCTTCTATTCATTCAATAACTAAACAAGCTAGTCTTGTTGTGTGAAAATTGAACATTTAATTAAGTCTCGTTCTGTCCTCTTTTTAACCGTGTTAGATCGTCAATAATATATCAGTTCAATACGTTCTATGGTTAGGTTTTGTTATATTAGTTTTATATTCCCATGTCCCTCCGTCGGCGATGATATGCAATTTTGGCGTACTTGTGGTAATGCTCACTAAATGTTTCATGTAATAAATTCCGAAAGTGACTTGAGAAAGGTATTTGCTATTCGAGCGATTGTCTTTTGTGAGGAGCAGCTAGTACCTTATGAGATTGAGATAGACGAATATGAGGATTCGGCCATCCATATTTTGGGTGAGCTTTCCGGAGAGCCTTTTGCATCGGGTCGTCTGAGGTTTCTTGGGGAGTATGCAAAAATCGAACGTCTGGCGATTCGCAAAAGATATCGTGGTAAAGGGTATGGAAAGCTATTACTTAATTATGCTTTAGATATCGCTCGAAATGAAGGATTTAAGAAATTTAAACTTCACGCCCAAGTCGCGTCTGAAAAGTTTTATTTAAACAATGGTTTCGAACCACAAGGGCAGCAGTTCCTTGAGGCTGATATCCCTCATCGTATAATGTTAAAACACGACTTCTTTTAAGTTTAAAGTGGAGATTGAAAATGGAAATATTTAATCAAATTTCAGCAGATGATTTTTTTCAAAATTATTGGCAGAAAAAACCGCTTCTGATTAAAAATGCTATTCCTAATTTTGAAAGTCCACTTGATGCTGATGAGTTGGCGGGGCTCGCTTGTGAAGAAGAGGTGGAATCCCGCTTGATTTTAGAAATAGGAGGTCAAAAACCATGGGAAGTGACGTCAGGTCCAATCTCGGAAGAGGTTCTTACGAGTCTTCCAGAAACTAATTGGAGTCTTGCTATTCAAGGGGTCGATCGCCTTATCCCCGAAGTCTCAAAGTTACTTTCGCATTTTAAATTTCTTCCAAACTGGTTGTTAGACGACATCATGACTAGTTATGCTCCAGATAAAGGATCAGTCGGCGCCCATATCGATAACTACGATGTTTTTATCATTCAAGCCCAAGGGAGACGACGGTGGTTTTTAGGTGGCGAGCCTGAATATAATGAAAAGTATCAAGAAGGATTGGATATTCGCTTACTTGAAAAATTTGAACCAGTATATGAATGGGATGTAGAGAGCGGGGACGTGCTTTATATACCAACTAGATTTGCTCACCACGGAGTTGCGATAGGGGAATGTCTTAACTATTCCGTTGGATTTCGTGCCCCGACGGATATCGAACTCGTTAACTCAC
>CAYYIQ010000063.1:0-15374 GCA_964472005.1 uncultured Bdellovibrionales bacterium | reverse complement strand
TAATACTGATGCAAATAAAACACCAAAGAAAACGGAAGATGGAAAGACCAACAGAGCTGACAGTAATCTGGAGAAAACAGGTACCAAAAAAGTTCAAGACAGCACTCCCGAAAGCAAAGATAAAGACGATACTTCGGGAAATCTCAAGCGTCTTGGAATTTGATGAAAAAGAAGTAACTGTACTGTTTACCGACAACGATGAAATTCAGGAATTAAACGAGGCGTTTCGTAAGAAAAACAAGCCGACTGATGTTCTCTCCTTCCCCATGCCGGACGACGATTACCTCGGCGACATGGTCATCTCTGTTGAAAAAGCTGAATCTCAAAGCATAACCTTTGAATGTAGTTTACAAGAAGAGCTTGTTCGATTACTTATTCACGGCTTTCTTCATTTAAATGGTCTTGACCATGTGGGTGTCCCGCGTAATGAGGCTGCGAAAATGAGAAGAATTGAAAAAAAATTAATGCAGGATTTTAAAGAAAAATGGCCGACCTGGTTATAACCCCAGCTGAACTTTTACAGCGAATAGAGACGTTAGAAGAGCGTTTTAATTCGTTGGGGAGGTACCTTTGACCTTGAGACAAAGGAAGCACGTCTTAAAGAGCTAGATAACATTTCAAACGATCCAAGTTTTTGGAACGACTCCGAAAACGCTCAGAAAATCTCTAGAGAACGCTCGGAGCTATCAGACCTACTCTCAAAGCTCGAAAAACTTAGTGCGAGAGTCTCGGACCTAAGAGTATTATTAGACCTCGCAAAGGAAGACCCTTCGGGAGAGTCTCTCCAAGAAGTTTTAATCGAAATCAAAGAAGTAGAACCGAACCTTCAATCATTAGAATTAATGAGAATGTTCTGTGGCGCACATGACAATCAAGCTGCGATTGTCGAAATAAACTCAGGTGCCGGCGGAACAGAGTCACAAGATTGGGCTGAAATGCTTCTTCGAATGTACTCAAGATGGGCCGAAAGGAAAAAATTTAAAACTGAAATTTTAGATATAAACTCGGGAGAAGAAGCAGGCATAAAAAGCGCTACCCTTTTTATAGAAGGCACAAACGCTTACGGTTACTTAAGGTCAGAACGAGGAGTTCATCGTTTAGTCAGAATATCCCCTTTTGACTCTAACGCAAGAAGGCACACATCATTTGCTTCGGTTTCCGTAACCCCTGACATTGAAGAAGATATTGATATTGAAGTAAATGAAGAAGATTTAAGAATCGATACCTACAGAGCAAGTGGAGCAGGTGGACAGCACATTAACAAAACAGATTCAGCTGTAAGATTAACGCACCTACCAACTGGAATTGTAGTCGCTTGTCAGAGTCAGAGATCTCAACATAAAAACAAAGCTACCGCGATGAAACTTCTTAAAGCTAAACTTCATGAGGTTGAAGAAGAAAAACAGAGAGAACAACTTGCGCAATTGACCGGCGAAAGGAAAAAGATCGACTTTGGTAGTCAAATTAGAAACTATGTAATGCAGCCCTATCAGCTTGTTAAAGATGTTAGGACGGACCAACAGACGGGAGATGTTCAAGCGGTGCTTGATGGTGACATTGATCCGTTTATTGAGGCCTATTTGTTGGATGAAGAGTTTAATATTGGGTAAGGAGTCAGCGATCTCGAAGACATAGAGACTCAAAGAAAAATTTTCGTTTTTTTCTAACTAATAATGTTGCACACAAAAGAATGTACTTTTCCGATAAACCTGCCACACTGCTCTTCTACTTGTCACTAAAATCTTATCCTGTTCCCAAATAGGTCTTCGATGATAAAACTAAACTAACTCTGACCCCAGTTTTAAAACGTTTGAACCATCATCTATCTCTATGTAATATGCGGGATCACTTTTACTGCCTTTTCTGGTAATTTTCGCACCTTTAATTTTTCGACTCACGGTTTCCTCGTTTTTAATCTTTATCTTTCCTTCTCCCTCACCATTTCCCCAACTCCAAGATACGGATTCGCCTTCCTTATATGATCTTTTACTCATTTTAATACCTAAAATGTTAATGCTGTAATTCAAATGTTTAACTATAGCATACTGGTAACATTATAATTTCAGTATGATATTACTCACTTCGAACCTTGGATATGGTTGATAGGGTTTTTCTAGCAGATTTGGCGTATTGCATTTATCTTTTACAGTAAACCCAGCACTCAAACTTCACCAAGAACAAAACAAAAACAATTTCCACTGTCAATTAGATATCTTACCTACTCTTACCCATTAATATTCAAGTTAACTTCCGAACAATCTTCCATTTCATTCGAATCTGTTTTAAATATCATCTTGGTCGTCAGTGCATTTCTAATTCGAACCAATAGACGCGCTTTCACTTTATTAATAAACTTATTAATAAACTCCTGTCCTTTCTTATTTAAGTTTAGCAGAAGCTTACCATCAGTTATTTTAGCTGACTGGCCCACGAATGGTTCTACACTCGTTTTAAGAGAAAAATATCATGAGAATTCTTTCACTTGATGAACTTACTCCATTAAACATCCTACCCTCAATCTACCCTGATCAGCGTGGTGCAGAAATGTTTATTTACTTAGCTCATCCTTTTTCCATCCCAGAGAAAATTATTCAAACTCTTGCCGATGTCTTTGATGGAAATCCGGTTTATCTTGGTGATATCAATCCTCAAACCTCACATTCACGAAATAGGTTAACGTTAGAAAGGTGTTCAACCGCGGGTGGTTTCAAAAGTGTTGGGGTAATAAACATCCCTACTCGTGCAGTTGTTCAGCCGGAATCAATCAGCGATATTGAGATAAAAAAAGGCGCAATATACCTACAAGCAGAAATTTTGGAACGCCATCTTTCGATGTACAGTTCGATGTTGAAGCCTTGCTCAGGCTGGGACTCATTTCCACGAACGCTGGAACTACCTTTAAATTATATTTCTGAAAAAGCTAATATGTGGCTCAATTTAAAATTCGAATTTGAAGATTGGGAGGCTCTTTCGAAAGAAGAAAGACAAAATAGAATTAACGCTACAACAAATGATGCAAAGCGCAAAATTCCATTGTCAGTTCTGTTATTTGAAATTTGCTATCTACTCAACGCTAAATTAATCAAAATAGTAGACGAGACAAAAAAAACAAAAATTATTTTAGAAGTTTTTCCAACTTTTAGAGATGGTTTAACTTTTGAATGTATGAACGCGGTAAAACTCGATTTTAAAGGTATCAGAGACAATCTTGTCGATGAAATGTTGAGTTGCCTAGGTCACTCGAAAGACGATTTAAAAGCTGAAAATTCTGAAACATTAACGAACAGAGGCGCTCAAGTAAAAACGTTAAACGATTTCACAAAATTTCTAGGTACGACGGCACGAGGAGAAACAAGTAATAGAAGTTTTACGATGGAGGAAATATACGCATTTCTAACGTATCGCCCATACCAAGCAAAATTAAGTACAGAGGTCGATCGCTGGATGAAGAGTCCCCTTGCCGATGACATTACATACCTACTTCTTGCCTATAGTATCGGTGGCCCACAGTGGATCAAAACGCTTGGAATATTAGGCATTTCCTAAAAGCTATTCTTCGCATCCAAGATTTCTAGTTGATATTATTTTTTTTCAAAATTTTTATTTATACGGGCCATTCAGTTAAGCATCTTAAAAGCTTCCTCACATTGACTTATATCTGCAACAGAGTATTACAATTGGAGTTCTTTAAAATATTGATTCATTGAGTAACTTATATAGTTTTACCAGTCGACTAATTCGGTTGGTGACAAGACAAAGGTTTTGTAACTGTAACCGTGTGAGAGAGTCTTCTAACCAAAAGGTCAATGACTATGTCATTCCAAGAAGACAGCCGAGTGCAAGCTGCGATTGCGCTACTAAAAGAAGCTACATCTTCGACCGTTAGCGTCGATCAACTTCTGGCATTGCTGAGAGAACAAACGGGAGGTAGCGTAAACGCTCTTAGCTCAGTTTCTCACGAAGCCTTGAAGGGAATCGGTTTGCCAAATGCTCTAGCTATCGCAATCGCTAAAAAGCTGCGCCTGAAAAACAGCAAGGCAAAATCGGAAAGCTTCGCGCAAAAACATCGACGCGCGTTACTTGCGAGCGAAGCGTCTGACGAAGAGCTTATCAAAGAATTTGCGAAAAACCCGATGAATCGGAGTTCTCGTTACTTTAAGGCACTTATGCAGAGAGTGCAAGATGCGCCAGTTGTCGTTTGGAAAAACGGCAATGAAATTGACGTCGATGCTACGGCCAAAAGAGTTCGAGATCTTACGGCAGGAAAGAAGCTGAACGAAGTTGTAACTTTAGGAAATGGCCCTACCGTTCCGCTAGCAATCGGCAAACATCCAGATCAAGAAGATCAAGAGCATCCCTTGTTCCCGAACGAAGTCCTCTATGGTGACGGCACTGGTGATGATGGGTATGATTGGGGAAGTCTAGATTTCAAAACAAGACTTTTCCTTGCATTTCTCGTTTCGAAAAATGCGTTTAAAATTTCGGCAGACGAAAAACTGCAGATTGGTCAGATTTACGAATCTGCACGCACCGGAGGTATTTTCAAAAGTTACGCCAAGGAAGTTGTCGAGTTCGAAAAAATCACGAGGAATAAGCGACTCCACATTTTCGGTCGAACACGCCAGCATACTGACCGCAGGCTAGCTAACTCACTTCAATAACCTTGAGTAGCCTATTTTTTAGGCTGACTAAGACTAATAATCTTAGTCAGCCGTTTATATCTTGTCGCCCCTACTTTTGCTTCAATTTTTAGTGTAAAACTTTGCTAAATTAAAGTTCTTTAACATTCTTACTACATTTTAGAATCATCAAACCACAGCTTAATAAACAAAATTTTTAAGCTGTGGGAGCCGGTTGATAGGTTTCTATTTAGGTTTTTTTCCTCTCCAATGGAAGATACAGAAAATGACGGATTACTCGCTCGAGAATAGCCGCAATCTGATGATCTTACACGCATTCTCCGGTGGACTTGGAATGTATTTTAGTCGAGGCTTGCTATGCAGATTAGGGACCCGCAAGATGCTACTTAGTGTCTTAGAAATTGTAAGAGAATTTAAAGACTTTAATACTTTTTGTGAAATTTTCGATCTTGAAGCTGAACTTTGCGATCTGCTATTGATCGGATTAAAGTCTGATGAAAAGTTTAAAATTCAATATAAAGATTCGGAATCAAAAAAATTCGTTACCGAGGTAACTTTGGCAAACGACGTATCTGGTCTAATGAAAGTTTGTTCGGACGATGCCTTACTATTACCGAATCACATTCCGAGTTCACAATTGCCATCCGAAGATAATCGTTTTCTTTCTATTTGGTACCAAGGTTTTCCAATCCTCGACTTCTATCAATAAATATTTGAGACAAAACTAATCGCGGATTATATTTACCGCTGCTCCCCTTTTTCGAAATCTAATAAATTTAAATATCCGCCAGCATTATGAATATTTCGATAGCCTTCGCGTTCTAATATTTCTTTAGCAACGCCCGCTCTATTTCCACCTTGACAGTAGAGAACTATTTCGGTCTCACCCTCAGCATTAAACTCCTCGACATTTTCTTTTAGTTCGTTTAGCGGAATGTTAACGGCTCCTTCAATATGGCCGTTTTCAAATTCGCCTGGAGTTCGCACGTCTACTAAGGTTGCACCATTTTCAATCTTGTTCCACGATTCTTCTGGAGTAATGATATTACGACTGGAACAACTCACCAAAAAAAGTAGCAAAAATACATATTTTTTTTTACTGAACATAAACACCTTAAACAATGAAATAAATGGGGAATATAGCCTATTATTCTAGCCGTGTAACTTCTTTTTAAATCAATAGTCATCCGTTCTAAAATATAACCGCTGATTTTTCCTAGCGAGGTACAAGCTTCTAAAAAACATACAGGTATTTCTCAGAAGGAGACACGAGCAATTGCCGAGATGCAAGGGATGAGTGGATCCATCATATCCATTAAGAGGTTTAACCACTAAGGCACAAAGACACTAAAGGGGAGTTTTATTCGTCAATGGTTGATCGTTTAAGTATCAATTCTGACCCTAGTTCTCATTGACAAAAAGTCTTCCGTCACAACCTCGGACCGAACTTAAAATGCTTTCCTTCGTGAGTTAAATATTGCGCCTAGGAAAGGTAGTGGTAAAAAAGCACGTTAATCTCTATTAAAATGTGGCTGGAAACATTGGTATCGAATAAATATCTTCTATGACTTTAGCTTCACTCTGGCCAGTGCTCGTCGCAAACCAATGCTCGGTGGTTATTTTAAAATCTCTTAACCTAATAGCAGCTGGGCGAGGGTATGAAAGGTATCAATCTAACCAACCTACAAACCTGTGCCCCCTCTAATTTACCATAAGATAATACGAACCTGAGCATTGCTAGTTAGAAATTCTGCTCCGAATCATCATCCCACCAGTTAAATTATAAACTTCGGAAAAACCAAGGCTAATCAACTTTGAGGCTATAACGTGAGCACGTTTACCGGAATGACATGCAACAACTGTTTTAATTTTCTTATCTAGCTTTAAAATTTTTTCAGTAAAAATTGCTGGAGGTCTGTCGATTGGCAAATGCATAGCGTTCGGTAATGGCATTTTTTCAAGTTCCGACGAGGTACGAACATCAATTACCTGGAACGAACTCAAATCACTACCTGGCGGGAGAAGTGTCGGACGACCTTCTAATGAATTCAATATTGTAAATGCAACTATATGAAGCGGGTCTTTCGCACTCCCAAATGGCGGGGCATACGCTAAGTCTAAGCCAGCTAGGTCTTTTGCAGATCCCTTAAAATTCATTAAAGTCGAAATCACATCTATCCGTTTATCAACCCCCTCCTCTCCAAATACTTGAGCTCCTAGTATTCTACCGTCTTTAGGGGAAAAGAGTGTTTTAATAACTAGCTCTTTCGAATTTGGAAAGTAGCCGGCATGATTTTTAGCGCTTATAAACGACACCGCATATTCAACCCCAAATCTTTTACACTGTTTTTCGCTTAAGCCTGTCAGCCCAACAACTTTTTCAAAAACTCGAACAATCGATGTTCCCTGAACAAATTGATTATACTGAATTGTTCCATTAACGGCATGTTCTCCCGCGTTTCTACCGGAACGATTTGCAGGCCCAGCAAGTGGAACTAGAGATTTAGAATTCAATGGAGCATAGGGATATTCGGAGACATCTCCGACCGCATAGATATCTGGATAATTTGTTTGTTGAAATTCGTTGACGGAGATTCCACCATTTGTACCAAGTTCAATTCCAGCATCTTTGGCGAGTTCGTTTTCGGGCATAACGCCGATTCCATAAAAAATGATATCGCAGTCTATTACGGTATTATCATCTAAGGTTAGCGTGTTAATTTTAGCGGAACTGGAATCAAGCGAAACTGAAGACACCTCCCTTCCTAAATGGAGTTTTATGTTATTAACTTTCAGTTCGTCTTCAATGAAACTTGATATTTCTGGATCGATTGGAGCAAGTACCTGAGGTAGTTTTTCAATTAACGTAACGTCTAGTCCACGGCGGGACAGTTGTTCGACTATTTCCAAACCAACAAAACCCGAGCCTATGACAGCAGCTTTCTTCATATTTTGTTGAGCTAGACATGACATCGATGAATCAAGGTCGTTTAAACTCCAAAGAGAAAAGACATTTTTGTAGTTAGCATCTAAAATCGGAAGTTTTCTTAAACGAGAGCCGGTGGAAATAATTAGCTTATCATAAGGCAAGTTTTCTTCTTCGTTATTTTCTAGATTGACGACCTTAACGAATTTCTTCTTAGCATCAATATTAACGGCTTCGGTGAAAGTTCTTATTTCAATATTGAAGCGCTCCTTAAACAAATCCTTTGACGCAACAATTAAACTTTCACGCTTAACTATCTCACCGCCAAGATGATAAGGTAGGCCACAATTTGCAAAAGATGCACTCATCCCGCGTTCGAGAATTGTAATATTAGCAGTTGCGTCACATCGCCGAGCCCTAGTTGCAGCGGATGCCCCTCCTGCGACACCTCCGATAATCAATATGTTTTTTACTTCTGACATGATTTCCCCTTGTTGCAACAATTATCAGCTGAAACATTATTCCAAGGCATTAGAGCTAAAACTTTAGCCATTCCACAGGTGTTTGTGACCCCAGAAAAAACCAACCCAGTTCCGACGAAAATTGGGACTAAGATAAAACTATTTAACCCCATGGAGACTATTAAAGACGAAAGAAGCACAAAAAGTCCAGCTGCGATTCGGACCTGCCTCTCCATGGAGATGGCCCCCTTACCTCTAACGACAGGAAGCCCTTCACTAACCCACTGACTGACTCCACCTTGAAGTATTTTGATGTTGTTAAAGCCAGCCTTTTCAATTTCATTACAGGCCTGAGATGCTCTAGCGCCACTCTGACATACTAAAAACAACTTCTTTTCTTTCGGGAATTGAGGATCATTTTCTAACGCCCCTAGTTCTTTTCCACCAAGGGGATAGTTAACAGAACCGTTGATGTGAACAGCACTAAATTCACCTGGCGAACGTACGTCTATTAATTTCACATCGGAATTTTTAATAAGTTCCTCCTGCAACACCTTAGCGGTAACTTCTTCTTTATTTTGCATTTTTTACTTTCCCTTTTTTCTTAAATTTAGTTTCGATACAGTCTAATATTTCTAAAACGTGTGTTTCTTGAATTTGATAAAAACAGAACTTTCCTTCTCTTCTAGAAGATAGAAAACCACAGCGTTGCATCAGTCTTAAATGTTCGCTCGTAACGTGCTGCAATAGCTCGCATCGTTCGGCAATTTCACCAACACTTAAACTCTCGTGATCCCTCAGAATTGTAATTATCTCTAGTCGCTTGGGATGGGCGAGAACCTTTAGACATTCCGCGGCTTGGGCGAGGTAAACAAGGTTATGATGTTTCATACACAACATCATATCGCAATATCTCGATATATACAAGTCTAGAATTGTAGGCGATCGTTAAAAAATGCGAACCAATACTTTTACTCAATAAGTTCAAGCTATTACACACGTCAGCCAAGTTCGCTAGAACTCGCCAAAAACTTGAACAACGTGCCATTAAGTAAATAACTTAAATATTTCTTGAGCTAGGAAAGTGGGAACCTAAGATAAAAACCTAGGTTCCACAGTACAGAGAATAACTGTTTCTAATTTAAAGAGCTTCGATTTCATAAAGGATATTGGAAATCGCATCTTCACGAAATCTAGCTTCAAAATAGTCCGTCAGAAAAATTCTTTCGAGTTGCAACATTCCTTTTAGAAACTTCATTCTCCCAGCACGATACGACTCTCCATCGAAGTGCATTCGGTACTCTTTTTCAATTCCCCGCATATACTCCTTGTATCGCTCTCTCGGACTACCAATAATCCAATAGTCAATGTCTCTAAAATATTTTGCGTCTTCACTCCTTGGCGGCACGCCACCTTGGTACGTCAAAATAAATTCAACAACCGTGGCGATCTGGGATCTTTTGAGATGCGCTTGAGTTAACCGTGATGCCGCAACAACAGCACTCTCGAGTTCATTGGTAAGACTAGTCGCATCATAAACTACGTCGTGCCAGTAATAAGCGACTTCCATTAAGCTTGGAGAAACAAGAGTTGTTCGCAAGCTACCGCGAATCATGTCGACACATTCTTCAACATGTCGAAGATTATGATGTCCCCTTGTTTCATCGTCATACATTCGTCGTAATTCGGCAAACATTAATCGAGACTTCGATAATTCGATCCCAACTTCATCCATGGTAGTTTGAAACTTCAATTCTAAATCAGACATTCGAATTAACCTATCTAGAAGAGTAATGGTCTAAAACAATCGGAATGCAAATCGTGCTTGCGACTTGCAAGAGAGGCGACTAGCCTAAAAAAATCTGCTACCTTTAATCTTCTAACAACCGAGATAGTCATTAGAGCAAGATAGACACAAACCTAAAGGTTCCCAGATATGATACTTTAAAAGATCTTTAAATAGACTATGAAATACGAAGAGGAAAAATACTTCCAAATCATAAGCGCGAGCTATAAGAAGAGGCCCTAAGTAAAATTACACTAAATTTGTCATTGGCGCCAGCAAGTACGAATAGAATGAGAATGCTTGAGCGCCAGTAATGATAGATATTTTCACAAGAAATATAGATACGTATTAAAGTAGACTGTTTTTGTGATTCGGAAAACAAAGTAAGTCAAATTTAAGCCTTCACGTGACTTTGACTAATTACAAAACCTTACAAACTTGTTTTGGTCTGACTGCCTAAAGATATTCATAATACACTCCGCCTGTTGCTTCCGATATTTTTTGAAGAGTCGGATTAGACTCACCAAGCAAAAACGAGTGAACCTTGATCCCGCAACAGTCATTAGGTGTAACGGTAATTTCTACGTCTCCATCCGTTACCAACATAATATGGGGAGTAGGACTATCTGTTGCAGTTGGTTTTGTTTGGCGTGTTTTAAACTTACTTAATGCAAATTTCAACGCATTATCTACGCCAGTACCTGAACCGACGAAGTTTTCCATCTTTATAACTCGAACAGCCATTTGAGCTTCGTGTGGACTATCTACAAAGCCATATTTCCACGTTTTGACTTCTTCTTCATCGAACAAGATATAGTGAACTATCGCATCATCTCGAAGCGCACAGAGAGCTCGATTAAACAAGATTCCACCTGCTTTAAATAATCGCCCTTTAAATAACGTTGAGGGAGATCGATCAATTAAGATAATAGCTTCCTGCCTTAACTCCTCGATAAATCCGTATTCACGGACTAAGAATTCTTTTCGCAACAGTTTTCGATAGAACAATGGCGGAAAAATTTTCAGCAAGGCAAAGTTTGAAACTTGAATCTTTGCTAATTCTGACAAATCTCGCATCTCGCGATACTGAATCTCATCTCCCTCTGGGTCGACGACAAACTGTGATTTTTTTGCTAGTTGCAGCGGTCTAAATTCATCAATCTTGCGCGATGTTCTTAAGATCAGGAAGCGTCCTGGGTGAGACAGCAAAGTCTCAAGTAAGACTAATTCAGTATCAGCTTCAACATTAGTTCGCGATCTTTTGTCTTTCAACATTCGAATCGCTTTTCCAAGCGCATAAAACGTTTTGTACTCTTCGCCGGAAAAAAAGAATTCTTCGTCTTGGTTCGCCTTATCAAATTGCTCCTGCAACTTCTCTGGCAACCTTGCCATATCTTCGTCGTTCGGCAATGTTTCAAGTAGAAGCAATTCATTCTCAGTCAACGACTTCGCAAGATGAGTTGATTCAACTAAGAGATCACGTAACTCAACTAAAGAGACGTCAAACTTTTTAAAGCAGGTAAACGTCCAGTTATAGATGATCGCGATAGAAGCGAGCTTAGACTCAAAGGAGTAACCCGGAATCTCTAGGGAGCTAACGATTTTGAGCGTTCGAAAAGTCAATTTTCCCTTTTCGATGATCCGCGCCACCAAAAAATCATTTAACGGTCTAATTAATCGCACAAATAATGGGAATTTCTTACTAGCCGAAAACATCACCTCAGCTTGAGTTTCATATTCACTTTTAATTTTACCACCCGCAGCTAAACAACTTAGATCTTGCGCAATAATTGGTGAATTGATCTTAATCCCAAAAGGCTTCAAGATCTTGTTAACTTCACTTAGCTCCGGCACAAAAAACGATTCTGGTACTTGAACTTGGCTGGGAGTAGAAAAATTTTTAATCAGACTTTGAATCCATGCAATCATTGTCGCACCTTTTTGTCCCGAAGAACTTTCGTAACGAGCTCCGCTAAAGTTTTTCTTAAAGTAAATCCTTCGCCCTTATCGCCCGGGATATTCACAGTCTGAATTTGCGATCGCAATCGAGTAAGGTCAGCGGTCAAGCCTACGTACTCTTCCATATCTCGTTCACTTAAGGAAGGAAGCTTATTAATCCGCTCCACCTTCAACACCAATGGTTCAATTTCAGAACGCAGGCGATTTAATACCAAACTGCCTCCAAAACGTTTCAATTGTTCTGGCAATACCTCACTCAGAACTTGAGGTTGTTTATTGAAAGGATATTCCCGTCTAAGAGCTTCAAAGTCATGGTCCACAACGTAACTTCGACCACGAGATTTTGCACGTTTTTTTACCGCTCTTAAACCGCTAATCGCGAGGCGTGGTGCAATTCCGGGAGTTCCCTTTTTTACAAAACAGGGGATTATGTTTGCCATAAGTGGCGCAAGTTCACGCAACTCAGGAACCTGGAGATTAAACATTGAAAGATAGTCACTTGCTTCATGCTTAGGCCATTTAACCTCAAGCCTCGTGGGAAAACGTTGCAAAAGAGCATTTGCTGACTCAGAACGTTTTTCAATGTCATCAGGATTATGGTTAGTACAAACGATAATCGATCGAGTCTTCATTAGGTAACTGAGAGCACCTCGCCTAAATTCTCGAGCTGACAGAGTATCTTTCAAATCCTCAATCACGCGACCAGGGAGATCGAAAAGCTCCTCCAAAATTGCGATTTCCGCTGCAAGGAAGCTGTCGTCTAGTGCAAATTCCAAACGTCCCTTTTCTCCAATCGAGTTCAGATCGTAACCACCCCAGACATCTCCATCCGCTGTACTCGCTCCAAAACTTTTAACAAAAGGCCGAGCCTCGACTTGCTCTAATTTATAAACTTCTCTTGCAAAGGTTAGAGACATTTCTGACTTTCCATAGCCTCCTGGTCCCCACAAAACGACATTGGAGCCGTCTCGACCGCCATCATGGCTCTCGACCCAGGCACAACATAGGGAATCTAAAACTTCCTCAAAGTAGATAAACTTTTTTTCGAACTTCGGTCTAATCGCTTCAAACAAGTCACCTTTAAAAGACATAACATCTCCATTTGGAAAAAACCTATTGAAATCCTCGACACAAAAACAGTGCACTGCCGAGGAATGTTATCTGCTCTACCCAAATGAAATTTTAAGAGGTCTAAAAATAAATGAATCTAAGGGGTAATCAAATTGGCTATCAGATCAAGGCAAACTAATTTGAAAATTAAAGACTTAGAAAGTTTATCCTACCTGATGCAACAAGCTTTGAAAACCTAAGACAAAGATTGTTAAATATTCTAACGAGGTATATCCTTGCCATGAGGATCTTTCGTCGGAAACCCTGATTCTTGCTCTAACTTTCTAATTAGATCACTTTCGGTGAAATGCTCGATTGTTTCCGCACTATTATGGACGTGATCAACGGGAAAACTTCCTTCCGCTACGAGATAGTTTTCCCACAAGCGATGAGCTTGAAGCAACTTTTTTGCTTCCTGATTACCTTGATCGGAAAGTGTGATGCTCCCCCCTGACCGCATCGTTTTATCACTGGGGATCTGTATCAAATTTCTTCCAATTAAATCGCGCAGCGCCAAACTGAAAATAAAATCATCTTTAAATCCAGATCGGATTTCTTTTAGCGTCAAGGGAGTTTGTTCGTTTCTTTCTGATCTTCTGTATATCCAAGCAAGGACATCTTCGCTAACTACTCTAATTGAAAATTTAAAATCTCTAATATATTTAGCGATAACTCCATACCGCGGAGCTGTTAGAACCATTAAAATAACAAGCAGTCCACCAACCACAGCGATCGAGCCTGCAATGTTTACTGAACTTTGATAACCCAACCATTGGGGCATAAAAGCACCAAGAACATAGCCCAAACACACCATCAAAATTGTGAAGAGCACACTTAGAACTAGCTGAATAATTAATCGATCTGTACACATCCGTGCGGCCGCCGGACCACAAATAAGCATCGAGATAACAAGAATCGAACCGACTGCTTTAAATGATGCGACGACTGCGGCTGCTACAACAATCATTAATGCGTAATACATAAGTGTTGGTCGATACCCAATGCTTGCTGCCAGTGCTGAATCAAACGCTGTAATCTTTAGTTCTTTATAGAGTAGTAATACAAAAACAAACGACACGATCATCACAGCAAAACTGCTCCCGACTTCTTGTGGGACCATCATTAGAGTTTCAAATGTAAAAAAGTTTTGATCAAAAACCGGAGGGAACCAAAAAATCGTTTCAAGTTGACCATGTAGTAAGCAATCGGCGTCAAGATCGACACTTCTCGCCGCAGCTTGCTCTAATAACAACACTCCAGCTGCAAAAAAAATCGAAAATACTACTCCCATTGCTGCGCCTGACTCTACCCTTCCAAGTCGCCGAACCATTTCCATTGTAACAGCGCTCAACATCGCTGCAATGGCCGCGCCGATAAATACTGCGCCGACATCACGACTTGATGTTACAAGAAAGGCAACAACAATTCCCGGTAGAACGGAATGTGCAATAGCATCCCCCATCATACTGACACGTCTAAGTAACAAATAGTTACCAAGCAGCGCGCAGGCCACACCTGAAAATAACGCAGTAAAAAGTGGCGGCATGTCGATTGCGAGGAATTGCTCAAACGTCATTTTGATTCACCTCCCTCAACATCTTCTAAAGATGCCCCTTGATGGAGACTTTGCGGGATAGATATTTCCCTAAGTGCTTGATTCTTCCGAAGAACTTCTTCTTCTAACTTTGCGACAATCTCAGGCGAAAAAGAATGTTCTACAAAATCGGCTGAAAAATCAACATGGGTAATTGGAAAATCAGTGTGTTGAACCAGAAACTCTTCCCAGAGACGATGATTCCTAACCATACCCTTTGCTACAGCCCAGCCTCGTTTTGAAAGAAATATTTGATTTCCACTTGCTCTAAGTAAACCTTGGATCTGCAATAGAAAACAAATTCCCTTAGAGAACAGAAATCGATCGCTACGAAAAGTTGGAATCGTCGAAGAGGAAACACCTTTATTTTCTTCGACAAATTTTTCGATTTGGATCGAGTCACTTGACTCTAACTTTCTTAAATACTGAGATTCATAAGCTTCTACGATTTCTCTAAGTAGATGCTCTCTTGAAATCCTAACAGATAAAAGGAACTGAGAGGTAATTCGGGATAATATCCCACGTTTGGGCGCAAATACGAGACTCACAAAGAAACAAACGCCTGCTACTAAAACGATGACAGCTCCTGCCGGCATTCGCGGAAGTACGGCCGAGGTAGTCGCCCCTAAACATCCACTGGCGCCTCCGATTGCCGCACTTACTGGAACCACCACCTTGAGAGAATCAGTCCAAAACCTAGCACCTGCAGCGGGAATTATTAGTAGTGCAACGATAAGTAGAAGTCCAACGGCTTGCAATCCGACTACCGTCACTGCGACCACAACTCCCATCATCACAAAATCAATTGTCGAAATCGACCAGCCTTGGCTCTCAGCATAACTCTCATCAAAGCAGAGAATTTGAAATTCCTTATAAAAAATTATGCTAATGCAAACAC
>CAYYIQ010000062.1:0-15383 GCA_964472005.1 uncultured Bdellovibrionales bacterium | reverse complement strand
CTAGTACTATTTTATGATTCACAAAATGCTTTTTGTTTATCGGAAAAAAATCTCCAAAGCGCATGCTATGACTATTGTTTTATCGTGCCTTATTAGTTTCTAATAGTTTCTTTATCAGTGTTTCACGTGAAACATTGATAAAGAAACATGATGGATTAGTAATGGTCTGTTTTTTCTCTAAACTTTGATACTGCTAAAACAATACAAAGGTTCTTTAATGCTTATTGCGGATGTTTCACGTGAAACATTAAGGATAGCGTGTTTCTTGAGGATTCTATTTCGAATTTTTGGTAAAGGTAGCTTTTACGTTAGTGCTAGTAGCTAGCTTGCCAGAAGATTTATTCTTGTGAATGTTTCACGTGAAACATTCACAATTCTTTTACCATCTCGAGGTGATACTAATCTCTTTCTCATTTTTACGGTTAATCGCTTCAATGACTTGATCATCTTTGAGATAGGATTTTTTGTGAATCTCTTTCGAAAAAGCGATGAGGGGAACCTTCCTCTTTCGACTCCTGCCCTTAGCAAGTTTCTTGTTCGAGTTATTCTTTACGAGAGATGCAACTCTGAAAATGCTACGAGTGCGTTTTGCCGGATAGTGTGACCCCGAATACTTTATCGATTGGTCTAGCCTAAGTGTGTCAAAACGGTCAAAGGCTTCAATGCCTTCATATCCCTTTGCTAATTTTTGTGGTCGCATCGATGTTTCACGTGAAACAATATAAGACTGTCCATTATCTTCGAACAAAGGAAGACTTACCATGCTCACGGAGTCGACGAAATGAGTTGATGTGCAAGAGGTCAGTAGGAGCAATATTGAATATGGTAGAATCAAGCTTGATTTAAATACAGTCATAAATGTCTTCTTGAATTGGAATAACTGAACCCAAGAATCGGTTTGACTGAAGCATTACTTGAGGAATCGAGAGGATTTTGTCCGCGAGGTGTTCGGTTTCGGACTGAGCTCCGATGTTTTTGCAGTGATTTTAAGGTGTTAGCTCTAGTGAAAGTGCTCCGCTTTTTCCTTTTGTGGTCGGCCAAAGTTTACCCAAGATACGTAAAAACTGAGATTCTTGCACTTAATAATTAAAGTCTGAGACCATGCGTAAATTATAAAAAAGGGATTGGAGAAGTCTTCTTTATTTAAGAGACAGTTAAGAAGATTATATTTTAAAGAGCTTGCTTTCGAAATACAGGCTTCTTCAGCTGGGAAGAGAAACTCGAATCAATTAAGAACTGGCAAGGAGTTATTTCGCCGATATTAATAACTTTTTGACCAAAATCAGTTTTAATCTATAGAAAAAGGTCGCACAAAAAGAAATTGATAGTTACATTCCAAAAATAAAATATGGAATGACATTTCGAAACTTCCTTTCCTTGTCACGCCGAAATTAGAAGCTCATTTAAGAATTAAATTTACTAAAAGTTTACACAAAATGGTTAACGCTCGGTATTTGGGTACCTTTGTTTTAGGTATGATCCTTTTTAATACGATGTTCTTCTCTATTGAAGGTGCTGCTCAAGATCGAGACCCAGAATTTGTGGATGCGCTAAAACAACAACCACATATAGTCTGGCCAGACTGTATTATCACAGACATTGATGGAAAGATTTTGAAAAAGATGATTGGGTATTTGTGCGTACCTTTTTCCGATGGAACTTACCTCTCAACCAATGACAAGTATTTGCGCTTTTTTTCCGCAGATAATGAAATTGTAAATAAGTTGGAAATCTATCCCCATCATCAACTAAAGACGCATTCAAATGATACTCGGATTTTGGCAATAGGTTCAAAGTATTCAGAATACAAAGGGAAAAAAAATCGATTCGATGTCATTTATGAAATAAGTAGGGAAGGAGATATTCTAAAAGAATTTGATTTTGGAAGAAACTTTTCTAAATATTTGGCGGCCGCCAATATTCAAACTGAAATTGAACCTTGGTATTACCCCGAGAATACGAAAGAAAATCAAGAACTAACCCATATCAATTCTATATATCGGATAGAGAAAAATTCTCTATCAGGCAAGGTCAGTGGTTTTGCTGAAGGAAATTACATCGTAAACGACAATCTTCTTAAAAGGATTGTTATCTTAGGTCCGAAATTAGAGAAGATCGTAAAAATCTTTCCTTTTGTGAAAGGAACAGAAGCTATCCATGATGTTTCCGTAAAAAAAGATGGAAATTTACTCTTGTTTAACAATCTACCGGAAGGCTACAATACCCAAGTTTCATCAATTGATATTTGGAATCCAACTACTTTGGCTGTTGTTAAGAGGTATCAGCCTCATAATCCAAAAGAATTTTCTCAGTATAAATGCGGCGGTGTTCAAGAACTAGAGTCAGGTGAATACATGTTTTACGATAATAATTTAAAGGTAAACATTCTATCTAAGAATTTTAAATTTAAATCGAAAGCACCAATGCGACCATTTGAGTACCAGGATCTTATTCAGGAAATTAAAGCAGGGGATCATTCTGAGTTTCTGAAAAATAATGTCGAATGGTAAAATTTTACTGATTTTATAGATTCCATTTGCTTACGATTTAAGATCTCCAGTAACAGATTAGAGATCTTAATTCAGTTAATAATCGGGAATATTGTTAGTATATTATAAACGGCAAATTCTTGTTATAGAGTAAGCATCTATAGTTCTTAAGTTGGCACATAATAGAATTAAAAATGAGAGTCTATAAAGTGCATTTTCACAAAGGAGAAGCCAAAATTGATTAACCTAACTAGAATTAAATCAACGTTGATTCTAATGTCTATTGGGCTTATTTCGTTTCAAACGGACAGCGTAAAATCGCAAGATCTATTTCTCTCTGACACGATGAATGAAATTAAGTTAAAAGATTACGACGACTTTCCGACAAAATGGAAATTGGTAACAGTCAGGTATCGCAGTGACTCTAAGGAATTAAGATTTACTTACGCAAATGACCTTGCATGGGAAGCTCTTAGAGATTTTAAAGGGGAATATCCTGAAGGGGCTGTTTTTGCGAAAACAGGGATTAAAACTAACGAAGATCCGTTTTTTCCATCATCTCAGGTCCCGTCAGGTTCTCGACGGATACAATTTATGTTGAAAAACGCCGAAAAGTATAAATCTACTGATGGCTGGGGATACGCCCTGTTTGATTCAAATGGAAATACTTTCCCAGAAGACCCCTATCAGACCTCAATGGCCTGTGCCGCATGTCATCGAATTGTTAAAACAAAAGATTATGTTTTTTCAGAGGTGGCTCCACTATTAGAAAACGGTATTGGTAAGGTTCAAGAAAGCGTAGAACAGAATCTCGAGTTTGAAGATTTGGAGAGAGACTCTTTGCCCGAGAGTTTAAAAGAACAACTCCCGAAGAGTTTTAGCAATGTCCGCTCTTTGTCCGGCGCCCTTAGAGAAAACATGTTCCAAGGCACCTTAGATGAAATTAAACCAGCCTTACTGAAAGAAAGTTTAAATGCTGAAGAACCAGCTATCTTACTTTCAAAAGATCTAAAAAGGTTTTCTGTTATATGGGAAGAAGAAAGTGGAACTAAAATAGTCGAAATTTGTAAAGATAAGAGCAAATTTAAACTTTTTCACTCCGTTTCAACTAATCTAGATTTAACATTAAGCGAATTGGAAATCTGTCATGAGAAAGACTAACTTTCTCCTTGCGGGAATTCTTACTTTTTGTTCGTGTTCGATTTTTGAAAATAGGGTTAGGCTGCCATTTGCAATCTCATCGAAGCTGACAAGTCAGCAAGCTGAAAACATTCGTTGGAAAATCAGAAAAGCATTAGACGATTCCGAATTAGATAGTTTTCTTGAAGGTAAGATTACTCAAAACGAAATGATGCAAACTCCCAACAAGGATCCATATTTTGGAGAACGAGAGATTTCGCCCAATTGCCTAAAACCAAATCGACCAAAGTCCGAAGTTATTTCAAAAGACAACTCTAAAATTTTAATGATGCACTCAACTGCGACGGCTGATTTTATTGGCGGAGTTTGTTCTAACGTTTCTGATCATTATAAAGTTCAGCATTTAATCTTAAACTGTAAAGACAAAATGTTTGAAATTAAAATCTATTACCCCATTATTCAAGAATGGAAGAGAGTGCCTGAGGCAAGCTGCAAGTAGTTAGTTTTACTGCGTAATTAAGATGTGAAGATTAAAGACCATTTGATATTTGATTGGTCACAAATACTCTGTTACGCTTGCTTTCTTCTTTCTCATTTTTATTCGAGACATCTTGAAAATTCATTTCTTGCTAAGCTGACTAGTGTTAAGGAATCTTAAGCTAATCATTTAGTAAGAAGGAATGGAGCTAGGTTTTTTCAAAAACCACATTAGATTTTCAAAAAAACATTCTTGTAGGCACATACAAAACAAATTTTTTATTCAAAAATAACGGCTTAGTTTTCGCAGTTGCGCAGCAACTATCGAGAAATGTATCGATATCTTTCGATATATGACACGAGCAATAGCCGAGACTCAGATACTTTGTGAATTTTTTATGTTCAAAGAAGGATTAACCACTAAGAGAAAGTTTGATTTTTTAATAGTAAAGTTTTGATTGGTGAGGGGGGGGGATGTATTGGATGCCGATTTTCTTAGTTAGTGTCTCGGCAACACCTCTTATTATCAGCCAAAAGATGGGATTAACAGTCATAATATCCCCTTCGTGTCTTAGTGCTTAAACCCAAGAAAGATATCAGTTCGTTATCATGTTACGTGGAGATCTGCTGTGGTTTTTTAATCTGAATACTTTGATACGGAGTATTTAGTGTTTTCTCGTTCGTATCAATTCGGAGGGTTGCTGTGGAAAGTTTTGTTCAAATCGTAGGAAAATCGAGTCCAACTGACGTTTTGTCAATTGGACTCGAAGGTAATGAGTTTCACATCTCGTTGGTGTGTGAACGTGTCGCTACCGCGGAAAGTCCTCGCGTAAAAGCTATCTGGACGCTCGGAAGTGAGCCTTTTACAACACTCGGGTATTCTGAAGAAGGTTCGAAGAAAGCCGACTCGTTTTTTGCTATTTGGCAAGAAGAAGGCACCGAAGTTATCTGTGTCATCTTCTATAAGCCACTTGGTCAATGGACTGGTCTTGAAATTGTAAAGAAGAAAGGCAAGTATGCAATTCTTACATTATCGGCTTCGAACTTTATCGAGGAACATCCAGTTCCCCAATCAATTGCGAAAACAGTTGAAAAATGGGGAATTCCTGAAAATAGCCATTGAAAAATTTGCGGATTCTTCAATGAAATTGCGAGAAAAAGGAATAGATAGTTTTTATCCATTCCTTTTTCTTTTACGATTAATTGTCTAAATTGAGCCGTCTAATTCTTACGTTCGAAATACGAAAGATCAATTAAAACTGCGACAGCGACTATTAATAGTTTCGCCTCTGCGTCTAAGCTAGTGTCGTCAAATTCAATTAAAAAATTGTCTGCGTCAGTGAAAATTTCTTTCAGACCGCCGCTCCAACGTTTTTTTATACTTGCAATTTTAGTTCCATTTCTTGAAATTTCGTATGTCCAAGGACTAAAAAGTCCTGAATCAATTACAAGAGACTCGCCATTTTTCAAATGGATAGAGAACTTTTTTCTTAAGATCGCAAACTGTTTTATTGTGTGCCCAATCTCTTCATTGCTCAGTAGATTTTGCAAACGAAGTTCTGAAAATATGAATTTGAAAGGGTGTTTTGCAGTGGCAATGTGCTTTCTCTCACTGTCGAAAATTTCTAGATCAAAACTGCGCCAGTGGCCAATATATTGCCTAAGTAGAAAACCTAGAACTCCTTTTTGATTCTCGGCAATAAAAAGTAGACTTTCCTTGTCCGTGGAAAGTACCTCGTACTTATTCCGAGTTTCAAAGCCGAATAGCTCGGCCATTTCCTTACGTTGTTGAACAAGGATTTGAGAGAGGTTTTCTAGTTTTGAAATTGACATAATTATTAAGTTTTAAGTTAGAATTTTTGTGAGTTTTTAGGTGTTTAGGGTTAAGAGACGAATAGTCTATAACAAATACTTTTTCCAATCTTCAGCGTACCAAAGACTTTTCTTTGGTTTTAGCTGATCGTAACAGATTGCGCCAGACTGTCCGACTTTCCAATTTTCAGCCAGCTCATCTGAGATTTGTCCACTCATGCCTTCGTGCAACTTTCCATTTCCATCTTTAAATTGATAATGAATAACCATGCCGCCATTTTGCTCGATTTTTGTAATCTTACCTTGCGTATGAACTCCATTATTCAAGAGTTTTGACGTGAAAATTACCAAATTGAAAAAGAAGCCATACAAAATTAAAACGCCTAATCCCGCAAAAAAGCCTAAAAAGACAGTAAAAATTACCACCATAAAACGTGAGTTTATTCCGCCACTTTCAACAGGAAAGTTACGTTCTGGGTTGTTTGGATCGTAAGCGATTTCTATTGAATCATCCTTCTTGATTGGCTCCCACTCTTCTTGATTTAAAATATGTCGACCAAAGGTATCAAAGATTCCCTCTCGCCCTGATACTTTTGCAGGGAAAATGTAAACGATACTATATTCATTAAAGCCATCTTCATCGAGACTAATCTTTTTTGAGAAAATTTTCCCTGTCGCTTTTTCTCCGTTCCGTAATATGTCCGAGTCGTACAAGTGTGCGCCCCAAAGTAGTGCGATTAGAGTTGTGAACAAGAGGACAAGGAAAGTTCCGAAAAATACAAGGATTTTGTATTTTTTTAAACAGGTTATTAGAACTTCTTTAAAGGGAACGGTGGAATTATTTGAACTATTCATAGGAGAATTAAGATTTCAATATTTTCAGATACCTGCTGAAAGTATTCATAATTCGATTTAAAGGCAATTAATCAATTTCGTTTTCATAACTTAATCAGGCTTAGAAAGGAGACCAATATGAACCAATCGGTTTTTAGTCGGGTCATTAGCTATTCCGAGAGTTAACTAATCCTCAAAATGTTGAGGGTTGACCACCTCTTATAGTTTGGAGTTAGCTTGAATGGCCAACGCGATTTATGATTTTTTCTTCGATTCGTCATTAGAGGCTGAATCTTTCGGCGAGTTTGTCCGCGCAGCTGGTTTGTTTGATTGGATTGATTACGATCCTTTCCCCTGCGAAAACGGTAGTTGGGGAGCAACGATTAGTAGCCGTTCCAGCTGTATCGATGATTCCGATCTTCCTGATACTCCGGACGAGACTGCCGCATTGGAGCTTTTGCTTGCTGAAATTTTGCGAGAGTTTCCGAACGTGGATTATTGCTAGAGTCGGAAAAGGGAAGTTTTTTAAGGAGATGGTCTCCTTTCTTCCCTTGTTTTTTTTAGGAGAGAAAGGAGACTATTGAAGGAATCTAGCTGTTAATTAAGCTAATTTCTTTTTTCGAGCGAGGCCAATTAAGCCAGCTCCAAGTAGTCCAAGACTTAATGGCTCTGGAACGGCTGTATTAACTGGATCACCGCCTGCCAACCAAAAATCTGTCTTACCTAAAAGTTCGCCCGCAGAATTAAATTGTCCATTCCAGATTGAAAACTTATTGGTATCACCATGGAAAACACCATTCATAATTGCAGCAATAAATGTATAATCACCAAATGCAGTCTGTCCAGCAGCTTGGTTAAAAAGTCCTATTGAGCGGTAACTACCATAGGTAGCAGCTTGAGTATTTAAAGCATTAATATGTATTAATGCATCTAGGGCTGATACATGACCATCCATGTTTGTATCGTAGAGCGGATCGTATGCTCCTCCTGTCGTTCGAGATGCCTGGTTAAGGAAACTTATGACGTTTTCAGCACTCTCTTTGCCTGATGGTCTTAAGATAAAATCTCCGCCATTGTCAAAGTCTGCAGTTGAACCGTACATTGTTAACGCAGCACTTCCTAAGGCAGTCTGTAGATTAAGGCTAAATCTAATATAATCACCATCTTTCGGGTCGCTAACTTTGTCGAATCTATAAGTTGAGCCGGTTAGGATGTCTGCATGCTTTAATTGCTTATTTAAGTCGAAAAATCTCCCCTTTGTTACATCGTTTTGAACGGCGTATGATTGTCCGAGGATTGGATAAGCGAGTGCATTGGTAGAGATAAAAGAAAGCCCCGCTAAAGCTATAGCAGCTAATTTTGATACTGAATAAAATTTCATTTTCGTTTTTCCGAGTTTTTATTAACTATTAAATATGAATTCCTAAGATTTTTTCTTAGATAGTTATCGAGATCTAGGTTCAAACTGTAACATAAATCGAAAGAAAAATATCCTAATTCAAAAAACTGGTTAAAACAGCTACTTATCACTTGCTCTCTTAACTTAAATCGACTTTTCTTAAAGATCTCTTAACCCCCTCTCATGATTTCCGAAGGAATCACTTCACTTTTTTCTAAATTTTCTCCAATTTGTTGGCGCCACATTGCGTAATATAAGCCTTTTTCATCTAACAATTGATGATGCTCACCAGATTCAACAATTTTTCCTCGTTCAAGAACATGAATAATATTCGCATGCATTATGGTTGAAAGTCGATGAGCAATTAGAATAGTTATTTGTTTTTGATGCTTTGAAATATCCCGAACGGTCTGACTGACTTCCAATTCAGTTAGAGAATCTAAAGAAGAAGTTGCCTCGTCAAAAACTAGTAAACTTGGGTGGCGTAATAAGGCGCGCGCAATCGACAATCTTTGCCTCTCTCCGCCTGAGATTTTTACTCCGCCTTCTCCGATAATTGTATCCAGACCGTTCTCAGCACGATCAAGAATCCCAATACAAGCGGCCTTCTTTAAAACATCTAGACACTCCTCATCAGTCGCTTTCGGGTTTACAAATAGTAAGTTATCACGAATCGTACCGGAGAATAGTTGGGTATCTTGCGTGACAAACCCTATTTGTTCCCTGATATTATCAAGGTCAATTAGGCTTGCTTCATGTCCATTGTAGAGGATTGATCCCGAAGTCGGATTGTATAAACCAACCAGTAATTTAACCAATGTTGTTTTACCAGATCCGGATGGTCCAACAAACGCGATTGTTTTACCTAATTCCGCATCAAAGGAAATTCCACTTGTCGCAGCTCTTTTTGAAGCTTGATCGTATGAAAATGTAACGTCTTTAAATTCTAGTTTCGTTAACCTTTTAATGGAGATTGGACTTTTAGGTTTTGGTTCAATCGGAGTGTCTAATATTTCTTGAAAGTTTTTCAACGACACTTCAGTCTCGCGATAGATCCCAATAATATTTCCAAGCTCTTGTAGAGGGCCGAAAATATAGAAAGAATAAATATAGAGCGAGAAAAATTGACCGAATGTTATTTCTTGAGTGAAAATTAAATAGAGCATTAGGAAGAGGATGCTCGTTCTAATCAGATTGATAATAGTTCCTTGAACAAAACTAAGGCTTCTTACGTAGCGAACTTTCTTTAATTCCAATTTTAGGATCCGTTCGGTAACAGCGTTCAACCTTTTTATTTCTTGGTCAGCAAGGCCAAGTGTCTTAACTAACTCGATATTTCTTAACGATTCAGTTGTCGAACCAGCAAGCGACGTGGTCTCTCGCACGATAGTTTCTTGAACAATTTTTATCTTTTTACTTAAGTAAAGACTGATATAGCCAATAACTGGTACGGCAAGTAGAAAAATTGGAACAATTAACCAATGAACTGTAAACGAATAAACAATTACAAATATTAATCCAACTAGCGTAGTAAAAAGAACATTTACAAAAGACGAAATTAATTTTTCTACGTCAGTTCGAACTTTTAGAAGTCGACTAAGCGTCTGTCCACTTTGTTGATCTTCAAATACCGAATACGGTAATTCTAAGGAGTGAGAAAGACCATCGCTATAAATTTGCGCGCCGATCTTTTGGGTGATTACGTTGATGTAATAGTCTTGAAGATTTTTAGCGACCCGAGAAATAAAAGCCACACCAATAACTAAGCCTAGAAGTAAAAGAATGCCGCTAAGGAATTGGTCAAAGGTGTATTCATGATATTTCGTCGCGTAATCATCGATTACGTGACGAAATATCAATGGATCAAGCAATGAAAAAACTTGGTTTATCGCAGCTAAGATTAGGGCGATTGAAATTAGCCCAACGTGTTTTTTGAGGTAGTTATAAAGGGTTCGCATAAGGGGCTATATTCGCACACTTATATGGAAAAAAGCAAAAAACGCTGATGTTTTGAGCGACCATTAATTAGGTTGTTAATTGTGAGAAGGTTAGGAGAGTTAACCTAAAGTCCTTCTAGTAACCTTATTGCAATATCGGGTTGTTGATTTGCTTGGGCGAGGATGCTTGAAGCTGCTTGTTGAATAATTTGAGCAGCTGTAAGTTTTGCGGACTCTTCCCCAATATCAGCATCGTTAATTCGAGAGTTTGCTTCAGAGTAGGCCAAAGCTGATTGCCGAAGGTTATTAGCTGCAAATTCAATTCTCGATTCGAAAGCGCCGACCTCGCCGCGTTGCTGCCCAATTAATTCTAGAGTCTTTCTTAATTGAAGCATTGATTTTCGTGAGCTGTCTTGCGTTTTTAGTGAAAATGCTTGAAGTGCTGAGACGCCATCATTCGAGTTTGCAAGTAGGACAAAGACACTAGTAGATTGGAAAGCACCTACAACTAGGTCAATAGCTCCGTCATTGTTAAAATCACCAAAATTAATATCGGTGGGAGAATTTGAGCCGCCACCGATGACAAAAGAATTTGACGCCGTAAATGTTCCGTCTCCGTTACCTTTTAGAATGTCAACACCCACAGTTGTCGCTACTCCCAAATCTGCAAATCCATCGCCGTCAAAATCACCTAATGTTAGGTCTTTTGCATTCGTTGCGTAAGAAACTCCAGCGGAAAAAGAACCATTTCCATTACCCATGAAAACATGAGCACGCGAATTGTTTATCGCAAGGATTAAATCACTTTTACCATCATTATTTAAGTCGCCAACTGTAACTCCGAAACCCGCTGAGGTCGTTGAGTATGAAACTCTCGATTTAAAACTTCCATCGCTATTTCCTATTAACACGCTGAAAGTCGAACTTACTCGGTCGACTGAGATTATGTCAGTAACATTGTCTCCATTAAAGTCTCCTACTTCAATAGCTATTGTCGCTGTACCAGAGAGATATGATTGTCTTGCTTTAAAAGTGCCGTCACCATTTCCTAAGAGTACGTGGACGTCGTCACCATTTCCACCTCCATGTACTAGGTCGAGTTTGCCATCGTTATTTAAGTCTACTGCTTTAATAGAGGAGCTCTCTGATGTCGTTGCAAATGTGGAAGCGCTTTTTAAACTTCCATCTCCATTCCCTAGCAAAATATTTATGACTGATCCACTCGAGCTACTTGTCGCAACGTCTAAAATCCCATCGTTGTTTAAGTCCGCAATAGAAATTGAGGTAGGACTCGGTCCTGCTAAGTATGAAATATTTCCTTTAAATGTGCCATCGCCATTTCCAATTAGCACATTGATTGATCCGCCGGACGAAACAGCGGCGGTCACGATATCTAAAATGCCGTCGTTGTTAAAATCGATAGATTCAGCTGACGTAGGTCTAGATCCGGCTGCAAAGCTTTGATTTTGGTTGAACGTACCGTCACCTATGCCACCGCCAAGTCCGTCGACAATTACGCTTTCAGAACCGCCCCCCGCAACTAATGAAAGTTCTCCAAAATCACCGTTAAACAACTTTTGTCCGTTAAATTCGGTCGTTCTAGCAATTCGATTATATTCTTTTGAAAGCGCCTGAGCTTCTTGGTCAAGTGCTTGGCGCTGATTATTTCCAAGAGTTCCGTTTGCAGATTGTTCAGCTAATTCATTTAACCTAATCATTATGCCACTAAGTTCACCTAAGGCGCCATCTGCGATGGCAAGTAAACTTATGCCGTCGTTTAAATTTCGAATTCCTTGATTGAATATTCGAGTATCTGCCTTTAAAGATTCAGAAATAGAAAGGCCAGCAGCATCATCGGCAGCCCGGTTTATTCTTAGCCCTGATGAAAGACGAGTGTAGCTATCAGTTAGCTTTTTTGTCGCGTTTCCAAAACTCCTCTGAGCATTTAAAGAGGAAATGTTTGAATTAATCGTTAGCCTACTCATTGGGGAGAACCTCCCAGCTTGGCTGTGTCCGGTAGGAAAAACAGATCGTAAAAAATTGAGACTCGAAATTTAAAAATGCGTTTTGTCTCTGGAAAAAGGCAAGACTCGACCATCCATGCAAAATGCATGTAAAAACAAAGATCATAAAATGGCAAAAAACTTCCGTTGCCAAAATAATTAAAAACCAAAGAACGAAACAACAAGTTCTATTAAATCAGTGTCTTAGTTCCTTTAGGCTTGTACTCCTTTACGTTATTTATAAATATTCCAAGAGACATTTGGCTCTCATTTGCCTAAATCTCCACATCTCTTTTGTCGGAAAGATATCGAAATAACATTATGTTCGGTATTGGACATTTTCGAAGGCTTGTCCTTCAGAAATGTTTAAAGTTCGGGGAGTAACTAGTTTGTAGGTTGGAAGGTTATTCCGAAATAACATAAAATTCCTTATTTCAAAATTTTCGCTATAATAGCTGTAGTTTCGTTCTTTCCTACAGTTTACGGATATGGAAAATGAGAAGGTTTTTAAGTTTTTTCTGGGCTCGTTTCTTGCCAAGGGGAACCCGTGAGAAATCTCAACGAGTTGATATGCCCCTCTCTAGAGAACCTATTGAGGAATTACCTTCGAGCGAGAAGGAAGAATTTGAAGTGCCAGCATCGGATGAGATTTCAATCATTCGTGTTCGAGGACAACATATTTTGAAGGCAGGTTGCGGACACTCGTCGAAAGAGCAAATTTTAATAAATTGCTTTGGAACTCTTATTTGCGCTCCAGGAAATGAAAAATGTGCAGATTGCGTATTAGTGGAAGCAAAAGAATTGATTGCTCGCTGCTGTAGTTGCGGTTCGCCAATTCTTCCAAACCATTCAATCTGCCTATTTCGAACTGATGCAAAATTGCCATCTTCGGAGGCAGGCACACGCCTTGAAGGCAAGCAGGTAGTTTGCAGTGCAATGGATTGTTGCCCATCTGGAGGAATGTTAATCGGACACTGGGTAGGGCATGGAAAGAAGCCTCAGGCATTGATCCTCAACGGTTAAGTCTTGCTTTGCTCCTTCGTGTCTTAGTGCTTGAACTCAAGAAAGATATCTTAAGCTTTAAACGTTTTTCCGATGTTAAGTGTATAAACATCACTAATTACTTGTTCTATGAAATAGGCAGTTCGCAATGGCATCTGTTTTAGAGTTGCAGCAACGTGTTTTAAGAGAGTCTGGAGATGAAAATCATTTTGAGTTTGTTCGTCGATCAAAAGCTCACCAAGCATTTTGGGATAAACTTAATGAATTAGGGTTTGCTCCTTATCGAGGAATGAGGCCAGAGGATTATCCAGAAGCCGGTCTAAATGCCTCAGCTCAATTAAGTGACGATCAGTGTTCCGAATTGATTGCGGAATTTCAAACTTTGTAGGTTTTCAGTTAACGTTTCGGTTTAGGGGAACCAAGTAAAATCCCCATTTTTAATTTCTAAGGTCGTGCTGGTGTCCGGTCAAAGGGATACTGGGGAATGGTATTGAAAGGTTGAATTTATGCTGTTTGGTCTTAAGGCGAAAATTGAAAAATAAAGATTAGTTGATACTCATAAGCCTGTCGTGATGGATTCCTTCAAAAAAGTAACGAACCATATATTGAGACTTAATTCGAGTCTCGACATGAAACATTTTCAAATTCATGTAGATAATATCTTTTTAAAGACATTTCGTAGGGTAAAACTGTAATTTGCTTATTGTTAGCCGCTGCGGCTTTTGCCTGTAGGTAAATTCGATGATTGAACCAGCCTTTTGAGGTTTCTGGAAAGACTGTGAAGTATTTGTAGAAAAAAAAGACCATAAAACATGAGGAGATAATTAACGCTAAATTTAAATAGTATTTTTTTCTCCTAGATAATAGTGTGATGCTCCAGGCGGATATACCTGCAAAAAAGGGCCATGCGCCACTTGATCGTAAGGCATGAGGTAGGGAGTCCCATGTGATTGCTGCAGGAGCTATGCTGCAAATAACTGCACAAATAAGGAACAGTAACATTTTATTGTCTTTTTTATTAGAGCTGAAAAACGCTAGAGGCAGTAATACGATACCTAATATGTTGACCCAGCTTAAGGTTCCTACCTCCTGAGTTCCGTGCCGCAGATTTATGGAGTCACCTTCGAAAACTAAAAAATTTAATGTTAGATGCTGGTACATATTGTTGAGAAAGATCCCTGCTATTTGGAAATAATTTTCTATCTTTTCAGTCTTCCAGTAGTAATTTCCTAATATTGAGATAGAGAAGGCTCTGTCGCTTAAATGTCCGAAGAAAAATGCACGCAACATCGGCAAGCACAATGCAGAAAGTAAAAGGCTGAAGATTATAAGATCCTTGTAGGAATATTTCTTTGAGAAAAAAAATAACCCAAATAACAGGATGAGAGGTACTTGTAGTCTTGCTGCGCTATAGCTATACATTGAAGCTGCAAACAATATTGGAGCAAGCAATCTTCTATACCAAGTATTATTAGAGAGGAGAGAGATGATTCCCCATACTGTGAGACAGGGAAATAAATAATCATCCCAGGCGATTCTAGAAAAATGGAAGCCCCAAGGAGAGGTCGCTGCAATTAGCAGGCTAATCCAGAACGCATCTTTGCCAATCAAAATTGATAATAACTTGGCTGTGCCAAAAATTGTGAAGATAGTTACAATTCCTGCCAAAGAGCGTAAGGACCCGACCGAGAACCCAAAGACGCTCCCCCAAACGGCGTTTAGGTATACAAAGATTGGTGAATGTATGCCACTAGTATCCGCGGTAAAGAACAAAGGATAAGATTTAAAATCCCAAGCATCTACACCAGATTCCGCAATACATATTGCATGTAAAACACCGGCTGCTTCATCTATGTAAAACCCGGATGGGACTTCATCGTTACGATAGAATATTAAAATGAAAACAACTAAAATTATGCTGACTAATGCAAGAAAAGTTATACCTTGAACCGGAGCTTGGCAGTTTTTTTCAGATTTTGATTCTTGGCTGTGTGTCTTATCTGACCCGCTTTCACGCATGATAGTAAAGATTTGTTATGTTGATACGAGTTGCCGTCCATTCTCGCATTAATTTCTTATGATTAATATCTAGATACTATAAAGCGCAATTGGGGAATAAGTGCATCTAAATAAAGTGTTAGGCAAGCACGTGTTAACTGATTAAGAATCTTGAGTTTAATTCGAAAGCTAACTTAGGGTTAATCGGATAGTCCATCGACCCGAGGCATGAAAAACATTTTGGCAATTATTAACAACAGACTAGTAAACGCGAGTATCCACAAAATTTGGG
>CAYYIQ010000061.1:0-15405 GCA_964472005.1 uncultured Bdellovibrionales bacterium | reverse complement strand
TCTTTAAAAGTTTTCCCGAGTTCGCTAAGTTTAATTCGATCATGCGGCCGCTTTGGCCCTGCTAAGGCAGGTTCAATTCCACCTAAGTCAATCTCTAGCACCGTTGAAAATTCTGGATCAGGCGTTTCCTTGGTTCGGAACAAACCTTGCTCTTTAGAAAAACGCTCTGTTAAATCAACTAGCTCCTTAGGACGACCTGTAAAATTTAAATAGTCGATCGTTGCTTGATCAATTGGAAAGAAACTAACTGTAGAACCTTGTTCTGGCGCCATATTTCCAATAGTCGCTCTATCAGCGACGGTTAACGAATCCAATCCTGGACCAAAAAATTCAACAAATTTTTCGACCACGCCTAACTTTCTGCATTGTTCTGTAATTGCTAAAACTAAATCCGTCGCTGTAATTCCTTCCGCCAGTTGACCAACTAGCTTAATCCCGACAACATCTGGGACAACGAGATAGAGGGGTTGATCTAACATCACAGCTTCGGCTTCGATTCCACCGACACCCCACGCGAGGACTCCTAAACCATTTACCATTGGTGTATGTGAATCAGTACCAACACAACTATCAGGATAGACCATTCCAGTATCTCGATTTAGGTAAACTCCCTCAGACAAATATTCGAGATTAACTTGGTGAACAATACCAGTCGATGGCGGAACGACTCTCAGGTTCTTAAAAGCCTTCTGACCCCACTTTAAAAATTGATATCTCTCTTTATTTCTCTGAAATTCTAATTTTTCGTTTAGTGCGAGAGCATCGCCACGACCTGCATAGTCGACTTGCACCGAATGATCGATAACTAAATCGCAACGAACGAGTGGATTAATCTTTGAAGGATCACCCCCCAATGTTTTCATAGCTTCACGCATTGCAGCTAAATCAACGATCGCTGGCACACCTGTAAAATCTTGCAAAACGACTCTAGCTGGCTTGAATGGAATCTCTGTTCGACCTTTTTCTGAAGGGTTCCATTTAACAAGTTTATTAATGTCGTTTTCGGTAAACGCGAAACCATCAAAGTTTCTTAGAACCGATTCAAGTAGAATTCTAATTGAAAATGGCAATCTTGAAAGAGGCGCGATCGATTCTAGGGTAGGAAGGTGATAATAGTTAATCTTACCGCCTGAGAAATTTAAAGTTTTTTTCGCATTAAAATGATCTTTTTGCTTAGTCACAAAGCTTCTCCAGATTGAATTTATTCTTTCTACTAATTATAGTATTGATCGGCAGATATGGACAGAAACTAAATTTTCACTTTCCGTATTAATCTTAATAGATTAGTAAATTAATCTGCATATATTTCTGTACTCACGCTACTAGCACAGAGCATTAAACATCGCCCCTAAATTGGAGAAGAATGAAGCAAAAAGAAATTGAAATAAGCATTAAAGATGTCGAGATTAAATATCTTCAAACCCATCCTGATCATCGTGGATTTTTTAGGGAGCTAATTAGATCGAGTGATCCGTTTTTTAAAGCAACAAACGATTCAAACCCATCTGGATTCATGCAGTGGAGCCATAGTAAAATGGGAAAGAATACGGTCAAAGCATGGCACTTCCATCATAAACAAATCGACTGGTGGTACATCGGCCTAGGAGTTTTCGACGTCCACCTAATAGATAACAGAGAAGAAAGCCCAACGTATCGAAAACATATGAATTTTAAATTGGGTGATGCCGAAAACGATGCTCATGAAGCGATCGTGAAGATCCCGCAGGGAGTTCTTCATGGCGGAAAAGTAACCACGAATTTCGCGCACCTTTTTTACATCACTAGCGAGATTTATGATCCGAAGGACGAAGGAAGACTACCATTTAATTCAAAAGATATCGGGGTCGATTGGGGCAATGAAGACGAGCTTATTGTTGCACCTAACGACACGAAAGAATTTATTCCGAGCTACGAAAGAGCAATTCTTTGACGCAGTTCGGGAAACAGGCTTCTTGTGATTGAAAATCTTTTCTCAACCGAAAATCAGTAATGGAGGAAGACTCTTTTGGTTACTTGGAAACTCATGGAGGGACTCGTTCTGAGTTCCTCGCTTATTTGCCTAAATAAAATAGCTCTCCCGCCTTTAGAGAGAATTAAACACTAACCTATATGAAATGCTAGTAAGCGAATGCCGAAGTAGATAACCTTACTCGATCCTCGTCATACGATAGATAAACTGAACACTTTGTAAACTCAAATGAGTTAGTGTCTCAAATTTTTTCTGAATAAATCTGACAACTAAGAACATCCTACCCTCTACACAAGCGCTTGTTAGACCATTCAGAAGAAAATAAAAAAGTTATGAAACTAAAATCTCCTTTAGCAATTCTATTTAGCTTACTGATTTCAATTAGTTACCTAAGTTCCGCACACGCATTGCCTGAAATTTTTTCTCCTGAAGATTTTGGTCCCGCGCTCTGTGTTGGATGTTGCGATGACAATGGTAATCAACTTCCATCAGATCCAGACTGCGGATGTGAAACAAAAGACTCATGTGGAGTTTGCGGTGGAGACAATTCAAGTTGTGGATGTGAGCTTTTTGATTGTGCAGGAAACCCTATTCCAAATCCAATACCTTTTTGTCGTTTAGACGTAAATAAAGATAAACGAATTGATCGCTCTGATTCACAAGCCGTAACTGATTACATAAACCAAAATGGATATGGAATCCCAGTAGATGAAAACAATAAGAATTTTGATGTTGCGGGAACAGATAATTATATTACGTCATTAGACCTACTTAGATTTGCAAATTATTTTAGTTCGCCACCAGATGGTGTGAAGGTAGCTGATGTTTGTGGAATATGCGAAGGGAATGGCAAGAATAAATGTGGAATGTGTCCTAGCGATCGTGGTTTTATTCAGCCAACAGGGCCAGACGGGATGTGTGGTTGTCCCAATCTCCCAGATTATTTAGGACCATATAATGAACAATGCAAAATTTGCACTAACTTAGATATCGATTCTTGCGGTCGTTGTCCTGGTGATAATAATTATAACGATCCTAATTGTAATGCCTGTCCGTCCGATCCATCTGGCCCTGTTAATGATTTAGGGTGTGGATGCGGGAAGCCCGCTCCTTCAGGTTGTGATAATGTTTGCGGATCAACTAAGGTTGTCGATGAATGTGGAGTTTGTGGTGGTCCTGGCAAAAATAGTTGTGGAATATGTCCAGGCTCAAACGGCTACAATGAGCCTTGTCCGACACCTACACCAGGAGAATGCACGCTATACGAAATCGGTATAATGTATGACGTTGACTATAGTCACTGGGCAATTGATGTGTATGCACAGCCTGATTTGTACGGCGAACAAATTGCTAGATATCTGAATGAAAAGGCTGAATACGAAAACATTCCATTCAAAGAGATAGCTGGTGGAAATTGCGTTGAAGAACAAGGAGGCTGGATCTCGAAAGAAACATACTCAATAACTAAAAATGTAACCATTTCAGACGCGCGAAAAATGGACTATTCAGCAGAAAATATGCTTCAAGGCTCATCAGATGTTCCGAGCTGTATAAAAGAAAAAATAGAAAAAGAATATGACCGAATAACCAGCATGCCTGTGTATTCAAGAGATGGGGAGCCACACGCATTCCACGAGTGTGTTCATACTTCAACCTATTATATTAAAGGTTGCTTCAACGACGTTTCATTTGGTATTGACAATGATCGATGCATTGCTCACAATATAATGAACGAATTAATTATAGACGGCAGTAGTGAAGCTCGTGACCTTTGCCTTGCCGGACGTACCGACCAACTTTCAACCTGGTCGTGCGATTATCCGCTATATTTGCAGAATAAAGAAATTTATAATGGCGAGAGAAAGCTCTACATAGACTCTTCATGCAATCCCGTAATAAAGACTCCAGAAGAATCCGCAATATGCGGCAAAGTCAAACTCATTTTCAAAGACGACAAAATAACGGAAACCGAGACTACCAAAAAAATTCCTACTAGGAAAAATCAAGGCTGTTTTCCACCAGACACGAAAATTAAACTTGCAGATGGTTCGCTTCGTCGTGCGGATGAAGTATTTGTTGGAGATCTCGTTTGGAATCCAATTGCAAATAAGGCTATGGAAATTCGCCAAGTAGTTGTTGGACCAGAGTTAATACCACTTATTGAATTCGGGAATGAGCAGATATCTGGACGAGTCACTGAAGATCATCCAGTACTAACCGGTGAAGGGTTAAAGAAAGCTAAAGACCTGAAAGTTGGTGATGAATTTTTACTCGCAGACGGACAGAAACAAACTATTTCATACGTTTCTCCATCACCCGTAAGAGATGGACAAACCGTAGTAAATTTTTACTTCGAAACTGATGAACGCGACAAAAATAACTTTATGATTTCAGATGGAATAATAACTGGAAATCTGTTTTTACAACAACTGTTATCAAAGGAAGAATAAACAATGTTTTCTCGAAAATATTTAAATTCAAGATCAATTCTAGTAATTACGTTTATTTTCTGTTTTTCAGAACTGAGCTGGTCGGAACCAGTTACTAGAAATCTCCAAACTTTTAGTAACGAAGGTTTCAATATCGACAAAAAATTAAATATTGACATAAGAAATTTGCCAGCATGTCAGATTGGTGATCTCGATTTAATTAGACGAGAACTATTAGCTAGCAATGAACCTGCTCATTTAGTTTTGACAATTGAGGCATTAGCCCCGAAGTCAACGATTAAACCAGTTTCAGCTAAACTTCCAAGGGGAGGCGATGGCAAGGTCAGCCTAACCTTAGACGAAAACATGAAAGATCAAGCTTTGGGTCTATTTTTATGCAAGGTGACCGATGGACTTCCATTAACTTGCGCTAACAAAAAGAGCATTTCTTTTAATGAGATGTACAAACCCTATAAAGAGCTTTTTGACAAATATGGGGCAAGGCCTGAAAGCTATCAAGTAGAAAAAACTATTGTTACCGATAAAATATATTATTTCACTCCTGTCTTTTTAGATTCGACTGGATTAGTTTCCTTTAGTGACAGACCTTCTGAAGAAACTTTTAAAGAATTGAAAGAGAAATTTTCTTTCAAAAAAGATGAATTTGAATCTCTAAAAAACAGGGATTTGACTCTTAAATCTTTTCCGCCACTTTATGAAAACGATCGAATCGTAATTCGATTACCTTCATATTCTCCGGAGAAGTGTTTAAAACAATAGGAATTATCTAGACTAGTTGCAATCCGGAATGTTATTCTCAGAATTCATTGTGACTTCTGGCACTTCCAACTCATAGGTCTTAATCTTAGTCAGTAGTGTTTTATAGCTAACGCCTAGAGTTTTGGCAGACTTTGTTTTGTTTCCGTTATGGAGCGAAAGCGCTTGAAGAATTGCGGCTGTTTCTGCATTTCGTTGCGCGACTTCTGAAATTTTTAATAGATTCATTTCATCCAAGCCAATAATACCGTTTTTAGACCCTAAAAATAGATGCTCTTCTGTAATTTGCCCGCTAGAAAAGATTAGCGCTCGCTCAATAGCGTTTTCAAGCTCCCTCACATTCCCTGGCCACGAATAAGAATACAAAAGATTTCTAGCAGCTTTATCAATACTTGCATTCTTAAATCCTAATGCCGTTTTGAATCGCTCTACAAAGAATTCTGCCAAAGGAATAATATCATCTTTACGTTCTCGAAGTGGTGGCACATCAATAACAAAAACACCTAAGCGGTAATACAAATCTTCTCTGAATTCTTGCTTAGAAATCTGCTCTTCTAAATTCCGATTTGTCGCAGAAATTACGCGAACATCAACCGATTTTGATTTATTGCTACCTAATCTCCTAGTTTCACCTTCCTGAATTGCTCGTAAAAATTTAACCTGTAGAGAAACTGGCATCTCGCCAACTTCATCCAAAAACAAAGTTCCATTGTGGGCAGCTTCAAAAAGCCCTTCTCTTGAGTTCATAGCGCCCGTGAAAGCACCGGGTTCGTATCCAAAGAACTCACTCTCCATTAAATTTTTTGGAATGCTTGCGCAGTTTACACCGACAAAAGGTGAAGCGGGCTTATTTGCGTTTTGATGAATATATCTAGCAAGAACTTCCTTACCACTACCACTTTCACCTAGCAGAAGTACTGAGGTCGGCAATGGACCAAGTTTCCTTGCAATCGCCAACAATTCCAACATTTTTTCGTTTTGACTCACAAACGCAAATGATGTCCCCCGTAAATTTACGACATTGGAAACAGATAAATAACGATCAATTAGTTGGGTTAAAAATTCAGGCGCAAATGGTTTAGTAATAAAATCTTGCGCACCAAGCTTTAGCGCTTGGACTGCGATATCAATCGTACCATAGGCAGTCATCAAAATGATAGGAACGTAACGATTTACCTTGCGAGCTTCGACAACAAAATCGATTCCTGAAAGTTTTGGTAGCTTTAAATCAGACAGAATTAAATCAAATGTATTAAGGTCTAAAAGTTCTAAGGCATCCTCGGCGGTTGCCGCTGCACTTACCTCGTGATCCATTGCACTGATCACTTCGACTAAAATCTCTCTCAACGAATCTGTGTCTTCGACCAATAAAATACGAGCCATACTGCTTCTCTCGATAATTAAATTAAAGAACCTTAAAAAAAAGCAGCTTAGTTCACTAATTAGATCAATAATCTAAGCTGCCAAAAAACAAAAAAAACAAAAAACAACACTTCGCTTAAGAGTTCATCATCGTTGGCGATTGTCTGTTTAGTAGTAAAGCAAAATAGATACCAATATCATGGCGATAATAAGTGACTAAACTCTTTAACAAATTTCAATAGTAGGATTTTTTCTGAGATAGATTTGTGCTTTTTTGCACAAAAGATAATTTCTTTATGAAATTATTGCGCTAAGATTTTCATAGACTCGCAAATATGCGCTTTTTAAAGTGATTCCCTTTTCGAGGCTTAACTTTTTACAATCTTCGAATTCAGGCTTATAGTTGGCGACCTCTCCATTTGGGAGATAAGCGACTTTAATTCTTACCAAAAACCCTAATACATCAACAGAAAGCTCTCGTCGTTCCAATTCAACACGTTCAACGTCAGAAATTCGGACTCCTAAACAAGTCGTTTCCGTAAATAATATCTTTAAAACGTCCTGCTTAACAGATTCAGCCAATAAAACTTCTAACTTTACACCCGGCCTTCCTTTTTTCATTATAATTGGCACCATCCAAGCGTCTGCGGCACCTGCTGAGAACAATTTTTCAATAACTTGCGGATATAACTCAGGAGATAAGTCGTCGATGCAACAAGATATTGTTAATAATTGCTTTGCTTGGTATTGATACGTCACTAAAATTATAAATTAAGTCCTTAAATACTGGTTTTTATATCTCATAATTTTAATTACCGTACTAGAAAATCAAACTGGGAATCTACACGGAGAAATTAAAAGTGAGTTCCGCAAACAGCAAGATCCTTCTCTTTTCTTTGAGAACGATTAACAAACTTTGCGTTCAACTAGTGTTTAATTAAGGAGGGGGTCTGCCAATAATTCGACCATAAAAATCGTAGGCAAACTAAAAGAAAGAGACAATAACCCCACCTAGGAAAAAAATTATCGGAGAATACTGATGTCGTCTGTAAGAAAAGCAATCATCCCAGCAGCGGGACTTGGAACTAGATTTTTGCCTGCAACTAAAGCAGTCCCAAAAGAGATGCTTCCTATCGTTGATATTCCAACAATACAATATATCGTCAAAGAAGCTGTTGATTCTGGAATCGAAGAAATAATCTTTGTAACAAGTAAAGGGAAAGACGCAATTCTTGACCACTTTGACACCTATGTTGAGATGGAACAAAAGCTAGAGCGAGAAGGTAAATACGAACTACTTCAAGTTCTAAAAGACGCTAGTAGAATGGCGAAATTTGTTTCAGTCAGACAGCCAGAACCAAAAGGACTTGGAGACGCTGTTTTATGTGCAAAAGATTTAATCGGCGATGAGCCATTTGTTGTTCTCCTTGGAGACGATCTTGTTGATTCAAACGTTCCTTGCTCTAAGCAAATGATTGAAGTTTTTGAAGAACATAATAAGTCAGTTGTCGCACTTATGAGAGTCGCTAACGATGACGTTTCAAAATTTGGTATCTGTGGTGGACACCCAGCTTCAGAGAGAGTTTACAACCTCGACACTATGGTTGAAAAACCTTCACTAGAAGCCGCTCCATCAAATCTCGCGATTGTTGGAAGATATGTACTCAAGCCTTCAATCTTTAAATATCTTGAAGAAATTGACCCTGGTAAAGGTGGAGAGATCCAACTAACTGACGCGATGGCTAAGATGATGAAAGTAGAGGGATTCATCGGATATGAATTCTCTGGCGAACGATACGATGCTGGCGATAAATTTGGATTTCTCCAAGCGAATATCGCATACGGATTGAAACGTAGAGACATCGCACCTAAATTAAAATCCTACATTAAAGAATTAGCGGCCGAGCTCAAATGAGCAAGAAGACAACTGTTACTTTAGCTAAAGGCGACGGCATTGGCCCAGAAATTACCAATGCCGTTTTATCGATTTTAGAAGCTGCCAAAGCTCCACTCGAATTCGAAGAAATAGAAGCTGGGTTATCATTGTACCAGAAAGATATTTCTACCGGAATTACAGATGCCGGCTGGAAATCACTTCGCAAAAACAAAGTATTTTTAAAAGGCCCGATTACCACTCCACAAGGCGGCGGCATGAAAAGCCTTAACGTCGCAATAAGAACAACACTTGGCCTATTCGCGAATGTTCGTCCTTGCATCTCATACCACCCCTTTATAACTTCGAAGCATCCGAAAATGGATCTCGTTGTAATCCGTGAGAACGAAGAAGACTTGTACACTGGGATCGAGCATCAGCAAACAGCTCAGGTTTTTCAGTGTTTAAAACTAGTTTCAATCCCAGGATCTGAAAAAATTATTCGATACGCGTTTGACTACGCAAGAAATCATGGTCGAAAGAAAGTAAGTTGTTTTATAAAAGACAACATCATGAAGATGACGGATGGAATGTTTCATCGAGTTTTCGACGAAATTGGCTTAGAGTATCCGGAAATCGAAAAGGACCATTATATAATCGACATCGGGACTGCAAGACTCGCAGATACTCCAGATCGATTCGACATTATAGTGACACCAAATCTTTATGGAGACATTATTTCAGATGTCGCGGCTCAAATTACTGGCTCTGTCGGAATAGCCGGATCATCGAACATTGGTGAATCTTGCGCAATGTTTGAAGCTATTCACGGGGCGGCTCCAGATATCGCAGGTCAAGGAATTGCCAATCCAAGTGGTTTACTACTCGCAGCTATACAAATGCTAGTTCATCTCAATCTCCCTGGATACGCGAGCACCATTCACAATGCACTCTTAGCGACACTTGAGGAAGGAACACATACGGCGGATATTTTTCGAGAAAATTCTAAAGTAAAAGTTTCGACTAGTGAATTTGCCGAAGCTGTGATTAAAAATATCGGCAACAAGCCTCACCATTTAAAAGTTGCAAATTACCCCACCGAACAAGCGGGATTTGCTTACAAAAAATATTCTCAACAACCAACAGAAAAAAAATTGATCGGTGTCGATGTTTTTTTTGATTGGAACGACGGGTCTCCCGAAAGCCTCGCTGAAAAATTGCAAGCTTTAAACGAAGACGACTTCCAACTAGAGATGATTACCAACAGAGGTGTTCAGGTTTGGCCAAACGGTTTCCCAGAAACTTTTTGCACTGATCATTGGCGTTGTCGTTTTATCCAAGCTGATAAAAAAGATATTGCCCACACTAGGATAGTCGACTTACTAAGTCGGATAGACGACTTAAATTTAGATTTTATCAAAATAGAAAACCTCTATACCTTCAATGGCAAGGCTGGATTTTCTTCTAGTAAAAATTAAAATTTGGCGGAACTAAATGTATAGAAAAAAGTATGCTCCTATTGGTTCGGTGCCTGGGACACTTGTTTTAGATGCAAATAGCGACCGCCCTAATATTCAATCATTTATTTACGATCAGAATCATGTTGAAGAGAATATCTGTAGTGGCACTTTAGATTCCACTGAATATTTTAAAGAACTTGATAAGATTATCTCAAGCACCGCAAAGTCTAAAGAAGTTACTTGGCTTGACATCAAAAGCGTCTTAAATGAAGAAACTTTAAAAAGAATTGCACTTGCTTACTCACTCCACGATTTAACAATTTCAGACATCGTAAACGTTCCGCAACGACCTAAAATTGAGGAACAAGAGTCATACGTATTAATTATCTTAGCGATACCCACTCTAGAAGAAGATTGCACGATTAGTGTTGAGCAAATAAGCATCGTCGTTGGAACAAACTACGTCCTAACATTTCAAGAGCACGACCGCGATGTATTTAATCCAATTCGTCAAAGAATCCGTCAAGCCAAAGGAAGCATTCGAAAATCTGGATCAGACCATCTAGCGTATGCATTGATCGATGCGATAATCGACAACTACTTCCCTATCTTAGAAGAAATTGGTACCCACCTTGAAGAAATCGAAGAGGAACTCGTAGACAACCCAAACAAGTCGACGTTGAGCGATATATACACCGCAAAACGAACGTTACTACAATTGCGAAGATCAATTTGGCCTCACCGAGAAATTTTCAGTGCAATTTTAAGAGATGAATTTAAAATATTCAAAAAGACCACCAGAACCTTTGTTAGAGACATCTATGATCACACTGTCGAAATAATCGACGTTGTCGAAACCTATCGAGAACTCGCAGGTGGCTTTATGGATATTTACCTTTCAAGCATCAGTAATAAATTAAATGATGTGATGAAGGTTCTTACAGTAATCTCCACAATTTTTATTCCCCTATCCTTTTTTGCCGGAATTTACGGAATGAACTTTGAGAACATGCCAGAACTTCATTCAAAATACGGGTATCCAATTTTGCTTGTCGCCATGTTTGTTGTCGGAGCTACCATGCTATTTATTTTTTGGAAAAAAGGTTGGCTTAGCTCTGAAAAAATATCTGAAGACAGTTAGTCTAAGCTGCTCATTACGATTTACTAGCGCCCAAGTTATTGTACTTTCAGTGTAGAGTTGGACCACAAAGAATATAATCAGAATTTTAATGTCTAAATTTATATTCGATTCTTAGATATTAATTCCCGAGCACTGTCGACATCCCCTCGCCGTCTTTCCCGCGCACTGTCAACATCCCCTCGCCGTCATTCCCGCGCACTCTCGACGTCCCCTCGCCGTCATTCCCGCGAAAGCGGGAATCCAGGAGGACTATTTCAAACAGCAAGACAACTGCTTTAGCAATAATAGCGGTCGTTGAATGTGCATAACTAGAACTACTCCTGGATCCCTGCCTCCGCAGGGATGACGGCGGGTTCGCAGAGATCCCTGCCTCCGCAGGGATGACGGCGGGTTCGCAGGGATCCCTGCCTCCGCAGGGATGACGGCGGGTTCGCAGGGATGACGGCCAGTTCGTAGGGATGACGGCGGGTTATGTGCGGATGGAAAATGAGAGCGCGCATAAGTCTCGTGATCTCCGCTTTCGAGACTATCCGAGTAATACGAAAATTCTAGTAATGCGATAACTAACGCACGTCATGTCCTGAAATATCTTGTCAACCTATTTTAGGACATGACAGACCAGATTACTCCAGTAGTTCTTGGTGGTAATAATTCAGTTGCTAATTTGCGGGTTGTTTGTCGGGAGCATAATCAACATCCTTGCACGGGATGTTTTTGGGCGGGAGTTTGTAAACTCGAAAATGCACGCTTGATCGCCCTAATGGGGAATTTCGATTTCGCGAACTTCCTGATTTAATTTTTTATACCCGTGACGGAGGAAGTTTAATTTAAACATTAATACTTGAAATAACAGCATAAAGTAGACCGCTTAGTTTTTCGTCCGCCTTGCCTGCTACGGCGATTATTTCAGAAATATTTACTGGTTTTAAATTGTCTGGGTCGCATTCGTCTGTAACGACCGAGATTACAGCGCACGGCAATTCGAGCTGCGAAGCTACGATGACTTCTGGGACAGTGCTCATTCCAACGAGGTCTGCGCCAATCGTTCTCAAATATCGATACTCTGCCCTAGTTTCTAAATTCGGACCGACCACTGATGCATAAACGCCGCTTTTTAATTCTATTTTTAGCGACTTAGCTTTCGTGAATAGTTTATTGGATAGAGTTTTACTATAAGGCTCACTCATATCAGGGAATCGGCTACCGAATTCTGGATCAGTTAGTCCACGTAACGGACTATCCATCTGCAAATTTATATGATCATCCAAACAAACCAAGTCACCCTTTTTAAAATTTGCATTAATACCGCCGGCGGCATTACTTAAAAAGAGCTTGTTTACCCCCAGTCTACGCATTACCCGAATCGGGAAGGTAATTTGCTGCATTGAATATCCTTCGTAGTAATGAAATCGCCCTTCCATTGCAATAACCGAAGTCTCCCCAATAAAACCAAATACCAGATGCCCACTATGAAACTCCACCGTCGCCAATGGGAAATTAGGAATTTCAGAATAGGGAATCCGATGCTTCACATCAATTTGACTAACCAAGGCCCCAAGACCAGTCCCCAGCACAATCCCTGTAGATTCTTCTGCTAAAGTATATTTTTTTAAGAATTCTGTAGTCTCAACTATTTTTGCTAAAAGATCATTTGACATAAATCACGCTTGAAAAAGTTTATAATACTATTTAAAAGTATGTTAACACATAGTTGCGCAAATGCATGAATACTGTTTTTTGTGTTTTGAGCACAAAGGCACAGAGAAAAACATTTGTAATTCCTACGGGTGTTCTCTGTCCGGCGTATCTGAAAAAGCTGGATCAGAAACAAATTGCAGTGAACAAACTGCAAAAACGAACGATAATAGTTTAAAACAATGTATACTCTTAGACCATACCAACAAGAAGCAGTTGATCAAACACTAAAACATTTTAGAAAAGATCGAAGTCCCGCCGTTATAGTCCTACCAACAGGTGCAGGAAAAAGCATTGTTATCGCTGAGCTTTCAAAAATCGCTCGAGGTCGAGTATTAGTTCTCGCACATGTTAAAGAATTAGTTGAACAGAATCACTCAAAATACCTAAGTTATGACCTTCCAGCTGGAATATTTTCGGCGGGATTAAATAGAAAAGATTTTGATGAAAAGGTAATTTTTGGAAGTATTCAATCAGTGGCTCGGGCCCCAAAAGATTTTTTTCAGGATTTTTCACTATTAATCATCGACGAAAGTCATCGTGTCTCGAGCGAAGTAGATGCGCAATATTCACAAGTAATTAAACAGCTCCAACAAAGTGATTCTAATATCTGCATTTTAGGTTTAACTGCAACGCCCTTTAGGTTGGACTCTGGCTGGATTTATCAGTTCAACCATCGAGGTCTGATGCGGACCGAAGAACCTAAGTTTTTCAAAAAATGCATCTACGATTTGACTCTACGACAAATGATCAAACAGAAGTATTTAACCCCGCCGATCCAAATTGATGCTCCAGTTGCATCTTACGACTTTACAGATTTAAAACGGCATCCAAATAGTCAATTCGTACTTTCAGAAATCGAAGCAATCTTGAAAGATCAAAAACGAGTGACACCTGGAATCGTGCAAAATATCGTCGAAATGTCTGCGGAACGTAAAGGGGTATTGATTTTCACGGCGTCAATTCGTCACGCAGAAGAAATTCTCAACTATCTCCCAAAGGGCAAATCTGCGATTATCATTGGAGACACTCCGAGCGAAGAACGTGACTTTGTTATTAAACAATTTAAAGCCCAAAAAATTAAATTTTTGGTTAACGTTTCGGTTCTCACCACTGGCTTTGACGCACCTCATGTAGACCTAATAGCGATTTTACGACCAACAGAATCAGTTAGCCTCTATCAACAAATTGTAGGACGAGGTTTAAGATTAAGCCCAGGAAAAGCTGACTGTTTAATACTAGACTATACTGGTGTCGCGCATGACATATTCAGCCCACAAATTTCAGACGACAAACCATCCGAAGATTCAGAGCCAGTCGAAGTCGAATGTCCAATGTGTCAACATGTTAACGACTTTTGGGGTATTAAGGATGACACCGGAGAAATTGTAGAACATTTTGGCAGAAAATGTAGGGGAGCAATCCAAGACCCTGACAATTTAGAAATCATTCCATGCGGATTTAGGTATCGATTTAAAAATTGCGACACCTGCGGACAGGAAAATGACATAGCAGCCAAGACATGTCGAAGTTGTGGTAACATTCTTGTCGACAACGATACAAAGCTAAAAGAAGCCAGAGGATCAAAAGACTCCCACGTACTTCAGCCAGACACCATGACATTTACTAAGAAAACTGACTCGAATGGCAAAGAAAGGTTAGAGGTCAAATACTACGACCTCGATGCACAATACCTAAGTGAAATCTTCTTCCTTAACAATTCTGAAGACGCAAAAGCTTTTTACTACAACTTTGTAAGAATGCATCAACGACTTCCAGAGAGAAATTACGAAATAGATACAGTAGACAAAGCAATTGCGACTCAAAGCAAATTCCGAATGCCAATGTACGTTATCGCGCGGAAGCAAAAAGAGTTTTGGAAAATCAGGGAAAAAATCTTTCGCTAAACCTGACTACAACGCTATCTTTTACATTCTGCTATCGAATCTTCTAAAACCGAAAGCATATAACTTATTTTTTTGTCGTCTAACCCAGGATGCACCCCGATCCAGAAAGTTTGATTCATCACGAAGTCACAGCCCTTCAATTCACCATTTATTCGGTAATCAACATTCTTATAAGCAGGTTGTTTGGTTAAGTTTCCACCGAAAAACAATCTTGTACCAATTCGTTTTTCTTCTAAAAATCTCACTACTTTATTCCTATCGAGAGCCGCACTTGCGTTAATTGGAAATCCAAACCAACTTGGACTAGTTCCCGGGGTAGGCTTAATTGGAGAGTAGTGCTCAGATAAAACCGGACTGTTGGAAATTCCTTGATTTAACTTTTCCCAATTTGATCTTCTAGCCTCAACAAAATCACCGACTTTATCCAACTGCGACATACCTAAGGCTGCCTGCATATCAGTCGCCTTTAAATTGTAGCCAACGGATGAGTATGTATATTTGTGATCATAACCACATGGAAGGTCACCCAAATCCCAACTGAAACGCTTTCCGCACGTATCGTCTTTTCCTGGCTCGCACCAACAATCCCGTCCCCAATCACGCATACTTTCCGCAACTCGTCTTAAAGATTTTGTGCGACTAAGGACCGCTCCCCCCTCACCCATCGTAATGTGATGAGCCGGATAAAAACTTAGCGTTGCATAATCACCAAAACTACCGACAGAATGATCTCCAATTTTGGCCCCAAAAGCATCGCAACAATCTTCAATGATAAAAATTTCTCGTTTACGA
>CAYYIQ010000060.1:10294-15408 GCA_964472005.1 uncultured Bdellovibrionales bacterium | reverse complement strand
CAATTTTTTTTCAAAAAATGGTGACGATGGGTGGACTTGAACCACCGACCCCGGAATTATGAGCTCCGTGCTCTAGCCAGCTGAGCTACATCGCCAATTGGATTATTTTGGATTGCGAGGGAAGTATAAGAAACTAAGAAAAATCTCAAGGGTTTTTCGCATTATTTATCTTGTGACATTAAATAGGTAATGATACTTTAAGCTAGTTGAAGTAGTTAAACATGATAACCTAGAATATTTGTCGGAATTAAAAAATGTCAATAAACTCAGCGCCTATCTCGTTAAGTGAAAGTCAAATCGTACCTAATTCACCCGAGGATGAACCTAAAGTACTACATGCTGAGACTCATGTGCCCATAAAAAAAACTAAGAAGCGTTCAAGGATGGAAGATAGCCTTGAACAACTTACCAATTTAATCGCAAATATAACCGAGAGCTATTCAACCGCTTTATTTGTTGCAGATCAACAAAATAAGATTCTTCATTGTCTTGCACACCACTCTCTAAGTCGGGATTTCATCGAAGGCGTCACTATACCATACGGTCGTGGTCTTGTTGGCTGGACTGCTGAAAATAAACTACGAATTACGGTATGTCCCTTCGAACACGACTCAAGCACCCTACTCTACTATCCAACCGACCAGGGTCTAAAAAGTTTTATCGCCGTACCTATTATAAGTAAGAATGGCTGCCTCCTTGGTGTCATAGCCTGTGATTCGAAAAAAAATTATGCGTTTGCAAAGATCACTGAAAAGCTTCTCACCGAATGTGCGGTGCAAGCGCAAATATTGATTGACTTGCACTTAGATAATCAAAAGCTTTCTGAGAATGCTCCGAACCCTAATTTAAAAAGTGAATTAGAAACTGTTTTCACGCTTCTTAAAAAAGCTAGAAGCGAGGAACAACTTTTTGAAGGCTTATGCCAAATTCCGCAAAGTCTTATCGCTAGAGAAGCAACTATCGCCCTAGTCACGTCTCATGAAGGTTTTGGAGAAGCGACATTCTATACAAATGCAAAAGAAAGCCGAATCGAACATCACTTAGTAGAACTAGTATGCAAACATAAAAAGATTTTAAGTACTGAAAGAAGTGTGCACGTTCTTCCCCATGATGACATTAAAGCAAGATCATTCCTATCTGTTCCCTTCAATGTTTTTGGCAACGAAGCAGGTGCCTTAAACGTTTTGAGCGCGCCATTTAAAGGGTTTTCACCATCTGACATCGAAGCATTAGAAAAGCTAGCAGCACTCGTAAGCCAAGAGCTTGAACGATTGAGATCTAAAACCATCACTGCTTCTCGTCAAATCGGGCCCTCGCTACTTCCGTGGAAACACTTCATATCTCAATCAAACATTTTACTCGGAATTGGCAATGACAGCAAAATGGGCAACAGATCTCATATCGCAAACTATTCATTAGTCAGAGTGCAGCTCAATAATCTATTTACTCTAGAAAAAAATATTGGTGTAAAAAACGTTGCTGAAATTCACGAACAAATTCTAAGATTTGTTCAACAATTGGCAACGCAACCAATGCTTGCAAGTTCGCCGTACGGAACGAGCATCTACATCATGGGAGAAAAAGATCAACTTGAATCTTTAACTCAAAGACTTGCAAAAGTTATCTCTAAAATTCCATTGATGGACAATCTCGACTTCTATGAGCCGATCCCATCCGACGCATCAAAATTACTCAGTGAGAATCTGGAGATAAGCAATATCACGCTTCATAGCTCTATTGGTTCGATCGATGAATGCATTCTCGAAAAAAGAGCAGAGATAAAGCAGGTTGAGATTGAGAACAAAGCCCCGATTAAAAAAGCCCCAGTCGCACCGCAGTCTCCAATTGAAAAAATTGCAAGTATTATGAGCACGTCTTCAAACAAGCCTAAAACTGGGTTTGATCAAAGACTTAACAACGCTCTCCTTAAAACAGAAAACAAACGATCTGAAGATGAGTTTATCTTAGGCGAAACAACTGAAGAAGAAAAGAAAGAGGTAGTCAATGCTAGATTTTGGTAATTCCAATTCGAACCCTAAAAAGAAAATTTCACTGCTGGGCTTCGATAACAGCGATTCATCTCAGGAAATAATTAGACCTTCTACTTTACATGAGAAGTTAAAGTCTAGCCTTCCTACAAAATCTCCAAAATTAAGATTTACGAAGATGTTGAATTCATGGATGGGACAGGAACTCGCCATGGATTTAGGAACGGCCAACACTCTAATCTATATCAGAGGTCAAGGTATTGTCTTAAATGAACCCTCAGTGGTAGCCGTTCGTGAAGACGATGGAAAACCTGTTGCCGTCGGCAAAGCTGCTAAAGACATGTATGGGAAAACATCAAGAAAGATTCGTTGCATAAGACCGATGAAAGACGGCGTTATCGCGGACTTCGACATTACACACTTAATGATTCAAGACTTCATAACCCGGGTTTCAAAACGTTGGCATCTACGTAGACCAAAGCTTTTAGTCTCAATACCATCTGGAGTAACGATGGTAGAGAAAAGAGCAGTAATTGATGCCGCTATGGCCGCTGGTGCTAGATCAATTAATCTGATTGAAGAACCAATGGCAGCGTCAATTGGTTCAGGCATGCCAGTTATGGAATGCAGCGGAAACATGATTGTTGACATAGGCGGTGGAACGACAGAGGTAGCGGTTATCAGCTTAGGTGGAACAGTTTATTCAGAGTCAGTAAGAATCGCTGGTGACGAAATGGACGAGGCGATTGAACAATTTATTAGACGTGCATTTAATCTTCAGATCGGTATTTTTGAAGCTGAAAGAATTAAATTAGCAATCGGCTCCGCGATGCCGATGAAAAAATCTAGAGTACTTCTGATTTTTGGAAGAGATCTTGCGACAGGCGTGCCGAGAGAACTAGTTGTTGACGACACAACAATCCGACAAGCGCTAAAGGCTCCTGTAAAAGCAATTGTAGAGGCAGTTTTTAGAGCACTAGAAAGAACCAACCCTGAACTCGCTCAAGATATTGTTCGAAAAGGCATTTATCTAGCGGGCGGTGGTGCACTCCTTGCTGGATTGCCAGAACGATTAAGCTTGGAGACTAAAATCAGATTTAGAAGAGCCGCTGACCCTTTAACGGCGATAGTCAGAGGAACTGGAACTGTTTTAGAGAACTTCAAGGAATTAAAAACCGTATTGATTTCTTAGTTGATTTTAAAATGAAAAATAAGGTTAATTAACAAGATTGAAACTACATCTTAAAACTCTAATTCCAACTATCTTAGTTCTCTTTTTGTTAGCCTCCTGCTCTAATGGATCTAATCAAGCATTGAGAACTGAGATGTCTGGAAGAGGTCAAGTAAATCTTGACTTAAGCAATCCATACCTCGCCCCAAACAAATTCATTTCAGAAGAAGCTAAAGCAAGTGAAACTTTAAAAGGTTTCCTGTCATTAAAGGGTGCTCCTGACAGCATTGAGTTCTCTGATCCTTTAATTGGTTCAGCGACATTAAAACTTTACTACCAACTAAAGAATGAACACTACAAATTAGAAGAACGTGGAAAGGAATGGATTATTACTGGTCCTGAAAGCATCTTCGAAGACAAAGAAAAGCCTGATTCAAATGCACAAAAAAGCATTTTCGATCCAGGAAACAACTCGCCAGCGCTTCTTCCCCTTAAAGAAAATACTAACGATCCTGTGACACCTACTCTTCCACAGGACGATAGCACGACTAAAACAGATGTAGAGCCTACAACCAAAAATAGTAATACAGAATTAAAGATGCCTACCATGAAGTGACATTTGCCGGTCAAACTTTAACTTTTATTGCGAACTGGTACACGGGCAATAATCAAAACTCAGATAGACTAAAAAGGATTAATTCCAGCTTAAGCGAGAATTTAAAATTTGGTGATATCGTTAGAATACCATCCTATCTGATTATTAAAGAAGATAGCCCGACCGAAAAAGACTTACAAAAGTTCACATTAGAGTATTCCAAATAAACATGATGGAAATTAAGCCCCTTTCGTTACATCAGCGTCAAAACTATCGCACTTAAAAATTAATCAGAGATCTTAAAATCTACTTATACGTTTTCATTTTTAGAACAATAGGATTAAATTTCAACGACGACTTTTTGAGTAATTGAACTTGAACAAGTTTGACAGAATTACTGGGAGCTATTGCACCGATACCCTCGAGCGGAGGCCGAAGGAGAATAACCACCATGAACATGTTGGAAAACCACATGCGTTGCACCTTGTCGTGCTGCAAGTTCTAGTATTTGGTTCTTAGAATTCTGCATACCTGTTCCAGCCGCAAAATCCCCCCATCCAGAACTACCCTGAAAGGTTCCCACAAATTCACAATTCGACACCGTATTCTCATCAGCATCACGAACATTTCTCGCAGAACTAGATAAGCTAGTAACACAACCAGAGCTGATCAATAACAAAGTTATAAACTTAAAATGAGTCGAACTCATACGGGTATCTAGATATTTATGACAGCTATAGGAAACAAAAACACTTCACAGCGGAAAAGTTCTATCTGACGACGTAAACCATGATTAACGCAATTACAACTATTGCAAGTGAAAGGACCAAGAGCCTTTGAGAATCTTGTGGTTTCTTGAAAAACATTCCAACCATTCCAGAAATTGCCAACCAGCAGATAATTTTGACAACTAGCCAAATTGGGAATCCATATTTCAAAATTCCCGCTAGACCAAAGCCAGTAATCAAAACACCTAGCGAGGCTATTCCAGACCACATCAAAGATTTCTTTCTTCTAGAAGGAATTGGTGCAGCAGCAGCTGCGCAAATTGTACCGACTAAACAGATAATAGAAAAGACGTGTAAGATATGAAAAATTGAGATCATTTGAATATAATTTCGATGATTATTATAGTCTTACCTTAGTACAATTTGGAATTTAGGGAAATTATTATTAGAATTATTAACTGATTGCATATTCGATCTTAATCTTATCAAGTGGAGCTGAAAATTAGCTCCACAGTGGAACCCGTAGTCGTTTAAATTAACTAATTTTTAAAATAAGAACGCTTAGACTACGATCGGCAACCGAGGTGCCATTTAGCCAAATTTTCGAATGAAATTTATCTTGCCTATCAGAA
>CAYYIQ010000060.1:0-10284 GCA_964472005.1 uncultured Bdellovibrionales bacterium | reverse complement strand
ATTTACGTAACCAACTATTTTCGCTTGCCAGCTTTTGATCGATTAGCCATTCGCTGCTCAATCTCCATTTTCTTAACTTCGCGCGAACCAACCTTTTTAGTGATGCTATCCAAAGTATGACTCATATTAGATAAGCGGGAAACTAATTGATCTACATTCCAATCTATCTCTTCTTGCTTAGTCTCTAAATTCCTAGAAACCCGAGTGATATCCTTTTTCAACGTATCATTCGAAGCTGTTAAAGAAGTTAAACTTTCATGAAGTCCTTCTAATAATGGGCCGGCATTTGTTTTAGGAGCCACTTCAATTTTCATCACTTTTTCTTCGAACACCTCAGGTAGAGGTCTCCAAGATGAAGTTAAAGACCAAAAGACGAGCACAAAGACAATAAAGCCTCCCGCTCCCCAAAAACGTTTATCCGTTTTCAGGAGTAATTTTGTGTCTTCTATAAATTGTTTCATGCAAATGTCCCAATGGAAGAAAAAACTCTCCATTAAATAGTCTAAGATTTGAGAAAAATGCTCCAGATAAAATCAAACAATTTCTCCATCTTTAACCTGCTATATTTGTTATGGAAACTTAATCGCTCCCAGACGCCCGAAAACATCCCATTTTAGCGACGACGAACATAAGTACCTCTAATCTCAAAACAAAGCATTTCAGTGAAATCGCATCACAAAACGTATCTTAATCACTCCGTCGGCTATCTATTTACTACTGAATCTAACTTTTGTAGCAATCGTTCCCGATGTCCCTTACCCGCAAAGAAGGTTCCATGCCCTTCGGACTCTGACTGCCAAAATAGATTTGGCTTCTGGCATGCTTCATAGAAATCTTCAGAATTATGAAAATGTACTACGGGATCAAATTTGTTATGAGCAAAAATTACTTTGCCTGCTGGAAATTTGTGCACGTGCAAGAGAGGGTCACAACAATCTGTAGCGAGTAGAGAAAAAATGGAGTTTAAAGGATAGAACAGCCCAATTTCAGATAGCTTCTCTTTTGCGATACCTTGGTAACTGGTAAATCCGCTTTCGAAGATAAACAACGAAAATCGATTTTTCAACGGATGGTTAGCAAGAGCGAAAATACTCACAGAGGCGCCAATACTTTGTGCAAATAAAATAAGTTTTTCTTCTTTATCAATTTTGGAATTAACATACTCAACTGATTTCTGAATATCTACTGCTGCGTTAACGACGTTTGCAGCACCCGATGATTCACCGAATCCTCGATAGTCGAGCGCAAATATTTGGTAACCTTCATTGACTAGCCACATTACAGACTGAGTGTGAGTGCTATTATTTTCCGCATTCCCATGTAAATATAGGATAGTCCCCTTTTGCTCACCTTCTGGCTTTATTTGCCAAAGTGTAAAATAGTTAGTCTCATCGACTGGGACTGAATGAACTTCATAGCGAAATCCAGCGTTCTCAGGGGTCCAAACGATTGCGCTACTTGGATAAAAGAAAACACTCTGGCATCCAGCCAAACAAAATATAAAAAAGTAAAAAATGTTCTTCAAAAATAACTCCCAAACCCAATATAGTATTCGGTATAATAATTATTAAAACTCTGTTGTCTTTGAACGCCTGTCCTAAAAATGAATTGTCTACCTACATCATAATTTAATTCCGCTCTTATATTATTGTTACTATGGTCTTCTCCGATACCAAATCTTGAAAGATCGCCCCCAACAAGATACCTTAAATTATCTGTTGCGGTGCCAAACAACCTAAAACCAATTCCCGCACCAATAGCGTAATCACTGTCCGAATAACTGGGGCTAACATTAGCCCTGACTCCTGGTAATATACTAAAACTGAAAAGATCAAATAACTTCGTGGTAACACCGGCGTCTGTACGTATGACTCCAATCAAGTCACCTAAAACATCACTCTTACCTTCATTCGAAACCAATTCCCTTTCTAAACCTGTTTTAATGTTCCATGACAATGGCCTAAATAACTTATTCCATTGACTATATGACTCTATAGAGATTGGATAAAAACTTTGTAACGCTACGTTTTTTGTCTCATAGTGACGTAAACGAAGATTAAAAAAATCTATTGCCGCTCCGCCTTTAAAACCATCAAAGCGATCAAGTAAGTCGTGATATGCCGGTTTTAATTCAACATCATAAAACCCTTGGCTACCTCTACGGCCAACAGAGGTCAAAATCCTTCCCGAATCATGCGCCAAATCAGGCCTAGTTTCAGGTTTCGAAATAGGATATTGCTTCCGTATAGATGTCGGCAAAAGGCTCCTTTTCATTAGAATTTCCTTCGCAATGTTCCGATCCGTCGCTAAATCAGCTTTGCTATCTCGCTTATCATTTGAATATTCAAGATAGTCGAAAGAAAACTCCAACAGATCAGCCAGCCCCTCTCGGTCCGAAGGAATAGCAGCAACAGACTCCGAACCTTTGGCAATTTCAAGCGCAAGATTGAGATTATCTGAGCTTAATCGAGAACTTTGGGCTTCTAATTTACTCGTTAACGAGGGACGAAATTTTACTTCACCTAAGATTTCATTACGACTTAGTAAAGTTTTTAATGTATCGGAAGGTATCACCCAGTAACCGTATCCGTCGATCAAATTTAATTCTGGGCGAATCGTCTCGAGTAGCGCCAATAAATAATAAGAACAATTTTCGTCAAAGAAGTAGTAATCAAAATAGGTATGTCCAAGTTCCCAAAGACTCGCCATGACTCGCTCGTTCTCAGAAGGAGTTAGCAAAAGTTCATACTCCCAAATATCACGATGTTCTATATCACCGTATCTTTTAACGGTTTCATAATATGGCTCGACCGAATAAGATGAACGATATCCACCGAACAATCCTTTAACAGCAAACGCAACACCGCCATCATTCCCAGTAGCTGCACTGAAACCTGCGGCGTGGGATAAGAGCGGATTTTCAATTCCCTGTTCCGAGTCAAGTCTTAAAAGCGTGTGCCCAAACATCGAAGCAGGATTATTTAAATATGCGGCGGGAAAAACTAAGACTAAACGTTTTAAATTAATCGACTCTTTCCAAGTTTCAAATTCCTCGCATTCTACTTTGACCACTATATTATTTTTAGTGAGGGAAAATTTCTCATCAACCCACAAAAACCTCGCGGGGAAACGGCACTGTAAACTTTCATTATTGGAAATAGTTTCTTCTGTAAGTGCTTTGATAAAAGCTTCTAACTCCAACCGTGGATCTGAACGCTGGCGGGACAAGAAAAAATCTGGATCATCAATTCTACTAATCCTTACTCCTAGTATATTTTTCCAAAAATGATTTAACAACAACCATTCTCTATCAAAGCCAAGTGTCTCAATCTTTATTGAATCTGAAATAAAGCTCGTTTTAGTCTGATCAATCGCATGGGCATATTTCAACTGAATGGAAATAATACAAGTAAAAACACAGATAAATAAATTTTTCATCCAGCTACTAATATGCAGAAACAACATTATCCATTTCGTATTAAAGAAATAAGTCTAGGAAAAATATCAAACGAGAGCAAGTAGCTACGACCACGGTCGCATTGGCTGTCCTCGTTGTTTTTAACGACCACTGAGAAGCGAGACAGGCATCCGTTTCTATTGAGAATATCCGGCACTTCGGAGTATCTTCTATAGAAGCGAATACCTGCCACTCTGTGCCTCTGTCGTCGCTAAAAATAAAAAAGGAGATGGAATAAAACCATCTCCTTAAATTTTTTTGAACTTTGGTTCTAAACTCTATCAGCGTATACAGAAAGAATTTCAGAAGAAGCCAAAAGATTCTTTAGATTTCCAGCAACTTGCTCGGAAGAAATTTCATTTGACGAAAAGATACTTCCAAAGTTGTTTTTCACAGTGTTAGCAAACAATTCTTTATCATCTGCCGAAACGCCAATTAAACTAGCTAATGAATCAAGAGTTTCGCCTTGACCAACTGACATGTCTTTCGCAAGCTTGTTCATGTTTGAATCTATAAACATTGCTGTTTTCCAATTAGATGAAACAACGCCGTTTTGAGTACAACCAGAAGTACCAGTAGAGATACCAAAAGTTTGACTACCAGAAGTACCGTTAGTAAAAACTGCCAATACCTGTGGTGCGATACCTTGATTACCAGCCATTAACTTTGAACCCCAGCCACATCCGCCAACGTTATCGACAGCGAAACTTGTACTAGGTAACAAAGCCAAGACAGATACGAGTAAAATTTTCTTAGTCATATTAGTTCTCCTTAAAATATTAATAAAATGGACTAATTTCCACTTTTAAGAGACCCTCTCCTATCAATGGTGTCAAGCATTATATATGATAACCGTCAGTAATTAATACGGTTTTTGGTGCCTAACAAGAAATTTGGTGCTATGACGATAGCTTTAAGCATAATAATTTTAGATAGCTAGAAGAGTTAATAACAAGCAGAATAAGTTTGAAAAGATCTTGCACTCTTCTAGGAGTAAATAATCACATTAGGTGAATCAAAGGTTTGGGCAAAATATCTAATAGATACCGACTATGTTGAACTCTAATTTTAAAACTTTATTTAATAACCTGAAAGCAAAACCATTACTCGATATCAATATTCTAAAGTTAACTTTTACAATTTTACTTACTTCAATTTTAGTAATGGGCATCGCCGGCTGCGGAAAGAACGAAAATTCCAAACGCCGAGACTCTCTCAGCGGATTTGAAAATTCTATTTCATTAGGTGAATTAGACGTGGAGGAAGTTAAACCGAGTCCGAGTCCAGTTCTCCAAATTGAGACGGGTGAGCACCCAACTGTAGAAGTATCAAAACCTGCCACGCCAGCAAACTTACAGAAATTAAATTCACAAAACGAATTACTTGGAGTGGATAAAGTTATCCCACCTCCTAGCATAGCCGACATCCAAAAGTTACAAAATAAAACAACAGATGTACCATTAGAAATTAAGTCTATTGGCGGGATGCAAAAAATGTTTTCTCTCAAGTCCAAAATAATTTCTATTTCGGGAGATGATCAGGGAAAGATTTTCGTAGCGGATCGTTATAACGTAATAAGCTTAGAAAACGATAAAGGCACCAAGGTAATCGACAGTGCTATCTACACTAAGATATTCAATGATAGCATGCCCGCAATTTCAACAATATCTTTCACTAAAAGTTTCGGTCTATGGATCGGCTTTACCAACGGCGAAATCGTAAACCTGCACAATCAAAAATGGACTAAAAAGGTTGGTGGACCGTCGCAAAAACGTTTTGCAATAAAAAAAATAAAGGAGATCTCTGAAAGAGTTTTCATAGTCGGCAAAGGATTTTATGAGTGGGAAAGTAAATTCGATAGATTTCTAAGTAGCGACGACCTACGAAATGAAATAATTACAGATATTGCGAAGTTAGATGAAGAATTTGTTGTTATATCAACTCAGTCTTCAATTAAGACTATAAGCCTACTCACCCGAAACATGAAAACTATTTACAACTCTTTTACAGGGGACTTCCCTATTAAAAGTGTAAATGTACAGGACGAGAAAATTTTAGTCGGGGGGAATCAAGGAATCTTAACCCTATCAAAGACTGGATACCCACTTAGTCGCTTTGCTTCTAGTATCCAAATTGAAAAGATAGAAGCATTTAATCAGAATTCCGGAATTATTTTAGACACCGATGATCAAATATATACGTATACTGCTCAGAAAATTAAAAAAATCATTTCTAATAACAAGCTATTGCCTCAAGCAAAAATAACTGCCATCCAAGCCATAGACAGCAAAAGTAAAATCGTCGTTGGGTTAAACGACGGATCCATATATTCTGCTTCTTCAAATGAGCTCATTACCTGGTCTGCAAATTCACCAGACGATGTCGAACCATTTGCGAAAGCATACTCTAATGCCTGCGGAGCAGCAGATGAGCTACTAAATAGAAAGTACTACTCACGGCAAGTAAGCACAGCCAAAATCGACGATAAAAGATATGTGTTTTTCAATGGTGAACAAGTTTGTCCTAATGCGAGTGGATTTATGCGGGCCGACGGTTACACTGCGATCTCTAAATCAAGTGAAGAACTAGAGCTCTTCGAATACAATAAACGCCAACTTATCAAATTACCGGAACAGACAAGTAATCATGATATTTCAAAGATGTTTATAGATTCTGAAGATCGCCTATACCTCGGCACAAAGCGAGGAGTCTATATTTATAAGGATGAGAAATGGTCTAGGCCTGATCGTAACAAGATTGGGTCTAATGAGCTTCTCGATGATCCTGTTACAGATATAATTGAAGATTTCAGGGGTAATATTTGGTTGTCCACAAGGACAAAGGCTAAGGCAAACAACCAACCACCTCCAGATAATTACAATGCTCTACACCTCAGAACGAGAAATAATCGATGGGCAGATTTTGGAAAGGCAAATGGGCTTAATACTCTCGGCATTTCTTCTTTAGTTGAAGACAAAGGGCTTTTATACCTTGGATCGGCTCTCGGATTTTATACACTTTCTCCAGATTCCAAAATTCATTCATTTAGTAAACGCCAAGGAGTTAAGAGTTTTATCGTTGAAAATTTAAACATTGATAGCAATGAAAGGATTTGGATCTCTCATGGCTTTTTTCAATCGGGGTTAAGTTGGATCGAAGGAGATACCTATTACCATACCTCGAAAGAGCAAGGCTTGTTCTCTGATAGTATTTTAAATGTAGCAGAGGATGACTTAAATAGAATATGGATAATGGATACCTCCGGATTAGTGTCCGTTTATTCGATTGATAAATTAAGAGCGATAGCCGCAAGTTCCGCATTTGATCGGAAGAGAGCGTTTGTTAACGATTTCATGCCCTAGTCCTCTCCCGAGATAATTTTTTTACACATTGGTAAAATTTTCGGTTAAGATATAGGAGGTTCTATCTCACAACCTCTATATCTTGTTAATATTCTAGTACTAGCTATTAAGCTGAGCGCATGCTCGACCAAGATTGAATTAATTATACCTGCATGGTATCTCATTCTCAGCAAAACGGCCCACATGTCTGAGGTTAAAATTAAAAAATAATTCTCGGATTAATCTTTCCACTAGCTCTTTTAAATATAAGAAACTCATCTGTAGAAGACTCCGTAATCTAATCTAACTTTTAAATTTTTACTCAATTAAAAAGTGTGATTGAGTTACAGGTTTTAACTCAATTTTTTATTTCCACGAATTGAGTAAGGATGAAGGATGAACGACAACGATATGTTGACTATCGCTGGCCCAGTTTTGATCGTACTCGGATTTACATATTGGTACAGAATCATCTTTCCCGCTTTAAGGTTTCGAAAAATGCAAAAAAAAGAATACGATAGAACTGGAAAAAATGGTGAATTCCTTTTAAGTAACACGCCATTTGCCTTTGACTACTTCTTGGCAATTTTGCTTACGCTAGCCGGTACTGTCTGTTTAGCGCATAGCGGATTAACATACTTTGAATAAATGAAATATCTAGTCCCAATAGAGTTTGCGGTTTAGGTTATTAGCACAATTACAATTGGACATCGGGTTAACCCCCCATGTCCTTTTTATAGTTCCTTTTTTCATGATATCAATTGCGGGATTCAAATTTTCATTGCGCACCTGCAGTATAAATAGAATTTCAGCAACCAACTTCATACCCAATAATCTCAACTAAAAATAAAGTATCTATAACGAATTCTTTGAAAGCAATTCATTACATAATCAATTCAAAACCTTACAACCGAGATGCTAAAGTCTCAGTTTAAAATACGTCAGTTTCAGCTAAACTTGACCTAACTAAGGTAATTTGATATCAAATCAAAGTTCATATTTTTCGGAGATATGAAAACACCCACCTCATTCTTTTCCATTTAGACCCGCGTAGAACTAAGAAATTTTTCTCTGTTATTTACAAATTTAATTTGTTTTTACTAGAGAGAAACTTTTTGAGCACATCAAGGTTTTATTTCTTTTAGTCAATTTCAATCAACGACATTGCGGCCCGCGGTAAATTACAAATGTTTTGTATTTTATCGCATGTCGTTAATGTTTAAGGTAACCCTACCACTACCTGGAAATGTAACGAATGCGAAATCGTAACTGGAACAAATCGTGACGAAGTTCTAATTGAACTTTTTGTCTGCGATTCCCAGTTTTACCCGGCCGCATCTGGTTCGATATTATGGGAGACCCCAATTATGGGTGTTCTGCGACTGCTGCTTGAACAACAATAGCTTCAGCTTCCTTGCGGCGCCTGATCGACAGCCCAATGGCTTGATCGATCACCGGATTTCAGTTGCAAGCGCAACGCCGGTAACAAAAACTCCACGTTAAAGGAGGAAGTGAATGTATACTTCTGGTTTACCACCGTAGTTTGCATTTCATCTCATCTATCTCCCCACCTTGTAGAGATTGAAACTGACACTCGTTGTAACTCCTCGCGCATGAATGGACGGATTCTTTTCGTATTTGCAGGTTGTCCTCGACAACATGCAACGAAAGTCCCCAAAAGGCCGCGCAAGGGTTTCCAGTGCTCAGTTTCTCTCTCTCACTTTCAATAAAACACTTAAAACTAATAGCTTACATACCACAGCAATTCCATCAACTTTAAGCAAAGATGCTCTTGGTGAACTCACACATTCTTTTTTAAGCTATGAGCTAGATTATTTGGCTAATTTAAGCATTACTGTGTAATTCCATTACAATAAGGCCGTTACCTTCAAAACAACATTATTTAGCCATGCACTTTTATAGTGACAATCTGATCCGATATGCGAAAATGTGCGGAAAATTCGATCTAATTAAAATTTATGCTCATATTTAGTCGATTTGAACGTCTAACTTGATAAACGCTTTAAACCGAAAGAAACAATTGAAATGCCAAATTCCCTCATAAAACCTAGACTAATATTTTCAATAATATTTGCATCGCTACTTTTAAGCTGCACCAATAAAGAGCCGATTCAGGGTAATGATGAGACAAAGATTTCATCGAACGAAACCTCCAGTGAATCTACGACTAAAAAAGCCTATCGACATTTCTTGATACCCGTGAAGGAAGAACCGAACCCAACTGTATCGACAAATCAGATTTCGAACTCCAACGATCCAACAAACAATCTAAACACTCCGAACTCCTGTCCAACTAAAGTGCAAGGCACTCCCATCGGAATCTCCTGCCTTCATTGCGCCCATCCCAAAGCAAGATCCCAGGCAATAGAAATCGCGGAAATACTGAGAGATAGTTGTAGAGAAAATATCGCGTTAACCTTTTTAGTGGACGGCACCTTTGGCGCTGAAAGAGACATACTTGGAGAACTCGTTAGAATAGCAACCGAAAATGGATCTCAGCTACATCTCTATTTGTATTTTGGCAATGGGCCTTGGCAACGTAGAACTGGTGGATTACCAGATCGAGGTTTCGGGACAGGCATTCCACCCGTCGAATTCCGGAAAACTATTATAACAGACGAGACTTTACGAAATAGATATCGCTCGATTATCAAATATTACGAACCACTAATAGATTACGCAAATTCTAGAGGAAGTATCGTTTACGTTATGCCAATGCTTGAAGATAACCTCGATCATGATTCTGCAAGAGCAATGGAAGCCTTAGTAAAAGAAACCATTCTGCCACATATTAGTTATGCATTGGGGCGAAATCCTTGCTTAAATTGTTACCCAGGAAATGACAACAGCTTAGCACCAGGTTTATTTTTAGACGATCATATCGGGAGTGCTGATGATCAATTCACTCACACAGAAGGTTTGGTTGTCAACGACGGAAAAAGTTTTACGTACTCTTTTGAACCAAAGAATATTCACGACCTTTCATTCGGACAGCTTAACCATTTAATAGACAGAGCTAAGGCGACAAATAATACCTTCGTTATTTGGAAGCGAGAATATCAAGGTGTAGCACCTAGCTCCGAACTAAACGACCCGGATTTAAGAAACTACAAAGAGATTACCCCTCAGGAAAAACAAGAGTTAACGACCATCTTAAAAACTCCATAAAACTCATAAACTTTCTTGGTAATCGCAAACTGACAAATACAAATTTTACCTACTCATTCGTCGCCCTTGTGTGAGAGTTTATCCAAGAAATATGGTATTTATGCGTCTCTGCTATCTTTAACTCGCCTCGGCGTCATGCCTGCCTACGAGGCTGTCCGAGTAATATGAAATTTGGGGCAAGACCGTCATTCCTGCAAAACCGTCATTCCTGCGAAACCGCCATTCCTGCGAAAGCGTCATTCCTGCGAAACCGTCATTCCTGCGAAAGCAGGAATCCAGGAGGACGAATGATTTCAG
>CAYYIQ010000059.1:0-15418 GCA_964472005.1 uncultured Bdellovibrionales bacterium | reverse complement strand
CATGATTTTCAACCATTTGTAACATCAATCTGTCGGCTCTCATCACATCTGGAACGGTGGCGATTGGCCTTGAAAAATCACTAAGTTCTTTGTCATTTTCACCTTCGATTAAATATCGTGCGATGTCCCTTTGCGTAACGTAACCTTTTACTGCATCCGGGTCAGATTCTGAAAATAACGGGATACGTGTATGTGGAAATTCTAAGACTGACTTACTCAACTCTCCCACTTTTGTAGTCTCAATCAACGAAAATACAACGACTCGAGGTGTTAAAATATCTTTGACCAAAACTCTATCAAGGCCAATAACATTTCGAATAACCGAATCTTCAAAAACATCTATAACACCTTCCTCTCGTCCCAATTCTGCCATGGTCAAAACTTCCTGATGCGAAACCAATGGCTCATCATGATTATGACCGATTCTTTTCGAGAACAGTTGAGTGATCCATACTAAAGGGTAGATTGCCGAGATTATAAACTTAAGAGGGATCGCAATTAATATAGAGGTCTGTCTTGCATAAACCGTACCCAATTGCTTAGGAATAATTTCACTTAAAATCAAAACTAAAATAGTGAATACAAGTGAAAATATAATAACAGAAGTTTCACCAAGATCACTTACTAAGGCACCGCCAATCGACGCACCAAGTGTATGAGAAACTGTATTAACAATTAGAATTGCGGCAATGGGATTCCCCATATTCTCTTTAAATGACAAGAGAATTTTACCGGTTTTTGTATTTTTATCTGCTAGATATTTTACATATGGAAGTGGAACGGAAAACAATGCAGCTTCCATCAACGAGCAGACAAACGAAATTACTAAGGTAAATGTGACGACAACAAATAGAGCAAATGTCATGAATTAACGTCGACCTTTACCGAGGCCAATGTAAAGTAATACAGCAAACAGCCCTAGAAAAACTAGAGCGCGCATCGCATAACTAGACTTGATAGAAGCAATCATCAAAATACCTAAAAAGATTCCAATTCCTTTGATTAACATTTAGATTTCTCCACTACATATCTCCACTTTTAAGAACTTCTTTTCCACCCAAATAACGTCGTAAAGCTTCTGGGATACGGATTGAGCCATCTGCTTCTTGATGGTTTTCAAGAAAAGGTATCAATATCCTAGGAGATGCAACCAATGTATTATTTAAGGTATGACAAAACTGATTTTTACCGTTCACGTCTTTATATTTCAAATTCAATCTTCTGGCTTGAAAATCATGCATGGTCGAACAGCTATGGGTTTCTGAATATGCACCACGTGAGGGCATCCAAGTTTCGATGTCATGTTTAAAGATTTGACCTTGCCCCATATCTCCTGAGCAAACTGCAACAACTCGATAAGGCAACTCCAGTTGTTTCAAGACTTCTTCGGCATTACCTAAAAGTTCCATATGAAACTTGCGACTTATTTCGGGTGAGTTCTCACAAACAATGACCTGCTCTACCTTATAAAACTGATGCACACGGTATAGACCACGAGTATCTTTTCCGTATGTTCCCGCTTCTCTTCGATAACAAGGAGAATACCCCGCATATCGCTTTGGCAGATCACTTAAGTCTAAGGTCTCATCTTGATGATACGCTGCAACAGGAACTTCAGATGTACCAATTAGATAAAAGCCTGGATCTCTGTCATCCAGATTATAAGCCATTTCCTCGCCTCCAGGGAAATAGCCAGTACCCATCATCGCTGAATAATTAACGATATGCGGCGGGTCAAACAATGTGTACCCACGCTCAGATATAAAATCCATCGCAAAATTTAAGATCGCATGATGGAGACGTGCTCCTAATCCTTTCAAAAAATAATTCCTCGAACCAGCTATTTTGACCCCTCTTTCAACATCGAAAAGGTCTAATTTTTCAGACAGTTCAACATGATCTTTTGGTTCAAAAGAAAACTTTCTAATTTCGCCTTCTTTTCTTAACTCCACATTTTCAGAGTCGTCCTTGCCGTCTGGAACTTCGTCCAATGGAATAGAAGGAATTTTAAGCTGTTCCCTTTGCCATACGACGTTTAATTCACTGAACTTACTATCTAGATCTTTCGCACTCTGACTTAGAGTCTTTAACTCGGCTCTGAGGGTTGCTTGCTCTTCGCCTTTTAGCTTAGGAACTTCTTTACTTAACTGATTTAACTTAGATTTTTCTTGCTCGGCCTGCTGAAGCAATTCTTTTCGCTCTGAATCCAATTCGAGAAATTTCTCGATATCAAAGTTAATACGTTTCTTCGAGCATGCATCTTGATAAGTTTGCGGCCGTTTTCTAACATCCTGTAAATCAACCATTTCATTCCTATATTTTAAATTCTTCTTAAATCTACTGATACCCGCGTCTTAGAAGTAACAGACCCTAGGTTATGCTAATATATTATTATGCCGCGCCACCTATTTAAGCATATAGGCGCAAGTGCATAAATAAGTTTTTTAAATTTTAGTATCTAAAGTTTAAATTTCTATTTAGTCTATGGATATGACTTTATTAATAGTAAATTAGGCAAAAAATAGAAAGTCTAATAGGCATTAATCATTCTAATCTTTCGTTTTTTTGTCGATTTTCTTAATTTCAAGAGCTATCCGCTCGCTTACTTTTCCTTCTTCTACCAAACTCCTAACCGATTGTTTTAGTATTAAATCCAAACTTCCAAACGTTTTCAACAAAAACAATCTCTTTTTTGGACCCAAACCTCTAACTTTGTCTAACGGACTTTCGAACTGCATCTTAGACCGAGTCTTCCGGTGGAAGGTTATAGCAGCTCGATGCGTTTCGTCCCTAATCCGCTCGAGCAACTGAATGACTTCATTATTAGGCGGCAATATTATTGGAATCGGGTTCTCTTCGACGTACACCCTTTCCGGCTTTTTTTGCGAGCTCTCCCCTCTTGGACTACGAGGAAGTCGTTTTGCAAAATTAATATCACGTTTTTTTGCAATCGAAATTAAGGCAGGAAAGTGAACACCTAAATCTTTCCTTACATTCAGCGCTTGAACCAACTGAGGTGGTCCCCCATCAATCACCATGAGATCTGCAGTAGTACCCTCTTCGTTAGTTCTTATCAGGTGCTTCTTTACGACTTCATTCATCGAGGCAAAATCATCTGGCTTGCCTTCTTGGCTCAAATGAAAATATCTATACCTCGAGTGATCCGGCTTACCATCTCGGAAACAAACGACTGCACCCACGGTAGCTTTACCTTGAAAATGACTAATATCAACGCATTCTATTGTTCTTGGATATTGCTCCAAGCCAAATGTTTCCTTCAAGGCCTTTAAAATTCTATCTAACTTAGCTTTACTTCCGAATCTTGCTTCGAAATTTTCCTTTGCATTAATGTTTGCAAGTTCAAGCAACCTTGCTTTAACTCCTTGTTTCGGAACTACTATTTCGACTCTTCGCTTCTGTCTTTCATGAATGATTTCAGCGAGAATATCTAAATCTGTGAAATCACCAGGAACTACAATCTCATTAGTAACCGTATTATGGGAACCCAAATAAAATTGCTCTAGGGCGGACCTGAGCACGTCTGAATCATCCAAGAACACGTCTTCAAAACCGAATGAAAACGAATTGTAAAGCCTTCCTTCAAAGGTTTTTAATATTGAGACTTCAACCAGACTTCCTTCCCGATAAATGCCGAAAGCATCAATATTCTTGTTTCCATAAGTGACTTTAATCTTATCAGTAGTAATTTTTTTTAGGACTTTAAGTCGATCACGGATAACAGTTGCGTCTTCAAATCTTAACTCTTCTGATGCATGTTGCATTGAAAATGTAAGAGATTGAATAACTTCCTTTGCATTTCCCTCTAGCAGCGAAATCGCCTGATCGACCCATTCTTGATATTGATTTTCATCGACGGGCAAACAACATGGGCCTCCACAACGATTGATCTGATATTGGAGGCAAGGACGAACCCTGTTTTTTAACACCTTATCAGTGCAGTTTCTCAATGGAATAGTACGTTCGATAATTTCAAGTAAGGTCCTTGCTTCATAACTAAATGGATATGGACCAAAGTATCTTGCTCCATCGTTCATTTTTTTCCTCACTAAATGCAGACGCGGCCACTTTGATTCAATATCAAGCCTGATCATTAAAGGCTCTTTTCCATCCTTCAACTTCACGTTATACCGTGGCTGATTCCTCCTAATTAAATCTGCTTCCAAAAAAAGGGCTTGGCGCTCATCGGCCGTAACCACAAAATCAATATCGGTTAACTTTTCTAGTAGACTGCTAATTTGAGTTCTGTCATCGGACCCCTGAAAATAGTTTAGAATCCGAGATTTTAGTCGAATAGCTTTCCCGACATAAATGATTTCACCATCTACATCCTTCATAATATAGACACCTGGAAGATCGGGGAAATTTTTTAAATATTTTAGGTAGTCTTTAAGCAATTGAATTCGGTTAAAAATTGTTGAAAATTTTGATCATTTAAGTAGATTTGATACTATACTTACAGATATTAAGTTAAGTAAAATACCAAGCTTATCCTCCGTTTTTACATTTCTCTTAAAAAGGGGTGAAAAGAACCTAGGAAAATGTTTTTAACTTATCCTTAATGTTATAAGGCATTGGAGCTAAAAGCAGCTAACTCTTTTTCACCGTAGCTAAGAGTTAACCCAAACTAGCTTATGCAAAGGCGAACATAAATAGCATCTGTAATAATAACTATAAAGTATATATAACCTTTGTCTTTAAAGTAAGGCTATACCAATTCAAACTGAAGACTTCGTTAATCCTGATGCTGTACATATGACGTTTTAAAATTAGCTAACATACAAAAGACTTATTAATTTCCTGCGATCATAAGTTCTTTTTTATACTAAATAACTGAAACAGATTAATTTTTAGAGAAAACATTTTATGGGTCGTACATTTGAAATCCCCAACTTTTATCGCGGAAATCTTGTTACTAAGATAAAGCAGGACAGGATGTTCAACGATCCTAAACGAAAAGACCTAAGCCCCACGATCCTCCAATATGGAAAACTAAAGGTGTTGCTGGCACGACATTTTGGTTTTTGCTTTGGCGTTGAAAATGCAATCGAAACGGCCTATCGAATTTTAAAAGAAAACCCGGGGAAAAGAATATTTCTACTTAGTGAAATGATTCACAACCCTCAAGTAAACTCAGACCTCAACGAAAGAGGAATCGGATTTCTAATGAAAACCGACGGAACTAGACTTGTCGATTTTGAAACTTTAACTTCAGAAGACATTGTCATAATCCCAGCATTCGGCACTACCCTCGAGATTCTACAGGAACTCAACGAAATCGGAATTAATGCATTAAAATTCGATGCAACTTGTCCTTTTGTCGAAAGAGTATGGAAGAAGAGTAAAGAGCTAGGTGGTAACGGTTTCACTGTCATCATACATGGAAAGAAGCAGCACGAAGAGACTAAAGCTACGTTTTCTCATGCGAAAATAGAAGCACCATCCTTGATTGTAAGAGATATGGACGAGGCCGAGGTGATGTGCTCTTTGATAAAAAGAATTTTCGCTGGTGATAAAACCGCGATCGAAGAATTTGAACGAAACTTTAAAAATTCTTATTCGGACAATTTTGACATTAAGGAATCGCTTTCAAAAATCGGGGTCGTCAATCAAACGACAATGCTAGCTAGTGAGACTCTCGGGATTGCGAATCTTTTCAAAAGTACCATGAGAGAGATTTTTGGAGAAACGAATCTTGGCAGTCACTTTGCTGAAACACGGGATACACTGTGTTACGCGACGAACGAAAATCAAAGCGCGACAATAAAATTAAGAGAAGAGAAGTCAGATTTCGCGCTAGTCGTAGGTGGTCATAACAGTTCTAATACAAGTCATTTGGTAGAACTTTTAAGTGAAGAGATGCCGACCTTCTACATTAAAGAAGCTGCTAGCTTAATTAATAAAGCTGAAATTGAATTCTTCGATCTTCACACGAAGAAGGTAGTTAATAAAACTGAATGGCTCCCGAATAAATCTGAAGAGATAACAGTCGCAATTACTGCTGGCGCAAGTTGTCCTGACAAAGTGGTAGAAGAAGTCATAGAAAGATTAAACTTCCTCGTAAACGACTCAGTATGAATTTGCTGTACCAACTAATGATTGAATTAAAACACAAAAAATGTTTTACGCTCGCTTTTGGTTACTATGCTACCCTTTAAAAACAAAGCAGAAGAAATCAGGCAGATTCCACTAAATAGCAAAATTCCTGCAAAAAAGAACGCCAACAATTCTGGATTAGCAATTAAGAGCAGACCCGATAAAATTAGCATAATCCCCACTAACATCGAGTAAAACCAGAAAACTTGTAAGCCGAACACCTTCATTATAGGTTCCTCCAATAATATATCATTTGACGAGACTCTGAAGTAAAACATTTCATCTCATCTATCTTATAATAACATTATGATGTGCTATTAACCACAATTGATTTGCTTAACAACCTCTAATACGTAACCACGAATAACAATCGATGCAAGTTCTTGAGATCATTACTGATGCATGTTTAGTCGAGCCTAATATCGGTATCGGCGCGTGTATTTGTAGGATCGCTAAAAAAGACGTAAAGCAAAAGACCCAAATAATTAAGGGCATTTGGTTATTCAATGCAACAGCATCCTTCGAAGCAGAGATAATGACAGGGATCAAAGCTATTACAAAATCTAAAGAAATCACTTTAAGTGACAAGATAGAAATCTTGTGGAGTTGTGATCTAAGCTATCTTGACGAACTTTTAAAAAACTCATCTTCCGCACAGAACAGCAGAATGAAAGAGCTTCTGGAAGAAGTTCGTATTCTTACAAAAGATGACATTCTTGAAGTTTCTTATCCGCGACAGTCAAGTATTGTTCGATATCATAACGGCTGTCATCGTATATGCAGTGCTCTAAGAAAAGGGATTTTGGAAAACCCCTTAAACCTAACTACATCTTATCAAATCTCAAAAAAAGTGTTGGAGAAATATACTAACTGGAATTTCTTAGGTTGTGATGTTAGTAAGGATTCCCAGGCCTCCACTTGAGTTTTTTTGATTTTAGCGATCACAGAGGCACAGAAAAAGGCATCCGTTTTTATATAATAGACTCATCCACCCCCGATATATGTCTCAAACTAATTGTCCAAGCTATATAGTAGGCACTCATTATGAAGTTGTGTTATAAATATATTCAGTAAATACACGCTTATTTTAGGGGATTATAAAATGACTACTATTGTAATTATCGGAATTCTTGCTTTATGCGCATTCTACATTGTAGGAATCTATAATTCCCTCGTTACTCTACGAAATAAGTATAAGAATGCCTTTGCTGGAATTGATGTTCAGCTACAACGTCGTTACGACCTCATTCCAAACTTGGTTGAAACCGCCAAGGGATACATGAAACACGAGCAAGGCACCTTGGAAGCTGTAATACAAGCACGGAATCAGGCGATCACGGCGAGAGGGCCAGCTGCTACAAGCCCTGGCGACACTAATGCAATGAAGAATTTAGGTGCGGCTGAAACGATGCTCAATGGAGCGTTAGGAAAATTCTTTGCTTTAGCTGAAGCTTATCCAGATCTAAAAGCAAATATTTCGATGCAAGACTTGATGGCCGAATTAAAAAACACCGAAGATCAATTAGCCTTTGCAAGAAAAACATACAACGAGACTGCTACCGAATTTAATACAGCAACCGAGGTTTTTCCACAAAATATCGTTGCAAATAATTTCAAATTCACGAAAGCAGAACTTCTAACAATCACCGATCCCGCAGTAAGCGAGGCTCCCAAAGTACAGTTCTAACATCCTAACAATTGATTACACCTAAACGATTTTAGAATGCTATCCCTAAATAACTTTGAGCAAACCAATGGGGATCGATATCTCCGTCATAATAAAGTTGAGGAGTATCGGTATAGAATTTGAACTGACTATTCAGGGTACGTCCGCCTTCAAAAGTTAACGAAACTTGACTGCCGAGCCAGAACCGAATTCCAATACCCGCTCTTTCATCGTGAACACCCACATTAAAATCTTGATCATTCATTCGAACTCTATAGCGGTCACCCTTTGCCACAATTTGTGCAAACGTTTCGATGTGAGGATTTAAGTAGTAGCCTGCTCTAGCATTAAACGGTAGATCGACTGCTAATTGAAAAGCTCCTGTGTCAGACATCAGTCTAATTCCGACAAAAGGTAATAACTTTTGCTCAAGATAGGTGTTAGAGTATGAGACGCCAGCAAGAAGTTGAGCACCTGGGTTAAGACGATAGACAAATTGAATATTTCCAAGTGCTTGATAGTTTTCAGCTTCGATTGGTCCTCTATCAAGATCGCTGTAACTTCCTAGTTCAAGTTGAGCCCAGAATAGAAAATCATCGTTTATAAAGGTTCCAAACCCCGGCTTAAGCGAAACCTTATATAAATCCTCAGAGTCAAAATTCAAATTAGAACCTTGTGAAAAATCATACCTACGAGCATCAACTGTCGTACCGATACTCACAAAAGAATCTGTAGAAACTTGAGCTTGAAAAAGTCCGTCGACGAACGCATTATGAAGTTGATACTCTGGTGCATTACTACCTCCTTTCGCATCCATTTCATATAAGTAACCAACTCGCAGATCGGTTCGTTCAGCGAAAAAAAGATGAAAAAAATCCGCGTGTGCTTCCTTAAAACTTCTTCCCTCTCTTCGAGCTGAATTACTATCCGCATCCGCAAGACCGATTAGTACACCTTGCATCAATAATGAGAGCAAAAATAAACTTGATAATTTACGCATTATTAACCGTTTCTTTGTTTTGATATTTGAGAATATATTTCTTCACTAAGGATAGTTGAACCATCCTCTACCCCAGATAATTCTGGAACTTTAGAAAAAGAAAGATTCATACTTTTTAAAATTTCTCTGTCTTTGTTCACCTCAAGAATGAAAGATTTTAAATTTTCAGAAAGTGATTCATTTTGAGGGTACATTTTAGCAGCCTTACCTTCGACCAAGTGCAAAACATTAAATTTTTGGTGTTCTTTGGAAATTGGCAATGGCACAAAGATTGTCGGTATTCGTAGATATGTTATTTCTGAAACAGTGCCCGCGCCAGCTCGACATATAATTAGATCTGCTGCATCTAATGCGGCAGGCATATCTTCAATAAATTCGAATGCTTTTAGTGATATATTGTCTTTATAGGCTTCTCTGAATTTTTCAAAATCAGCTTTTCCAGTTTGATGAACTAATTCAATCGAATGCTCATAGAAAAAGTCCTTTAGATTTAAGATAGATTCGTTTAACGACTTCGCACCTTGACTCCCACCAATTACGAGAATTTTTAAGGGTTGTCCTTCTAACCTTGGAGACCAGCCTTTTACTGCTTTTATATCAGGTCTAACTGGATTCAGTATAGTCTGCACATTTTTACGCGACTTAAAACTATTCTCAATTTTTAATGATGTCGGAACCATAAAAATTTTCGCGGCAAAAGTGGCGAGAAATTTATTGGCGACTCCGGGAATACCGTTTTGCTCAAAAATTAGTATTGGAGTTCGCCGAAGCACGGCGACAAGAACTGGAATAACTGTTGGATATCCGCCGAAACCAATTACCAGTTTAACATTACGTTGTTTATATAGTTTACTAAGTTTGGAAAAACCAAATATAAAGTTCTTAACGAACTTCAATATTCCAGAAAATCCTTTTCCGACGACCCCAGTAGATTGAACTGCTTCATAATCAAATCCAGAAGTACTCATTAATCTTTTCTCTAGTTCTCCTCCACCACCAACAAACAAAACTTTGGTATCCTTAGAGAGATCTAAAAATCTTCTCGCTACTGTGAGGGCAGGAAAGATATGACCACCGGTTCCACCAGCCGCAAAAACTATTGTTTTTTTATTATCGTTCATTAGTGTTCGTAAGGACTTTCAACACTTAATCGCAACAACATCCCCATTGCAATACAAGAGACCAACATCGCAGTTCCACCGTAAGAGATAAATGGCAGTACCAAACCCTTCGTCGGAACCATTCCTAAGACAACGGCCATATTAAGCAGAGCTGGCAAGACGATCAAGATAGTCAGGCCAAAAGCAAACGAAGACATAAAAAGGTCTTCCGATAGCTTGAATGCAATTTTCAGTCCACGAACTAAGATCACAAGAAATAACGTCAAGACCGTCAATGCTCCGATCATCCCAAACTCCTCTGAAATAACAGCAAAAATAAAATCAGTATGAGCAGCGGGAAGATAAAACAACTTTTGACGGCCCACTCCTAGCCCCTCACCTAAAATACCTCCTGAGCCGACAGCGATTAAGGATTGAATTAACTGGTAGCCCGAGCTTGATGGATCACTAAACGGGTCTAAAAATGCTAAAAACCTTCTCATTCTGTAAGGACTCAATGCAACTAAAAAACCGCCAGCTACAACCCCCACCATGCCTAAAGACAAAAAGTGACTAAGACCAACAACTAAGAATAGTTGACAACCCGCAACTAGAAAAATAACAGTGGTCGAACCAAAATCTGGTTGCAACAGAAACAGAACAGCAAAAACGCACAATGCTCCCATTGGAATCATTACACCGTATACAAAGCTTCCTAATTTTTCCCTAAAATTATCTACGTAAGTCGCCATCGCAATAACCGTGACTAGCTTTACAAATTCCCCTGGCTGCACTCTTAAACCACCTAACTGTATCCACCGCGTGGCCCCACCAGCACTTCGCCCTAATATCAAAACAATGGCGAGTGAAAAAACAGAGATAATAAGTAAAGGGACGGCGATTTTTTTATATGTATATGGGCTAATGTTAAAAGCAATGAATGCAAGCACAACTCCAAGTACTATCGAAAGTATATGTCTATTGAAAAATCCCATGATAGTGCCACTAGCATTTGACGATACTGCGGTAGTTGAGAAGACCATCAGAGATCCAATAGCGCAGAGAATGAGAACCGAAGAAAATAGTATCAGGTCAATGCCACGATTTTCATCATTTTGAAGATGAGAAACTGGGGTATATGGTCTCGAATAATTGCCGGACATTTAGTTGCGTCATTTAAATGAATAAATTTTACGAAAAATTAAAATTACATATTTTTTATATTTGTGCAGCAAAAAAGTGACTAAAGAACAAGTTCAAGTTATATAAACTAACTAGCGTAGACGCTACCTTCACACCCACCGGGTTAGATAAGCAGATCAGAATTATTTACTAAACATTGATTAGTCATGCTCCCTTTCAAAGTAGGCTCCGAGGAAAAAATGATTTTGCCAATCTGATAGTCGTCATTCCGAAAAAAGCTAAAGTAAATTATTTGTAATTGCCTGCCAATTACAATTCCAGCTTTAGTCTAATCCCATGCAAATCGAAAATCAGCGCAACATCCGACCTTCTTGCGGCGGAATAACGGTATTAGGCTAACTTTCATACTATTTTAAGACAATGATAGAAATTCGATTGGCTTAGCATACAAACCGAATCTAAAGCGGCATTAAGGTCGCAATACTTACTATTGCAAGAACTACAGAAATTATCCAAGCCCTAACTATAATTTTTGGCTCAGCCATACCTTTTAATTCAAAATGATGGTGGATCGGGGCCATTTTAAAAATGCGCTTGCCGGTCATTTTATACGACGCAACTTGAAGGATGACCGATAAGGCTTCAACAACAAAAACCCCTCCAGCAATTACCAAAACCAATTCGTTTTTGGTAATAACAGCTAACATTCCAAGCGCGCCACCAATTGCTAAAGCTCCAACATCGCCCATGAAAATTTGCGCGGGAAAAGAGTTGTACCAAAGAAATCCTAAACCACCTGCAATCAGAGCAGCTGCAAATATTGACAGATCCCCTGCTCCTTGAATTCCTGTAATCTGCAAATATTCAGCAATTTTTGCATGTCCCGCAACATAGGCGAAGATACCATACGCAAAGGCTACTGACATTACCGGCACAATCACTAAACCATCCAGACCATCGGTTAGATTTACAGCATTCGAAGCCCCCACCACGATCAAAGCTCCAAATAAAATATAAAAATATGAGAGCTCCATCTTAACACTGCTCATAAATGGTATAGAGACTTCCGTCGAATAGTTTGGCACAAAAAATACTAAAATCGAAACCAGAACTAACGCCAATCCAAACTGGCAATATAGCTTACTTCTTGCGCTTACACCTTTTGAAGACTTATCACGAACCTTGGAATAGTCGTCCATAAATCCAAGTAATCCATAACCCGACGTTATACCGATCATAATCCAGACATAAGGATTCATAAGATCCGTTAGTAACAAGGTTGATAGTATCACAGAAGCAACGACGACAAGTCCACCCATAGTAGGAGTGCCCTGCTTCACTGTGTGAGTTTGTGGTCCATCGTGACGAATTGGTTGTCCTAATTTTCTTTTTCTAAACCAATTTATAAAAACCGGTTGAAATATCATCACCAAAATAAGCGACAATAAGAATGCAACAATTGAGCGGGCAACTATTGAACTGAGAAAAAGTCTGAGCATAAGAATAGGAAACTAAATTTTTTAGGTCTGCAAAAATTATTTTATGACTTCCTACTTCTAGCTAAAGTTGCGTAAACTTTACAGATAAACGTTACATTGAACTACGAATTAGGCAAGAATAGCAAACGCTAATCTACCCAAGATATATACTCGGGTAATTTAAATATAGAAAGGACAAAATTCCGCTTGGTTTAATTTTATCGAAGTTAGATTGAATTGCCTTACGTCAAATTGAATATTGATTATTGAAATCTCTACCTCTTAGTGAAATTTGCTCATACTATCTCAATTTGAGTTCGCATTGATCTTTTGTCACCCACAGAGATACAATGAAAGCGCTCCGTTTTTTAGACGGACAAACATTTTAAAGTTTCTTATTTTACCTCACACCGTGTCGCTGTAGGAACAAAAAAAGGGATCAAAACGTTGAGTTTTGATCCCTTAGTATTTTCAACTATTTTGATAGTTTACTATTTAGCTTTTGCAGCTTTTCTTTCCAAGGCTTCTCTAATAACGGATTCAGCAATGTTATTAGGACAAGGTTGATAGTTCTCAAATTCCATTGAGAATTGGCCTCTTCCAGATGTCATTGTTCTCAAATCACCAATGTAACCAAACATTTCTGAAAGCGGAACAGATGCTTTAACTCTCGCGCCTGTTGCTCCTGGTTCTTGAGATTTGATAACTCCCCGTCTTCTATTCAAATCTCCAATAACATCCCCAATGTGATCCTCTGGTGTGAAAACATCAACTTTCATGATTGGTTCAATTATTTGTGGCCCCGCCTTCGGAATTGTTTCTCGGTATGCAGCTCTAGCGGCAGCTTCGAACGCCATCGCAGACGAATCCACTGCGTGATAATTTCCGTCTTCTAGAGTAACTTTCACATCAATACATGGGTAACCAGCTAACACACCTGTCTGCATGCTAACTTCAAAACCCTTCTCAACTGCAGGCCAATACTCTCTTGGAACCTTACCGCCGACAACGTTTGATTCAAATGCATATCCCGTTCCTGCTTCAGCTGGTTCAATGATATAATCAATCTTCGCATACTGACCTGATCCACCAGTTTGCTTCTTGTGGGTATAAGAATCCACAACACGCTTAGTGATGGTCTCACGGTACGCAACCTGCGGCTTACCGAAATTACATTCGACTCCATGAGTACGCTTAAGAATATCAATTTTAATATCTAAATGAAGTTCCCCCATTCCTTTCAAAATGGTTTCATTAGTTTCTTGGTCAGTTTCAACACGGAATGAAGGATCTTCCGCAATCATCTTACCCAAGGCGATACCTAATTTATCAGCATTACCTTTATCTTTGGGACTTAAAGCAATTGAAATCACAGGCTCAGGAAATACCATCGGCTCGAGAGTTCCAGGGTTATCTGGATCAGCCAAAGTATGACCCGTTTGAACATTTTTCATACCCAAAACAGCTACAATGTCACCCGCTTCTGCTCGCTCTAGTTCATTTCGACTGTCCGCTTGCATTTCTACAATTCGACCAATTCTTTCTTTCTTACCAGTAAAAGTATTTAATACGGTCGATCCTTTTTCAATGTAACCTGAATAAAGTCTTAAAAAAGTCAACGCACCGAAACGATCATCCATAATCTTGAAAGCTAAAGCTCTAAGTGGCTTTGTAACATCAACTAACGCAAACGTTCCTGTAGGATTACCTTCAAGGTCCATTTCTGGCTGTGGGTCTACTTCCATAGGATTTGGAAGATAGTCAATAACAGCATTCAGAACTAGTTGCATACCTTTGTTTTTGAAGGCTGATCCACAAAACGTTGGAAAGAAATCTAGCTTAATTGTACCTGTTCTAATACATTTTTTAACGACTTCTAAACTTGGTTCATTACCTTCAAGATAAGCTTCCATCGCAACATCATCATGCTCCAAAGCAGTCTCGATCAATTCTTGTCGGTACGACTCTACCTGATCCTTCATTTCTTCTGGAATATCTTGGATAGTATATTTCAAAGGATCTCCAGAAGAATCCCATACCCAAGCTTTTCTAGTTAAAAGATCAACTACGCCTGTAAAATTATCTTCGATACCAATTGGAAGAACCATGACTAAAGGCTTAGCACCTAGAACGTCCTTAATTTGTTTTGTGACTCGATAAAAATCTGCACCAAGTCTATCCAACTTATTTACAAAAATAATTCGAGCGACTCTTGAATCGTTTGCATATCTCCAGTTCGTTTCGGATTGTGGCTCAACCCCACCAGAACCACAAAACACACCGATTCCGCCATCTAAAACTTTTAAACTTCTGTAAACTTCGATTGTAAAATCAACGTGACCAGGAGTATCAATAACGTTGAATCTATGACCTTCCCAAAAACAACTTACCGCAGCAGATTGAATCGTGATCCCACGTTCTCTTTCTTGATCCATGAAATCGGTTGTAGCTTCACCATCGTGAACCTCACCGATTTTGTGAATTTTACCGGTCAGGCTTAAAATTCTTTCAGTAGTAGTAGTTTTTCCTGCATCAACGTGTGCAAAGATTCCGATGTTTCTATATAAATTTAAATCTGACATAATTTTCCGGTGTTCTTATTTTTTAAGTATATGGTTCTAGATTACAATTCTTTACAAGAAGACTATCTTCCACTGAGTCAATGTCTAAAACTTGTACAAAACTTTGTTCTACTTGCTAATTTTTACTTGTAAGCACTATTTTCGATAATTGCTACAATTATGCAGGCGGAAAGTATGAAAAACACAGACAATTGTCAATTTTCAAGCCATATTTTCGCCTGCAAAAAAAAGAAAGGCCTCTATATTAAATAGAAGCCTTTCTTAGGTCATTTAAGACGCTGTTATAACGAAATTATTACTCTATAATTTCAGCTACAACACCAGCTCCAACTGTT
>CAYYIQ010000058.1:0-15453 GCA_964472005.1 uncultured Bdellovibrionales bacterium | reverse complement strand
TAAATGTCATTGATTTTTCTCCAACAGATTATATCGACATCGGCTCCGGTGCTGGATTACCCGGAATAGTTTGGCATATATGCTTTGGACAAAAATTAAAAACTATTTTAGTAGAACCTAGAAAAAAGCGGATAAATTTTTTAAAAGAAGTTAGAAGATCTCTTAAACTTGAAAATCTCGACTTCATTGATGAACGTTTTAAAGAACTACCCAACAAGATCGATCCCTGTGTCGTCTCGATCCGTGCCTTAAAACCCGATCAAATAATGTTGGATTCGATCTGCCTTGAGGGAAATTCTAACAATCAATTATTATGGTTAGGAAGTGAAACTTCAGGGCTCGAAGTTTCTGAAAAAATAAAAGTTGAGAAGATCGAATACGGCTATAATCTCGGCGAAAAGTACAAAAGATCGATCTTAGTATACAAGAGAGCCTAAGCACTGGTAAGTTGAGTAAAAGTATGTGTAGAGCTTTGTTACTCACTTTTCGCCAACGTTTTATTGAATTAATTATAGAACTTAGATTCGTTAATCTAATAGTCATCAAGCATCACGATTGAGAAAAACATGTCGATGCAGCTAGTTAGATAGGCGATCAAAATAGGCAGAAAGGTCACGTATTTAAAGCGCGATCAGATGCAGAAGTCTAGGAAACAGTCAAGATTTTCAACGAAAATATTCTTCTCGACAACAAGTCCTCACTTAGATAGGAAGGTTCTTTTACAACTGACTAATTTATATTTTTTAATGCGAAAGACTTTACGAAAATGGCAGCAGGAAGCACTAAAAATTTATCAAGACAAAAAATCCCGGAACCAAAAATCTATCCTTTGGGAGGCGACACCGGGCTCGGGAAAAACGGTTGCTGCGATAAACCTATGTTTACAGGAACTCAAAAATAAATCTGCTTCAAAAGTCGTAATCGTAGTCCCAACTACTCATCTAAAATTACAATGGGCAAGATCAGCAAGTGAACATAAGCTTGATTTAGATTTCAACTTTGGCGACAAAAAAGGTATATTATCTAAAGACTATATAGGTGCTGTTCTCACCTACCAACAAATCGGTCATCAACCTAAAAGATTTGCCAAATTGGCCCAAAATGCGGTTGTTGTACTTGACGAAGTTCACCATGCCGGTGAAGGATTAACTTGGGGGAATGCCCTTAGACTGGCGTTAAAAGACTCTTCATTTATTCTGTGCTTATCTGGCACTGCATTTCGAAGTGACAATAACCCAATCCCATTCGTTACATACAACGCCCATGGAGTAAGTGAACCTGACTATGTATACTCATACTCTAATGCGATAGAAGATCGAGTTTGCCGACCTACTGTATTTTTTACGTATGGTGGTGATGTCGCTTGGCAAGACAGTGCCCAAACTGTAGCGGTTAATTTCAACGATTCACTAGAGAGAGTAGGAAGAACTCGAAGACTAAAAGCCGCTCTTGACCCAGAGTCAGGATGGATCGAGCCGATGCTGAAAGATGCCGACGAGATGTTGCAAGCAATCCGACAAGAACACCCAGAAGCTGGCGCACTACTAGTTGCTGCAAACCAAAAAAACGCAAGAGCGTTGGCAAATGTCTTAAGGCAAGTCACTGGGGAGAGACCCACAACGGTTCTTTCGGAAGATCCGGCAGCAAATAAAAAATTAAAAAACTTCACAATGGGCAATGATAGGTGGCTCGTCGCCTGTAATATGGTTAGTGAAGGTGTCGATATTCCACGCCTCAGAGTTGGAGTATTCGCAACGACTATCAGAACAAAAATGTACTTTCGACAGTTTCTTGGACGAATTGTAAGAAAAACTCCGCTTCCCAAAGGTGTACAGACCGCGTTTTTCTACCTCCCAGCAGATCCTTGGTTGAAAAATCTTGCAGAAGAAATTGAAAAAGAACAAAAACACTACTTAAAGAATGTTGATGAAGAGGGTTGGCCAGATCTTGGCGAAGAGATCGAAAGAAAGCCAAAAGAAGAAAATCAGACAACATGGCAGGCACTAAAAGGTACCAATAGTGGAGTCGATTCAATTATTTCAGGCGGAGGCCAACTATCACTTTGGGGTCAAAGCAGTGACCAAGGAAATGTTTATTCAGAAAATTTCAATCAAAACTTCCTAGACAAAAGTCCCATGGAGTTAACCGATGGTGTCGCACTAACCAAAACGGAATTGAAAGAAGAAATTGCAAAAGAAATAAGAACACTCGTTACGAGGTATCATCAAACCACTGGTAAGCCTCACTCACACATTCACGCATTACTTAATAGATCTCAGTCAGTTTCAAATCAAAAGCAATGCACCGAAAATCAATTGCGTGAGCGTCTAAACATTCTTGAAGAAATGATTCACAAAACATGAATATAGTTTTTTGATTTTGGGGTAAGTTGTAAAATAAATCGAGCTCCAGTAGACGATTTCCTGTATCATACTGATTCAAAAAAGATCGAATCTAAGCTTTTCTATATAAAAAACTCGTAGTGTCCATTGCTGTTCAAAACAGAGCGAGCTGTCTTCGACAGCATCGGTTAAGCTGGGAAACGGAGGTAGAGTCAAATTTCATTGTATTCTGACTTTCCATGCAGACACACATTTCGTCGGAAATCATTGAAGTTTAAGCAAATCTCTAGCTATCATAAGTTGAATTCAAGAGACTGGCTGCGACAACTTGCCACATTGATTAAGATATCGACTTTTACTACATAGCATCCAGAATAAAACATTTGGAGTGTTCATGAAATCGATCAAATTTAGCCTACTAGGTTCCTTATTATTGGCTGCGGCATGTGGCGGTGGTAGTAGTGGCGGAGGGAGCAATAATACCAAAATTATTGAAGGCCTATTGACTCAAGGTCAAGCAGTCGTCCATTCGGAAGCCCGTATTAAGCATGGCGAGAATCAACCACTCGAAGAGGTAAAAATTTGTGCATTAGGCCGATGTTCTACGACAGATGGTCAAGGCAATTATGGATTTAGCGCACCCGAAGACTTTCAAGGTGGCGATGTTCTTTTTACAGTAGACGGACATGGGATTCTTGCAGAAACGACAGTAAATATTCCTAGTACTGGAACTGATATATTCATACACCTGCAATCATCGAGCAAATCTGAAGTACGTCTCCATCACATTCTGGTCGACGGCGTTGCAGTTGAATCTACAATAGAAACAGGCGAACAACTTCATGGATAAATTGAAAATACTTCTCACAGTATTTATTTTAGGAATAACAGGGATTGCAAATGCATGCGATCCTTGTGCACTTTATTCGGCCTTAAGCTCCAACCATGGCTCGAAAGGCTCTTTTTACCTCTCCGCTTTCGAACAATATACCACCTTTGAAAAAGGGAACTCTGAAGACTATTACTCGATTAAAAACGGCGAAAGAATCAAAAGTTATAGTACAACTCAATTTAATTTAAGTTACGGACTAACGGACCATTTCTCACTTCAACTAAGTGTTCCCTTAATAACGAGGCATCTTGATAAAATAAGAAACTATCGGACTGACTCGACAACGGATGCGGGATTTGGTGACTTAACCTTACTTTCACAATTTAGTGATTCGTATGCTCTTAGCAGCGATTTTAAACTTATTACGACAGTGTACGCCGGGATAAAGCTACCAACGGGCGATACTGGATCGCTAGGAGCGGACACGGAAAGCGTAACGAAACACCACTCGATTGCCGGCAATGTTGGCGCAGGTCGAATTTTAACTTTTGGAACGGGATCTTATGATTTTCCAATTGGCGCATCGTGGATGCTTGTTAAAGATAGAATACTACTCCCATTCGGAACTCAATATACTTTCAGAACCGAAGGTAAATTTAACTACCGCTTCGAAGACGACCTATACTGGTACGTGAATCCTGGTTATTTCGTTTTACTCGAAGATGACTACTCCCTCTCGCTTCATTTGCTACTGAGTGGTGAAAATAAGGGAGCAGACGAGCGAAACGACCAACGAGTCCCCCTCTCCTCATTTTCAAACCTTTTCCTTGGTCCTTCTATTGGATTTGCAATGGACAATAAGTTAAGCTTGGAATTTGCAGTTCAAACGAGAGTTAGTGAGAAGGACAATAGTATTATAGTACCAGAAAACAGAATCCGTTTAGCACTGAATTATAAATTTTAGCTAAATTTTAACTTTCAACTCTATGATTTCATTTGATGGGCTATAGCAGTCGCCATGAACTAGCCCATCAAATGAATATTTAATTTCCCCTCTAGCTACCACCTCATAACTCCACACTTGCGCTTAACCGCAAACTATTAGTAGAATCAGCATAGTCTAAAACTTCTATTAACTTCACTCGATCTCAAATGAACAATACCTACGACGTTATTTGTATTGGTGGAGGACCTGCCGGCCTAACAGCAGCATATTACCTAGCTAAAGGCGGAAAGAAAGTTTTGGTACTCGAGAAAGATCCTATATACCTTGGTGGAATATCCAAAACAGTCTGTAAAGATGGTTACAGGTTTGATATGGGTGGTCATAGGTTTTTTTCAAAATCTAAAGAGATTGTCGACTTTTGGAAAGAAATCCTTAACGACGACCTGCTAATTCGACAACGTCGATCGCGAATCTATTACAATAAAAAATTCTTCCCTTACCCATTAAATATTCCAGCAACATTAAAGAACTTAGGCTTTCTAGAATCTTGTCGTTGTGGGTTGTCTTTTATTAAATCTAAATTAGTTCCTTTTAAGAACCCCAATAATTTTGAAGAATGGGTAATTAATAATTTTGGCAGTAGACTTTTTAAAATCTTTTTTAAAACATATACAGAAAAAGTTTGGGGAATGAATTGTAGTGACATTTCTGTAGATTGGGCACAACAACGAATAAAAGGACTTTCCCTCTATGGTGCTTTTATTAATGGAATGAAATCTCTTCTAAAAATAAAGAATAGCAATACTCCCAAAACCTTAATAGAAGAGTTTTACTATCCCCGCAAAGGACCAGGAATGTTTTGGGAAACTCTGGCGGAGAAATCGCAGAAGCTCGGATGTACAACTACACTCGACTCAACTGTTAACAGTCTCGAATATGATGAAACAAATGAGAGATGGGACCTCACTTGCGTAAGTGACGGCAATAAAATAAGTCATTACAAGAGCACGCATATTATCAGTACAACCTCAATCAAAGAACTGACTTCACTACTAAAAAAGATCGAGATCGAAACCTTGCAGCTTGGACAAAAATTGAAATATAGAGATTTTTTAATAGTTGCGATTGTCGTAGAGGATGTTTCGGCGATTGAAGACAACTGGATTTATATTCACGATCCAGATGTATTAGTTGGACGAATCCAAAATTATAAGGCTTGGTCTCCCGAAATGGTTCCGAACCCGAGTGAAACTTGTTACGGTTTAGAATATTTCTGTCACCAAAACGATAGTTTGTGGAACCAGTCTGATGAAGAACTAATTGAGTTGGCAAAAGATGAACTTTTAAAAATTGGCCTTGTTAAGTTTGAACAAATTAAAAATGGCTATGTAGTCAGACAAGAAAAAGCTTATCCAGTATACGATCAAACTTATAAAAAAACAGTCGATGAAATTAAAACTCGATTAAATTCAGAAGCCCCAAACCTACATCTAGTAGGTAGAAATGGAATGCACAAGTATAACAATCAAGACCACTCAATGATGACCGCAATTCTAACTGCAAAAAACATTCTTGCTAATAAGAACTTATTTGATATCTGGCTAGTAAATCAAGATGCGGAATATCATGAATCAGGCGCAAGCGGAGAAAGGTACGTGCCTAGCTCAAAATAGAGAGAATCTACAAATATTGAAGTCACCTTAAGATAGATTTGCAAGCTTAATTTAAAACACTCAGGATTTTATATGAAATGGAAAGGCAAAAAAGGAAGTAACAATATTGAAGATAGGCGATCCTCGTCAACAGGAGGTCGTGGAATTAAGTTTTCTGGTCCGATGTTAGCAGCCTTGGTATTCGGATTAGGGATTTACACAGTTTATACTGGAGATACGAAAACAGCATTTACAATTGTTAGTAAAATTATCCAAATGTCCGTCGGTGGTTCAGATGCTGTAAGGCCAATGAGCAAGGACGAAAAACAATTGAGTGATAACTATGCAAAAATGGTATCAGTGGTACTTGCAGACCTTGAATCAACATGGAATGAAAAACTTAAGCAAAGAAACATACCCTACTCACCAACTACATTAGTTTTATACCGAGCTGGCACCAACACAGCTTGTGGATATGGGGCGTCAGAAACTGGACCATTTTATTGTCCAGGCGATCAAAAAATCTATCTAGACTTAGATTTTATAAATGAACTGGAACGTCTTGGTGCAAGGGGAGATTTTGCACTAGCGTACGTTTTAGCACATGAAACTGGACACCATATCCAAACACTATTAAACATTACAACTCGATTAAGAGAAAAACAATCATCGGCATCTACCAAACAGAAAAACCTGTTGCAGGTTGAATTTGAATTGCAAGCTGATTGCTTTGCGGGAATTTGGACGAACCAAGCACAACGCAGGGGTGACCTAATTGAAAGTGGAGATATTGAAGAAGGGATGAAAGCTGCCTCAGTTGTCGGTGATGACTATCTACAAAGACGCGCTGGGCAAAGAGTAAATCCCGAGAGTTTTACCCACGGAAGTTCAAAAGAAAGAATGCAAGCATTTACCAAAGGACTTGAAACTGGAAGCATCGATGCGTGTATCTAGGCAGCAAGTCTCGATACGGATTAATTTACGTACTAATTTGAAATAGTAGGTTCTTCAATTGTCTTGTTAAATTCAACAACATCCGCAGTAATGGTGATACTAGGAACAGAAAATAGAACTAACCAAACCGTTCCCTTATCTTCAGTTTGATTTGCAAGTGCAATTGAGCGACCTTCAAGCCGTTGACCGACGGATTCATACAGACTCTCTTTGGCATCTGCAAAGCTAGGGGAAACAACAGGAATGAGTCCAAAAAGATAAAAGCCATAACTTTCACCTCTCGCACCTGTTTTAATCATCTTATAATTATCGCCCTTTAGGACAACCCCTGTACCAGTGCTTTGAATCATATTTCCGTGAGAACTACATCCAACAATTGATAGGACAAAAAGGAACAGGGCGAGATACTTCATTAAATCCATTTCGTATAAAACATATTTTTAGTGTACAAAAGAACGCGACAAAAGACCTTTTAGTAATTTTCAACCAACTCAGCAAGCATAAACTGATTGTTGAATAATTAGACGTTCTGACATTTTAACACAAAATATAATAAATCTAGATCTAGGCTTATATTAAGTGATATTCAACCACTCAGAGCGAAAGAGATAATAATGCCTCGCTTACTCGCCTATAATTTTCACTAATACTCGCTTCCGCCGCTTTCCATCAAATTCACCGTAAAAAATTTGCTCCCAAGGTCCAAAATCCAGAACACCTTGCGTAATCGCAACGACTACCTCCCTTCCCATAATTTGACGCTTCATGTGAGCATCCGCATTATCCTCGCCAGAAAGATTATGTTGATAGGTTTCAGAACTTGCATCGAACGGTGCAAGTTTTTCTAACCATTTTTTGTAATCATGGTGTAGACCGGGTTCATCATCATTTATAAACACGCTAGCCGTAATATGCATCGCATTTACCAGACAGAACCCTTCTTGAATTTCGCTTTCGTCTACAAGATCCTGAATAGTATGTGTGATATTTAAAAACCCCATTCTCTCAGGGATATTAAACTCAAGGTGACGAGTCAAATGTTTCATACGTAATTAACTATTATGTGGGATTACAATTTATAAAAAATCTATCTCAAGACGACATCCCAAACAACTACCTAAGTCTGTTAACTCATTTCGAACTGAATGAAGATCTTTATTAAGTATTGCCGGTGACCGCTCGGGCAAACTCTCAGATCAAAATATAACTATTGATTTAGATGTTATCTCGACTGGCCAGAAAGAACACCACTCCTAAGCAGAAGCAATCGCGGCATGCAAATTAGACAAGCCTGCGACACAATAAAAAAAGGCTAGGGTTGTTAGACCCTAGCCTTTTTATGAACATCAGTAAAAAGTCTAGGCTACTTTTTTGCGTCTAAATTTCGCTCCTAAAAGCCCCAAGGATAGCAAGCCGGCTGTCAATGGTTCTGGAACCGCAGTTCCGTCGGTAGGCACCAGAGTAAAATTCCAATTTAGGTTTGCATTTTTAGCTCCAAATTCCCAACGAGTTCCATTTCCAATCCCTAAGAATCCAGACATTAAAGCAACCCAACCTTCACCAATTAGTTGATTTGAATTTGCTGGGTCAACCCATACAGCAAAAGCAAAATCTTTATCATTTTTTAGGATAACACTTGACTCGTCATCCCAATAAGATTTGGTATAAAAGCTTGCTGGTGCATTCTTAACTGTTACCTTACCCGCGTCTTGCATACCAAAGGCAAACTGAGTGCCCCCCGTAGTTCGGCTCGCAATTGGATTAGAAGCATGGATATCTAATTCATACTCATAATTCCCTACTGCAAAATGATAATTGCTAAGTTTCTGAACATTTGGATCATAGTTAGAATACGTTGTCTGACCATTGACAGAACCTGTGATTGACATCGTACCTGCGACATCATCATAGGTTAACTTTACATTCGAACTATCGAAATCTAAAGAATAGGTCGCATTACCTGGATTAATGGTGTTACCATTAAGTTCAACCATAATCGGTGCAGAAACATTCCCTTTAACGAGATAATTAAATTGAGTTGCCAACGCTGGAGTCGAGCTGAATAGAACAAAAGATCCCACAGTTAAAGCTATAGAATTAAGCTTATTTTTGAAAGTATACATAAAAACAATCCCTTACAATCTTGGATTAAAAAATTAATTAACTAGAGATAATTATGGGTATAACTTTCAAAGGTGTTGCTTAAAAAAACTAAAATATTCAAATTTTCGCTGTTTTGGAAAATTTGGGGGACAATAGACTCAAAGGCTAAATATCACTTCTACTAGGTACTTTTGATTTAGTGACTAAAAATAAATGATCTTTTAGTTGAGTCGAGAGGACAAAATGAAGATAAGCAACTGGTTTTAATAAACTTCCTATACGAGAGGAACGGCAAACTACGCCCAAGCAGTACCATCGGCTGTCAACAAGGATGCACTGCCGAACAATTCTCTCGAATTGAACTTCTAACACCTTTAAAATGATAGTTCCTATCTACGTTCGCGCAGGACATTGATTACATCTTCTAATTTGAAACCTTTTGCCTGGAGTAAAACTAAAAAGTGAAACAGTAAGTCAGCCGATTCATTCAAAAAAAGATGATCGTTGTTTTCTTTGGCTTCAATCACTAACTCAACAGCTTCTTCTCCAACTTTGAGCACATTCAGATATAAGACTTGGACCTCGATAAATTGGTCCGGAGTATATCTGCATGCATGCCGCACCCGCATCTTGAAGCATCCAAGAATCCTCTGACGACTTAATAACTCCACATCCTATTACTGGAATGGAGTCATCAAGTCTTTCCCTAATTTTTTATATAGCTGTTTGTAATATATCATATTATTAAATTGGTTGTACTCACCGAACTACATAATGACGGTCCTTCTTGTGTTGTAGCCGGGGAATCGTTTAAAAATGTATCAAAAGCCTAACAATTCAATTGTCCTCAAATTAGTCTTTTATAAGATTAATGGTGGTTTAGCTGATCGATCCATCTCTTCACTTCGATTTTTTTTTAAATTTGTAGTAATGGATTATCATTTATAGAAGTTACAAAAATTCAAGCTAACCATAGGCATACATGAAAACGTTTATTACCGGCAAAGACGCCGCTCTCGAAGACTCGATCAACAAAATGCAAAAAGGTCTTAAAGAGCTTGGGTTTAACATCGAAGAGGCTTCTTGGTTGAATCCGGTTCCAAATGTATGGTCAGTTCATCTCCGAGACAAGGATTGTCCAATGTGTTTTACAAACGGCAAGGGATCGACCGAAAAAGCCGCTCTCGCTTCAGCCTTGGGTGAATACTATGAGAGGCTTGCAAATAACTATTTTTTTGCTGATTGGTATTTGGGCGAAAAACACGCCACTGGAGAATTTGTACATTATCCTAATGAACGCTGGTTCGAGGCAACTGAGAGTTGGCCTGATGATCTACTAGATGATCATTGTCGTAAGATTTTCGATGAAGACTCCGAGCTTCATCACGGCGATCTATATGACCTAAATTCAGGTGACCCTAGCAAAGGCGTTTGTGCTTTACCTTACGTAAGGCAGTCAGACAAAAAAACTGTTTACATACCTGTTAACATAATCGGGAACCTCTATGTTTCTAATGGCATGTCCGCAGGTAATACTGCGAGTGAAGCTCGCGTCCAAGCTTTTTCAGAAATTTTTGAGCGCTACGCAAAAAACAAGATAATTTCCGAGGGGATTTCGATGCCAGATATTCCTCAAGAGGTCTTGGAACGCTACCCACTTGTACTAGAAGCTATCGCGAAACTAAAGGAACATGGATTCCCTGTCTTGTTAAAAGATGCCTCCTTAGGGGGACGTTATCCGGTAATCAATGTTACCCTAATCAATCCTGCAGACGGAGGTGTTTTCCCTTCATTCGGAGCTCATCCAAACTTCGGAGTTGCACTTGAAAGAACACTCACTGAATTACTTCAAGGACGCTCTCTCGATCAATTAAATGTTTTTGAAAATCCTAGCCTTGATTTAGAAGAAGTAGGAAGTAATCAAAACCTAGTCGAACACTTCACAGACTCTAATGGTTTGGTTCACTGGAACTTCTTTGCCAAGAATCCTGATTATGAATTCTGTGATTGGAATTTCTCTGGAAAAACAGAGGATGAGTTTGAACATTTATTAAAAATTTTTCATGATATGGGACAGCAAGTCTACATCGCGGATCATCAACATCTTGGAGTTTATGCCTGTCGAGTTCACGTCCCTGGTATTTCGGAAATCTACCCTTTCGATGATTTAAAATGGACGAACAATAATGAAGGAACTCACCTTCGTCGAACACTCTTAAACCTTCATGGCACATCAAAAGAAGATATTGAAAAAATATATGAAGAACTAGTTGAGCAAGATCATTCAGACTACACGCCAATCTCTGAATTAGTTGGAGTAGTTGGAGATAAAGGTACTTTGTGGAGCCACTTGCGTGTGGGTGAAGTAAAGGCTCGCATGGCATTAGCGCTCGGTAAAAAGGACGAAGCAGCTGAACACATCCGCTTCGTGACAAACATCGTAAAACATTCCGGTGACCTAGAAAAAACCTTTCGCTGCTTAGAAACACTTTTGGCAATGGAAGAAGCTGAAGTGAGTTACGAATCTTTCATAGAAAATTTAAATCAGATGTATGGTGAAGCAATTATTAAAAGAGCCTTTGAAATGTTGGCTGGTGAGAATGTGTTCTTTGATTTACCGCAGGCGAATGATAAATTAGAGGGGTTTAAGATGCATACTTCACTGATAGCGGCATATCAGAAGCTTCAGGATGCAAAGGCTGCATGGGTTAAGAATTCTACGATTAATTAATTTTTATTCGTAGAATTTAGCACGACAATATTCTTAGCACTTCGATCTACAAAAAGCTTATTCAGTCTCAAAATTGAATATGATAGTGAAGATTAAGCTCGGTTAAAATCTGGAAATCTCGTACTTCTTTATATTCGATTTTAGCTTGTGATAACTAAATAGAACGGTTAGAAATAAATACTCATATTTTGAGAAAAAGAGACTAATAAAAAAGATTTGGTTTACCTATGCATCAAACCATCAATCTCTAACCCAGTAAATCTATTGTTTCGCACAAAGACTAAATTTACAAACCTTGTTTTAAATAGAAAATAAAACTTCTTTCCCCTATGAAAAAGTATTTTGTTCTATTTTTATGTCTCGCACTTATTATTCCTTTTACCATTACACACCTATTAATATTGACCCCGAATTGGGGTTCATATGATGATTTTCATTACTTAAGATACTCTATAAATTTCGACCTATACAACAACGCAAAATTGACCGTTGGATCTCACAGAATTGTTAGATATCCGATAATCCTTTTCTGTCGAGTTTTTAACGGTGATTTTATCCCCTTCGACATACACCCAATCCAGCGAATGATTTTAATATATGTTTTTTTAAATATCTCCGTTGTCTTATCCACATTTTTTTTGGCGTTGAAAGTATTTAGTAGTCATCGCTATCAAGGTTATATTCAATCTTTGCCATGCGCAATTTTCGTCGTAATATTCCCCGCTCTCCAAACCAAAGGCGACGCAATGGCGGATTTACTATTTACGTCCTTCATAAATATGGCATTACTTTTTCTTATTGAACATGCCAGGACGGGGAAAAGAATAAAAACCAGTCTCTACTTATCTATACTTTTCTTTATTTTAAGTTACGCAACAAAAGAATTTGCACTTTTATTCCTGCCAGCCTTTCTTATTGGACTTTTCATAGCTAAGAAGCGAAATTCGCTAATCGTTTTCATAGTTGGATTTTCTATGTATCTAATATTGGAAGTTATCGTCTTCAAACACTTATTTGGAGTAGATGCGGGACGCCTAGGAATATTAAGAATTACCTATGATAAATCAGGTCTTCTGGACGTATTATCAGGGCCTGGGCTAGCTACCCTTTTTGAGAGGTATGCAATTTTTGGTTTAGAAAAGTTTGTCTTTCTAATTTCTGCAATGATAGCTTCACTCTACTTATTTAGGTATTTCCTAAATAAGAAAGGTGACATCGGATTTCTTTTATGCTGCATTTCACTATTATCTTTTCTTCTTACTATAACTTTTTCGGTAAAATCGATAAACCCAATTACCCCACTTTTTACCTTTTACGAAAGGTACCTTCTGCCAGCATATCCGTTAATAGCGATTTGTATTTTCTATTTTATCGAACATTGGACACTAAAATTATTCCCACTGAGATCTCAAAACTTCATCAGATACGGCATCATAGCGCTCGTATTAATCACATGTTTTAAACCGAATAACCTTAGTGACATCGAGCAAAATTTCAAAAACTTCAAATCGTCATTAGACTCAAAGAAAAATCCAACAAATGCTCTCAGCTGGAACAAAATTGTAAATGCGCAAAATAGCTTCATTTCAGCATTAAGTGACGACAAAGTCATACTATCAAAACAACTGAGTTCCGAAGAAATTAAATACCGTCTTTTTATTGCAGCAAAAGATGAAAGCTATTACATGATACGTTGCGACAAGTTAACCAATTTTATGTTTATTATCTCGAAAAAATTAATCCTTAATTCTAGTTTAAAAAAGTTATCTTGGTGTGAAAAAGTTAAAAACATTAAATCAAATCAATTTGAGATGGTTAACATCTATTGGAAGTCCCCGTTCCAATTACATCTTCAGAAGAATTTTAAATTTCAACCAAGAGAATAGACCTCAACTACGAAGATTTATTTGTTTTACTTGGTAGGCCCACTAAAAAATGAAAAATTATTCTTGATCAGATAACTGAGCGCTAATATCATGGAAAATCTGGGAGGCTTCTAGTTTCATCTTACTCTGGAAAAGAGCAACTTGATGATCATAATACTCCTGTTGAGAAACTAATTTCTCGAATTTGGCTACGAGCTCTTCTTTCTCAACATAGTTATCAATGTCTAACCAATTCAACTCAAAGCTGTCAAGTATTTCGAAATATTTATGACTCCATGAAAGCACTAGTGGTGCCTTTCCAAGCGAAAGGGCATTAATCATTCCGTGAAAGCGTGAAGTAATAATATGGTCAGATATTCCAACTATTGATCTAATATCTTCCGTGCTACAAGAAAACAATACCGAAGTTGGAGAACGTTTACTCACACTCTTCACATATTGGTGCAAATGTTCAATTAAAGAATAATCATTGTTATGTAAGGAACTAACATTATCTCTAAAAGCATTAGGCAATATGACTATCTGATAGTCCAGTTTCATTATATAATCCAAAAGTGAGTACATCTGACCTAAATATGAATTACCATCCATCGAGAGCTTTACTACGCTAGGGAGAATTGCAACAATTTTATTAGAAGAACTATTCTTAATATTTACAAGATCTTCTACAATTTCTTTCACTTCTGTGGATTTTTTTAGTAGCAAGCAATACTTAGATTGATAGGCAAAACCTAAGTCTGTCGCCATCTGTATTTTGTGTTTTGGTATTGCTAGCATACTTAAATGATCAGCCGTAATCTGCCCTCTTGCGTATATGCGCTGACATCTCTTCAAGCACATTGTTGCAAAATAATTGTTTATTCCTTTTTTGAATGGCCCCATACTTTGTGGGAGTTTATAGACCGGAACATCATTTAGAACACCTAACCAAACACACAAAATTTTATATGGAAGATAGAGAATATTATAATCGTTAAAAGATTCTCCGGAGATATCTATAATTGCAGAGACATTGTGATTTTTGAACCAGGAAATTTTTGGAAATAGCCATTCCAGTTTCAACTTCCTCACTAGATAGTTTAAAAAGCCTCTCGTAGAATGAAGCATTAAAATCAAAAAGGGAGTTGCATTGACTATCTTGATATTACTTGTATCAAAAATTAGCTTTAGATCATCTTTCGGATAGTAGGAAAAAATATAGAACTGTCCCTTTGGATAAATTTTTCTAAATTCTCCGATGCTAGTGGAGAGCATCATCTCTGAACCCTTATTTCCAGAAATAGTTGCGCCAATAAAGACTAAATTTTTGCTCATTTTTTCAAGACTTCAAGTAATTTAAAAGCATACAGATAAAGTTTAATTATTTTGTTCGGTATTAAAAAAATAATAGATCTACCTAATCGAGTTCGTGAACAATAGTCGTTAAATAACGCCATAAAAGTTACAATATACATATTCCAATATATTTTTTGGTTCACAGTGTCTTTTACTCTAAATCCAAACAATCTTCCCACCACAGACCTCGCAGATGTATTGTAATGAAATGGCAGAGTCCGAGATTGACCGTCAAGTATTTCTTTTGCTGATTCAGTTTCTAAGTGTATTTTACCAGCCTTAAACGTATTGTTTACCAATAACTCTCCTATTTCCGTTCTGCAGATCAATGCAGTTGATTGAGGACTCTTTTTGAATCTATTATAATTCCAAATATCACCTGCTGAAATATCAGATTGATATCCAAAATGATCGTGACAACTATGACATTTTTCTTCACAGAAAAAATATAGGTTTTGATAGTCTAAAAATTTTTCCGCTGTTTTTTTTATGACTGTTCCGTCTTGGAATTTGGCAGTAAGATCACCAAGCCAATAACCAGTTCTATAGCTAAAATCTACCAATGGAGAATCAGTTTTTTTAAAAGACTGAAAACAAAAAAACTCGCCAATCGACGAGCTTTTCAAGCTTTAGTGACCTCGACTGGATTCAAACCAGTAACCTTCTGAGCCG
>CAYYIQ010000057.1:0-15469 GCA_964472005.1 uncultured Bdellovibrionales bacterium | reverse complement strand
TAAAACGTACTCGAGGGACACCATTTTTATCGACCAAAAACTTTACAAAATTCCATCCTATCTCACCGCTTAACTTCTTATCCGAATATTCCGTTAAGATCTTATAGGCCTGATGTTTGTTTTCGCCGACAACCGAAATTTTTTCAAACATCGGAAAAGTCACTCCATAGTTTAGCTTACAAAAGTCAGCTATTTCTTGATTTGAACCTGGCTCTTGAGAACCAAAATCATTGCTAGGAAACCCTAGAACTTGAAAACCTTCCTGCTGAAATTCATTAAATAAATTTTCAAGTGACTCGTACTGTGACGTGAACCCACATCTACTTGCAGTATTTACAACTAGAGACACATTGCCTCGATAGTTTTTAAAGTCTATCGGTTCTCCTCGCAACGAATTTAAAGTTTGATCATAAAATGAACTTGAGTTCTTAACACCCTCTGCAGAGGCAGTCCTCAGAGTAAAAGGTGTCATGATTGAACATATTAAAATCCAAATATATTTCATAATCTTTATTCCCATCTGTACTGTCTATGACGACACAACAACAGACTCATTACACATTTAATATAGATCAGCGTTAAGAATAAACTTATTTATAAAAGTCACTGCTTTATTTACTCTCATTTTCTTTTGTAATACTCTTAAATTCAAGGTTTTATTTCTAGGCTCGCTTTTCGGAGTACTTAGATGAAGGTTGTATTGCATGATTTTGAAAATATCGGGGACATTACTATCCCGAAATATTTGAGTTCTATCGATATCGAATGGGGCATCGAGTTCGACCTCGAACCGAATCCCAATAAAGATCTTTTACATGAACGTTTGGCAGCTTTCTTAGAAAGAGTTCCAGGTGAAATAGTTATAGACGTGACCTGTCGTAAATCTTTGCGCGAGGTGCAACAATGGCTAAACGAATTCGCTGGCAATGGAATGGATCTCTCAAAAGTCACCGTCTTAACAGACAGTCTGCTTTACCGTAATATATTTATTCATGGAGAACAGGGTAAAAGTTTTCTTTCTCCCGAACATGTTGGTTTCGCATTTGAATCAGTTACCTCGCTTCAAGACCTAGGTAGATCTCGAAATATTTGCTGGATTCCTGGCAAACAATCGATTTCATTCTTGGGCAAGATCCTTAGAGGCTCAAGTAGGAATCTCAAAATTTTCTATCTGTTAGACGATATTCTTGCAGCACCACGAGATGCGATAGATTCCTACCGTAATGACGCTGAACAATTTGAACGCTTTAATGTAGGTTCAATGATACCGATAGGAAGTACGAATTTGATTTTAAAATTGACTAGCTAATCATGTACGAATGTTAATAGCCTTCCATAAACATACGGGAGGCTTTTATTTAGTTTATTATTAATCTTAATTGCTTTTAAAATGTTTTTAACACCATCTTCGAAAAACTAATGTGGCTAGCAAACAGAGTCAGCCAAACCTTTAAAAAATTAATGTAACTGTTGTCGCGTTAGAAGTTACGCTTTTGCTAGCTAGATAATTAAATCTTTATCTTTTGTTTTGATAAAACTTGTTCTAAGAGAATTTAGTACCGCAAACACGTCTATAACCTCTTGGGCGATAGCGCCAGTTACTGGGTTAAGGATACCAAAGCCAGCTAAAAACATTCCTACAATACTTAAAGCCATTCCGCCAACCGCACTTTGCAATGCGATTTGTCTTGTTGACTTTCCAATATGCAATAACTCATCCAACTTTCCTAACTTACCGTCTAAAATTACCGCAGAAGCGGCTTCGGATGAAATCTCTGAGCCTGTGCCAAAAGCAATTCCAATTGATGCGGCCGATAGAGCAGGAGCGTCATTAATCCCGTCTCCAACAAACATCGTATGCCCAGCCTTGGTTTCATTCTGCACGATATTAAACTTATCTTCCGGTGAAAGCTTCGCTTGAATCTCATTAATACCAACATCATTTGCTAAATTACGAACTTCTTCTTCGGTATCTCCTGATAGAATTACAATTCGCTTTACGCCATGCTTCTCTTTAAGGTGTTCAATAATTTCCTTTCCACCCTTTTTAAGCTTATCAGTAAAGGTAATTAAAAGGGTTGGCTTACTATTAAATATAACAAGTGCCTCAAGTCCGATTGTTTTTTCTGGCAAAGCGGAGGCTTGAAAAAGCTCAATTGCTTTTCTTCTACTCGTAACGACAACCTCGTCATTTTTAAATTTACCAATCAATCCGATACCTGCTTTTTCTTCACATACATCTGGTATGATTAGAGAGATGTCACGATCTTTAAAATATTTTAAAATTGGCTTTGAAAGAGGATGGGTCGAATATTGTTCTAAGCTTCCTAAAAGATGAATAATTTTATCTTTATCCGCTAATTCATCTAGTAAAACTATTTCATTAAGACTTGGTTCACCGTAAGTCATAGTTCCAGTCTTATCAAAAAATACCGTATCGATCTTGGAGATGCTTTCTAAAATGGCAGGGTCTCGGATTAAAATTCCACGTTCCGCAGCTCTTGAAATAGCTCCGATAATTGCAACGGGAATGGCTATTATTAACGGGCAGGGTGTTGCAACCACTATTACTGAAAGAAATGTAATAGCGCTGTTTTCATAATACGCAAACGCTACAGCAAGCACTAAGGCAAATGGTGTATACCACGCACCTAGTTGATCACCGAGGCGTCGCAGCTTAAGCTTTTTGGCTTGCGCCTCCTGCATCACCCCAAGAATCTTTTGATATCTGGTATCTTTTCCAATTGTTGTAACCTTCACTGTCAATGCGGCCTCGCCATTTACCGAACCCGAAACGATCTTAGATCCAGCAACCTTTGAAACTTGATAGGGTTCGCCCGTCAAAAGAGACTCGTCAACTGAGCCCTTCCCGCTCTCAACTATTCCATCAAATGGTGATATTTGGTGGGGTGCAAAAGAAAAAACATCGCCGACAGCAATGTCGGAGACATTCACCTCATTAAGGATATCGCCTTCTAGCCTCTTGACCTTACTAGGCAAGCGTTTAATAAACGCGGTAAGCGCTTTTGAAGCTCGACCCGATGCGTACCTCTCTAAGGTTTCACCCCCCGAAAGCATCAGTATAACCAAAGACGCTGCTAGATTTTCTGAAAGTAGGTATGCCGTTACAATTGATATTGCGGCTAAAATATCAGAACTGAAATTAAACCTTAAAACATTTACCAATTGCCCGAGTAAAATCGGTATCCCGCCAACGACCAGAACAATAAATAAAGGAATTTCCGAATATTCCGGCAGGGTAAATCTTAAGATAACCGAGGACATGATCCCCAACAGAGCGACAATCGCTATAGTTGGATATAAAATTTCAACTTTTTCTTTAAATAAACTAAGCATTTTTAATTCTGTTCTCGATTTGTATTTTATCTAAGAACCTATTAGCTTTACTATTGAATTGGTAAAAATACCACCCGATTCTCATCCCAAGATAGAACGAACTATTAAACCTCTCTTAAAGTATAACAATTTAATGAACATACTCGTATATTCGTCCAAAGATCGTGCTGAATTAAGAATCTTAGATTCACTAAACGATAGATTTAACATTATACTTGTCGAAGACTTAAAAGCTCTCGAAGAGAATGCGAATACCGCTAAGATCCTCTTACTATGCAAGTTTGGTACTAACCGCGAAGCTCTGAAACGAGCCCTAGCGGCTAACCCGAACATTGAATGGGTTCACAACCTGTGGACAGGTGTTGACTCTTTAATATATCCAGAATTAAAACAGTTCCCACTTGTCTTAACGAATGCCAAAGGAATTTACGCAGAACCTCTCGCAGAGTTTGCAATTCTAGCTTGTCTCTACTTCGCAAAAGATGTTCCTCGGCTATTAAATAACCAAAAAGCATCTAACTGGGAACCATTTCAAAACCAATTGATTTCGGGAAAAACAATTGGAATATTTGGTTATGGGGAAATCGGCAAAGCCGTTGCAAGACGAGCGAACGCACTTGGAATGAAGGTTATTGCAACACGTAAAAATGAAGCGCTCTCACAAAACGATCCGCATCTTGATCAAGTAGTGCCACTCAATGAAGTGGATACGCTTTTTAAAAAATCGGACTATCTCGTTTGCGCAGCACCGCTTACCTCAGAAACAAAAGGATTCATCAACAAAGATAATCTGGCTCTTTTGAAAAAATCTGCCGTGTTTATCAATATCGGTAGAGGACCCGTTGTAAACGAAAGCGATTTAATTGAAGCGTTGCAAAATAATGTCTTAAAAGGAGCAGCACTAGACGTTTTCAATAAAGAGCCGCTCGATCCCACAAGTCCATTATGGCATTTTAAAAATGTCCTAATTTCCCCACATTCAACTGATCAAAATGAAGGATGGTTAGACGATTCGATGAAATTTTTCGTTGAGAATTGTGAGAGATTTAAAGACAATCAAACATTGCTAAATATTGTGAATATCGACAAAGGGTATTGATAGTTAAAAGGCGAATGGCTTCCGATTTTATCAAGAAAAAAAAGGTTAGCGAATGGTCAAAAAAACTATCTCCAATCATTCTTGATTAACTCTCCATTTGAGCACCTTCTAAGATTTCAATATTTTCTCTAAGTCTACGTACTTCAGATTTACGATACTTAGTCCTTGTCTCTTCTGCATCCTCGCGGATTTTCTCAGCGGTCGAACGAACTAGCTCTGAAATACGTTCAAAGTCTTCAAGGTAAGTTGTTGAATGTGAGTCAGCAAGTGCAGTCAAAAAGACTTTCCTTTTCTCTGCCGCGACAATGCCGACATCATTTGAGATAAAGAATCTATCGAGTTCTGCCAATCGGAGACCATCACATTTTGCAACAGCAATTTCTACCGAGAAGGTAAATTTCCTTCTCGGTGAAGTTCGACTTGGCAACGAAAGCTCCAACATTAAAAACTTTTGTCTTTCAGAATGAGAATAATTTATTTCCCACGGATAAACTGGGTCAATTGGGGATATTTCTGAAATCAACACGTCCCGTCGTAGGTGAGAGAGAATCATCTCGTTAATCGCAAGACTGTCTTGACCTACCATCTTAACAAACTCTTCCATGTTTTGAACTTCAATTTGATTCTCAAAGTTAAAAACTGGATCAGGAATCTTTTTGTCAGCAAAATCTTCGGGGAATTCTCTTTTAGCCTTAACAACAGCGTCTATCAGTTCTTGATTAGACGGTGACCGCTCTGTTTCTAAATATCTACTCCTATTTACCCATCGAGCAGCAACGTTCCACTGGTAGTTGATTGAAGTTTCAATTTCAAGTCGCCAGACTAGTCCACCATCAAGTAAATACCGAGGAGAGGCAATTAGCCTATCACTAGAGGCAAGCAAATCAGCCCAAACATGGCTCCCCTGAATTTTAACGTATCCCGAGAGTAGAGGTGAAAATCCTAACATTTTTAAAACCTTTCAGTATAAGCGTGAACCATTCACCGAACCGTGGAAGAGGTTTCCACGGTTCGCATATTTGCGCATCTACTCAAATTCAAAATTTTAAATTTATTAATTGCTTAGGATTTAGATTCAAGTTTAAAAAATCTATATCTATCATGCTTCATAACAAATATACCCGTAATTTAACATACCAACTAAAATCAATTTTCTGACCACTTAGTTTTTCATAATCACATCACGATTCGGAATAATTTCAACAAATTTCACTACATCGAGCTTATAAACATAAATATCACGATTATCAGCGAGTGTTCGCAGAGCAATAAATTTTATTAAGCTATTGCAAATACTTAATGACCGACTGACCACGTATTAGCAGCAGGTAGAAGATTCTAAAAATTTACTTTCCCCATACACCCATATAAGATGTAAAAATTTAGGTTAGCGTATGCAAGGTCTCAGCTTAAAAGCATTTATCTCAATATAACACGGAAGAAAGTACCTTCAACTTTTAAGTCTAAAATCTCCTTTCAAGAACTCTTAAAGATATTCCAAATAGAGATTACATTTTGCATACAATCGCGCACAAGGCGCTAAATATTTCAAGCTCTTTAAAAATCGAATTAAATATCGCGAGAACGGAATGGCGAATAGTTTTAGACTATTCGCTATTCTGGCAGTGAGAACTAAAAGGTTTTAATCAAAGGTTAAAGATGTCTAGCAAAAAGAATGCGCGTCCCACTTTGTCTATCAGTTCACCTTATACCGGAAGCACTACTGAATGGTTTTTTTCTGAATTGAGAAAAAAAACTCCAATGCTTCCACAAAATCCCCCTTCTAAATGTCCTTTTGCAAAGATTAGCATGATTCCCAACATGCTAATCAAACGCGAAAAAAGACCTCAGACATGGGAGATGATTGGTCAAATTTGGGAGGTAAGTAAGTCACAGAGATCAACATCTCCGGAACTTGGACTAATCGGAGAAGACGGAAGTTTAAGACCTCCATTATTCTATTCTAAGTTTTTTAATCGAGGGCCCTTTGGCTTCTTTGCGGCAATTGGTGCTTCCTCTTTGAATACGATCTCATCTACTTCACGACATCTTCGTACTCTTAAAAAGAACAAACGGAGCTTTGCGGAACTGGATCAAATGGTAATGCAACTTTCATTTGACTGGCAGCTTGAAGTTCTAATGCATTGTGATGAGATGGATCAGGTAAATGAATTAAAGAAACGTCGGGAAAACGGGGAAAAGCTTGAAGCAATTCTCGGTAAAACTCAATCTTTTGAGGACTATCTAATCGATGAAATAAAATCCCCCTTTTTCATTATGCTTGGTCTAGCCTTTGTTGCGCATAAGAAACTTCGAGAAACGTCTAATGTGTCAATGGAAAGAATCCTGAGAATTTTGCAAAACTCAATACCGTTTCTAAACGATTGGGCAGACCAAAGCGGAATGGTGTTTGAAAGCGTTCGAAGTAGTCAAGCATTTACAACGTTAAAAACAGATCGACTTTATCCAAGAATTGAACTATCCGACCCTAGTTGTTACCAAATAACTGGAGAAGGTACCAGTCAAGAATTCCTCCAATTCACCGATAAGTTTGTTTTAGATAACAAGGATCTAGCAATCGAGAGGACAAAGGACAAACAACCCTACCGTATTTCGTGTGGAGCTCTAAGAAAACTTGATGGCGAAATTTCGTATATCGAAGACAGCGTCATTTGGTTATCAAGCATAATTAAGAAGTTTGAAGGCTCTCTTCAAAATGAAGTAGTTGACTATTAATTTTTCTCTCACTGCCAAGGATCGCATTAACATTTATTTTTCTTTCAAGAAGCTGGGAAGAAACTTATGAAATACCCTTCCAGTTTTCACCTTGTAGATATCGAAATGTAACAAAAAGAAGTCTACCAGCAACTAAAATATCTGCATAATTGAGATGGATAAAGGCGCAATTGAGTTGATCTTAATTGCGCCTAGAATGATAAACCTTGCACTTGGTTAGTTATACAGATACAAAATTGGATAAGGCGACTGACCGAAAGCCTCGAATTCTTTCATCTTGTCTTCGATTAGCAACCTAAGCAATTCAGATTCCACATCAGAACTTTTTGAAGATTCGATTTTTTCTCGCGAACTCGCTGGAGGATCAATACTTTCGCCATCAGTATCGACAGGCGTGCTAGACACATCTTTCAAATCCACCTCATCCATCGGCTCAGTAAACGAGTCGTTTTCAGAATTTGATTTTGGCATAACGAAACCGTCTTCTTCCTTACGTTACTGCGCTTCTGATTCGCTCAATTTAGATCTTTCGGATTCATCAGAAAGTAAAATGTCCAGCATTTCGATCTGCTCCTTGGTAAGATCGAGTGCCTTTTTATTTCTTAAGATGTCCGCTAACGCGGATTCGCGGCCGATCTGCATCCATACCTGGTTTCGTGATCGAAGGACACGCACTTTCGAAACACCCAGCTGACTACTTAGTCGACCTCGTTCGATTTCAATTTTATTCTGAACTGGACGTCCCTGATTGTTTTGCTCGTTCAGCTCGATGAACAAATCGTTCCCCGACGTACGAAATGAATCACTTAATTCCAATGACCTAAAAAAATCATTGTCTTGAGTCAAACTACTACGATCGTCGACGAACCAACGGTAGTTCGGATCATCAAACTCGCTACCATTTTCCCTTCCATCGTCGATATCGCCAAACATCTTTGACAAATAATTGGCCGAGATGTTGTCCTCGGACTCGAAGCAAGGCAAAATAATCGAAGAAGTGAAAATCACCACTACTACCGCAGCTGTAAAAAACTTATTCATGATCCAACCATTTGTGACCAAGAGTAAATCTCCACCCAAGTGAAAACCTCACTAAAAAAATGGAAACCTTCAAAATCGACACTCGAACGTGACAATCAATGAAAATCTCACCTATTTAAAGTTATCTTATACTCTACATAGCATAACAACGATCAAGAGACCTAAGTAGCTAATTCTATGGTCATAAATCTACTCAGATGCGCAAAACATTGAACGATTTGGGGCTCCTAACTTGAGTATTTTCAACTTAATTATGTAGCATCTGGGTAAAATGTGACTTCAAATGTGGGATTTGAATTCGGAAAGAATCTTTGGTTCGATAGTAACTCTTCGAGTCGAGACTGTAGAGTTTTAATTTTTTCTCAATGATTGATACGGCACTACTGCACTTACATACACCACAACATATTGGCAAGATATTTTAAGGGTAGTTGATTTCTCAAGTTTAACTGAATCGAAAAAATAAGTGGAAGATACAAAGTTCCACTTATTTTCGAATGCTTCTAATAACCTCACTAAGCGTTGCTTGAATTCTTGCGAACTTCAACTATTCTTTTTGCCAAATCTTCCGGATTCTTTGCCGACATCAAAGCACTTTCATCGGTTATGACTTTTCGGGTCCAAAGATTGAAAATACTTTCATCCATTAGCCTCATTCCGTATTTTGCACCTGTTTGAATTTGACTTGGAACTTTGTGAAAATCTCCACTACGAATGACCGACTGTACACCGGGGGTAATAGCTAGAAATTCAATTGCCGCAACCACACCGCCACCATCCCCCCTGGGGATTAATTTTTGCGAAATAATCCCCAAAACGCTAGAAGCAAGTTGCGCTCTAATACTCGATTGATCCCCCTCTGGAAACGCGTCCACAATCCTAGTGATAGTACTTGCCGCCGAAAAGGTATGAAGAGTTGCTAAGACAAGGTGTCCAGTTTCTGCGGCAGTCAATGCACACTGCATCGTTTCCTTGTTTCTCATCTCACCAATTAAAATAACATCTGGATCTTCACGTAAAGCTTCTACGAGCCCCGATTGAAAATCTGGTAGATCAACTCCAACTTCTCTTTGCGTCGTGACTCCTTTACCATGAGGGAGTCGATACTCCATTGGATCTTCTATCGTTGTGATATGGCCTGCGCTATGGCCAGAAATATGCACAATCATACTTGCGAGAGTCGTGGTTTTACCAGACCCAGTCGCACCAGTGACCAATATCAATCCGCGGTCCCTGGAAAGCAAATCAACAATTTCATTCTGAAGACCGATTTCCCCGCATGTTAAAAGCTTACTTGGCAATCTTCTAATTACAACTCGCTTTTCACCTGATGCAACGCAAATATTTACGCGAAACCTCATTTCACTAAATTCGAATGCAAAATTGACACTTCGACCGCTATCCATGCGACTAAGGGCAACTTGATGATGGTCAGTAGTTATTGACTTTACAAGTCCTTCCATCACCTGACTAGAAATTTCATTTGTTTCAAGTTTACGAAGAGAACCATCAACTCGAATAAATGGTGGAAGACCAACAATTAAATGCAAATCAGAACCATTATTTTTATCCAAAGCCGTAAGGAGTTTATCAATCATAATCACGACTAACCTTTTTAAAAAAAGAGAAAAACTACTACCCATTTCAAGTCCAAATGCTTACATTTTTATAGTCAAATAAAATTGAGCACAGTGAAATTTTGCCTAACGTTTAATGAAGACAGTCTTGAAGCCACCCACATACCATTCGGTACCCGAGCTATATCTAAGTTTTAATCTAATTTTGAATGAAAGCTAACTCAGAGGTCTAATCACAAGGCAAGCACGATGTGATAAGGGGCTAATTTTAGTATTGAATAGCTTGGACTTATGCTTAAAGTTATCTAACACCAACACCGATTCGTTGTTTTAAACTGAGACACATACCTTATTGGAATAAGGCCATTATAGTAAATAACTTTTTATTTCGTCCCTAATGAAATGAAAGGTGCGGAGGGTGCGCAGTTAATAACCCCTCTAAAAAACTTTAAATAAAACTAGAATATGTAGAGAATTTTGACTGGTCTTTCGTTTACCCAGCGTCGAATCCATTTTTCTGAATTTTCATTCTTATTGCTAACTTGCCAAATTTCGTGGAAATATTCCGCCAACGAATCTGCAAGATTAAAATCGACTCCTGATCTAAAATGTACTTCGTATGCAGGAGATCCTTCGGTCGCCCACTCGGACAATTTCAATTCAAAAGGATAGTTAAACGCTTTCACTTTCGCCTTAGCGACACTTGTTGGACTTAGCACGGTTAAACGGAGAAAACTATCACCACTTTCTCGGACTTCAATGAAAGAAGTGCTTTGACTATCCCCAAAGACGATGCGAGCTGTAATTTTCTTTGCAAATTCGACAATCTCCGCGTCAGGAGTACGTGCGAAGACGAATTTCAATTCGAAGCTAGCTCCTTCCTCTGTTGTTCGATCAACAACCATATTTTTGAATGAAACAACTGGCCGCTTGTCTACGTCCTGTGCATTGCCAATATTTACCGCAAATGTCAGAATCGAAACGATAAACAAAGTTCTCATGCTTACTCTCCAATAAAATATTCTAAATAGTGTGAGGCAACGAGCCAAATACATAAACTCCACCTAGAAGGTGATTACAAGTGACTTAAAAAATCCGACCTGTAATCACCCTCTAGTTTAAAGAAAAACCTGTAAAACTGCTTACCCTCATATTAGGTCAAATGTATAAAAGATCGTAATGCGTTATGAAGAGTAATATCGATAGTTGATAAATATTTGTAACGGCATACCTTTTGAACTCTCGCACTCATCTACACATCATTCGGTACCCAAACTCTATCTAACAAACATATCCCCAAACCACGAATGGTAAGTGCCTAAAATTTATAGTTAATCCACTTAGATTTTTGCTTTAAGAATTGCTATAAGTTACTAAGCACCGCTCTGATCTTAAAATCAGTTTATTAAAGAAGATACGGCATAACAGATGACAAACAACGACATACTAAGAAGAATTCGCTATTGCTTTGATTTAAGCGATTCTAAAATGATAGATATTTTTAAATTAGCGGGCCTCGACGTTTCTCGGTCAGAGGTAAGTGACTGGTTAAAATCAGAAGAAGATCCTGATTTCAAAAATTGTAACGACAAAAATCTAGCAACATTCTTAAATGGTTTTATCACTCACAACCGTGGCCCAAAGGAAGGTGAAGCTCCTGAAGTTGAAACACGGATAAACAACAACATGATTTTCAATAAATTGAAAATTGCTCTGAATTTAAAAGCCGAAGAAATCTTAGCTATCCTTGAACTAGTCGATTTCGAATTAAGCAAGCACGAATTAAGCGCTTTCTTCCGTAGACCTGACCATAAACATTTTCGTGAATGTCATGATCAAGTATTACGTAATTTTTTAAATGGTATGCAAATTAAATATCGAGACGACGGCACAATGGCCACATCTTAGGCCTAGTCGAAAGAAAAGTTGAGCATCGAATTGAAAAAGCCGAGTAAACTTTCGCACTGAAATCTATTTACCCGTCGAAGTCCGTATTTTCTATGACTATTTAGCTTCAATATTAGCAATGAGCTAAACAAGTTCCATATTGTAAAAGCAACGTAACTATACCCAGTTTATAATCGGACAGAAGAGTCTACTATTAACTTTTAGTCGATAGATGAACTAGAAACCGTTCCGTCATTGCTCAAATCATTGGATAATACCTTAGTGAACAAATTTGATCCTTTGCTGTTCAGATGGGACGCATCATAAAAATTGGATTTGTGCCTACCAATCTCACTTTTCGAATAGTCCAAGAATAGTAAGTCATATTTTTTTGCAAGATCGCGGTACAGCTCCATGATCTTCTCTCTATTAGTGACAACGCGCTGCCCCTCAAGGTATTCCGGGGAGTATACAAATACCAATTCGATATTTAGGGACTGACACTCCGATATAAATTTCTCTAGAAGGTCCAATGTTGGCTGGTCAATGCGAATGTAATATGGTTCTTTAGTACTTCTAACTTTCTCTAATTTGACATTCCATTGCCTATCTACTCCTCTATATCCTCTATCTCTGAAAGTTTCCTCATTACCATTAACTAACTGCATGAACACCGATTTAATAACACTCTTCTTACCAAAGTATCGCGCCAAAGGAATGTAGTAGTCCATCTTGGAATACCCAATGTAACTTGAAGTATAATATTGAACTTCTCTACTCCAAAACATATACGGTAAAAATTGATTTTGCTCATATAGTTCTTTTCTCTTTGTTAAACTAGAAATATCCAGTGACAAGAGAATTTTTTTAGGCTTTTCATTATATTTTAGATATTCAAGATGACGTAAATATTGCAACCAGAAGTTATGTCCATCAATGCCCAAATTATAAGTTGAAAGATGTAAAGAACTACTTAAAATTTTAGGGTCGAAATGAATCCAAGCTCTAGAACTCCCATATATTAGCAGATCAGATGTAGCTTCTCCTGCATAAATATCATTCATCACTTCATACTCACCAGGATATTCATTTAAATTTTTCAGAATGTAAGAGATTGCGAGATCGGAGATCACCGCAAGAATTGCGAGAAAAAAAGAAAATATTGAAATATTAACAATAAATTTTTTCATTTTCCTAAAACTGAAAATATAAGAATTCTCGCTCACGCCCCCCTAACCAAAAAATGGCCAAGATAATTGAGTAATATACAACGAACCTTAATGGACGAGATAACCTTACAGACATTTTCTCCAGAGCATGGCGACTATTTCGACCTAACCATTCAATAACTACAAATATTGCTATTAATAGCAGCAATGGCGAGTACTCTTTGCACACTTCTATTTCAAACCAGAAATTTTGCATATCTAACACACCAGAGACATACTGCAGTGCATGACTAATATCTTTTGCCCTAAAAAATATCCAAGCAAAAGTAGTAAGACAAAAAGTAATAATCATTAAAAGCAGTTCTTTTAAGCTCGGAAGTAAGTTATTACTTCCGACAGTTTCAAGATAGTCTCGATTCTTTTTGCACAATAGGAGCGGTAAAAAGTAAAATGCATTCAGAAGTCCCCAGATGATAAACGTCCAGTTCGCTCCATGCCAAAACCCACCCACCATAAAAATGATGAAAGTGTTTCGCATTTGTACCAAGGTACCATGTCGACTCCCCCCTAACGGAACATACAGATAGTCTCTAAACCAAGTTGTCAGAGAAATATGCCAACGCCTCCAGAATTCTGCAATATTCCTTGAGAAATAAGGGAAATTAAAATTTTGCAATAGATTAAATCCAAAAAGACGTGAAGTGCCAATTGCAATATCGGAATAACCCGAAAAATCACCGTAAATTTGAAACGCGAAAAAAATTGCGCCAAAGACCAATGCCATCCCTGAATAGTTAACTGAATTATTGAAGATAGTATCCGCGTACAATGCGCAATTGTCTGCCACCACGATCTTCTTAAAAAGCCCCCAAAGAACTTGACGCATTCCATCTGTAGCATCGGAATAGTCAAAAGTTCTTCTTCTATAAAATTGTGGTAAGAGGTTAGTTGCCCGCTCAATGGGCCCAGCAACTAACTGTGGAAAGAAACTAACAAAAGCTATAAACGCAACTAAATCCCTCGTTGCTTCAATTTTCCTGAGATAAACATCGATTGAATAACCCAATGACTGAAAAGTGTAAAAACTGATTCCAATAGGCAGAATGATTTTTAGTGAGTCAACTGTTATCTCCGTACCAAAAAAGGAGAAAGCGGAGATGATATTATCTAAGAAAAAATTATAGTATTTAAAAAACGCCAATAGACCAAGGTTTAGAACAACACTTGTCCACAATAAAAATTTTCTTTTTACAAGGTTATCTTGCTTTGAAAGGCCAATTCCGATGAGGTAATCTGAAACGCTACTAAAAAAAATTAGAAATAGAAATCTCCAATCCCACCAACCGTAGAAGACGTAACTAGCTATTACAATTAATAAATTCTGTTGTCTCAGGCTTCCGCTTGCAATAAACCAATAAGCAGTTAAAACTACGGGCAAAAAGATCGCGAAATCAATAGAGTTAAAGTACATGCTTTAAGATTGTTTTTTTTGGCCTCAATCGGCTATTTCACACGACATACACCACTTTCCTACGACTGGCAGACTAAGACTTTATATTTCTGCTCGATAGAATTTATCTTTTAAAGCTAGCGAGACCTTTACTAAGCCAATCAGCACCGGCACTTCCACTAGCGGTCCAATTACCGCCGCGAACGCTGCCCCAGAATTGATACCAAAAACTCCAATGGCAACTGCAATTCCTAATTCAAAATTATTACTTGCTGCTGTAAAACTCAATGTAGCGGCCTTTTCATAGTCAGCTCCGGCTTTATAGCTAAGGTAAAATGAAACGAGGAACATAATAATAAAATAGACTAGAAGAGGTAACGCAATACGAAGTACATCGAGAGGCAATGCGATAATATACTCACCTTTCAGAGAAAACATAACAACAATCGTAAAAAGGAGAGCAATCAAAGTTAAAGGACTAATCGCTGGGATGAATTGAGTCTGGTACCAATCTTTTCCTTTTTTCTTAATTAAAATAAAACGAGTAACCATTCCTGCAAGAAACGGAATACCTAGATATATAAAAACACTTTTAGCTATTTCCCCAATTGTAATGCTGGAAAGATCGACCGAGTCAAAATCAAAACCGAAAAACGGTGGCAAGACCTTTATAAAAAAGTACGCAAAAATCGAATAGAAAATCACCTGAAATATTGAATTAAAAGCTACGAGTCCAGCGGCATAATCTGAATCACCTTGGGCAAGATCATTCCAAACAATAACCATTGCAATACATCGTGCAAGGCCAATCATGATAAGACCAATGGCATATTCCGGCTTATCGCTTAGAAAGGATAGGGCTAAGCCAAACATTAACAAAGGTCCTATTATCCAATTTTGGATTAAGCTTAGACCTAATATTCGCCAATCCTTAAAGACTTTATACAATTCCTCATATCGTACTTTAGCTAGTGGTGGATACATCATTATAATTAATCCAACTGCGATTGGAATTGATGTTGTTCCCACAGAAAGTGAGGTTAGAAAAGTAACGGAAGATGGCACAAAGAACCCAAGTGCAATACCAAATGCCATTGCAAGGAAGATCCATAGAGTCAACCATCTATCAAGTAAAGACAATCTCTTTAAACAC
>CAYYIQ010000056.1:0-16135 GCA_964472005.1 uncultured Bdellovibrionales bacterium | reverse complement strand
TTTACTATCACACAATAGATGTTTTGGAGTTATCGAAGCCAACGTTGCTCAACAGGTTGGCCGCCTTGCTACATGATATTGGCAAACCTGATTCACTTACAGTTGATGAAGGCGGCGATCGCCACTTCTATTTACATGAAAAAATTGGTGCTGAAATGGTTGAACCAATTTTGAAACGTTTTATGTATTCGAAGAACATTATCAAATCAGTTGAAAGATTAGTTTATACCCACATGAGACCAATCGATGCTGGCGCTGGTGGGCTCCGAAGAATTCTTCGAGATACCGAACCAAATTATCTTGAATGGAGAGATTTGAAGCAGGCAGATACAATAGCGGTGCTTGGTGATGGTGTTAAGATTAAAAATGAATTTGCGGACTTCGATAATCGAATTCATGAGATATTAAACTCACCTACGGGCTCGGTTTTCAAAAATCTCGCAGTCAACGGACTCGATCTTAAGGAGCTGAAAATTAAAGAAGGTCCAATCTATAAGGAGATATTAAAATATTGCCAAGAACTTGTGATTGACAACCCCTCTCTGAACACAAAATCTCAATTGATTGAAGCTATTAGAATTAGATTTCTTGCAAAAAAGAGTAATTTGTAGTCTCTTAATTTTTTCTAAATACATATCTCTTTAAATTTCACGTTAATTTTATGAGCAAAACACCCCACTCTATCTTAATTCTTGGATTAATTCTCGGATTATCATTTTCAGGATGTAGCAGTAGCTCCGAAGATGCTACCGTTTTCGAAATCAAGTTTGAAAACATTTCTGGAACACCGAGTTTTTCTGCTGCAAATGGTTCACCAGTTGTAAGTGGGTTTTCATCCTTGCTTGGTGCCGTCCACGAAGACGGAGAATTGTTGTTTAGCTTAAATACCCCCGATCGTGGCCAGGGCTTAGGAAATCTTGCTGAGAACGGAGATCCTGGGCCACTTACTCAAAATTTAAGATTAAGTTCTGATGTCGAAATTATTGGGATCGCAAATGAACCCGCTTCAGGTTCAAGAGGAGTGCTAACACCTGGAGATAGTTTTTCTTTGATACTTTCAACGATTAACCCCTCAGCAAATCTATCGATAGCATCATCGTTTATACAAGCTAACGATATCATCGTAGCGACAAGACCAAATGGAATTCCTCTTTTTAGTGCGGACGGAACGCCGTTAAGTGGAAATATCACAGCATTTTTTGATTTTTACGATGTCGGCACTGAAGTAAATCAGGCTCCTGGAATCGGAAGTGATCAAGTGATTCGACAAGGTCCTACTCCAGCCAACCAGACTTCACTCGGTGCTCGTGAGAACGGATTAGTTAGAAAGGTTAATGACGGATTCTCGTATCCTTCAATAACACAAAGTATCCGTGTTACTATTGGGATCATTGAAGTTGGCAACATTGCACCGGTTGCGACAGCGACACCGAGCCCAGCACCAACAACGACACCATCGCCGAGTTCGACACCAACGGCCACACCAAGTCCTTCTAGTACACCAGTCGCATCGGCGACACCAACGGTCACACCAAGTGCGTCACCAGTACCAACAATGGATTTGGGTAATATAAATTAGCCATTTTTTATTTTGCATTAGGTAACAGTGAGCCACTTTAAGTGCCTAGGTAACATAAAACGGAGGAGAATTCGCCAGATTTCGTAATTAGGTGATTTTTTTTAGCTAGTAGAGACTCATATTCAAATTTTGCTAGAACGCTAATATCTACTTTTTAGGAGGGTTGTTAAACCGTACAGAAAAGACCGAGCCTGCACCGGCGCTGCTTTTAAGTTCTAATTTTGCGCCTTGCATGTCTACTAACTTTTTAGTGATGTAAAGTCCAAGCCCAGTCCCTTCAATTTTCGTGTGTTCTGGAAGTCTTCCAAACATCTCAAAAAGCCTTGCTTGCTTCTCTGGTGAAATTCCAGCGCCGTTGTCTCCAACTTTTAAAACCGCTCCCTGCTTAGTTTTATCTATTTCAATTGTTACTTCTCCATTTCTTGGCGTAAATTTGAGTGCATTGCCAATCAGATTAGCAAGGATTCTTTTAACAGCTAGCGCATCAACAAACGCGGGTACAAACAAGCTTCCTTTTAGAAGGTTGAAGGTTATGCCTTTTGATTTTGCAACGGATTCAAAATCTAAAAAAACTTCGTTAGTTGGTTCGAGCAGGTCAATCCAATCTGGATGAATTTCCATCATCCCGTCTTGCAATCTCTTGGCACTTAGAAGCTCATCCACCAAGTTAATGCAGGTTCTAGCACAAGAAGCTATCCTCAAGACCATATCTTCGACAAATTTACCTGGTTCTTCCTCAATCACAAGATCAGTACTTGTAATTATTGCTCCGAGAGGTCCTTTTAGATCATGGGTTGTTGTCGCTAATAAATCTCGTTCTAATTTTTCACTAACTCGAATCTGAGTTAAATCTTTAACCCAAAGGACGTGATATCTTAAACCTGATTTAAAAACTTCTGTCGGGAGATCGACTTCATCGCTCAAATATCCTCTGTCTTGAACCGTACTTAACCTCAATTCATAATATTTTTGATGTTGGTCAGATCCGCGTTCAAACGCTAGTTCCGATCTCCAAATCGAGTCTTCACCAATGTGAATTTGAGAAAACAAATCTTGTGACAATTGAAAATCGTACTTAGAAATGATCGAAACCAACTCGGAAGTGTTGGAATCGCGATCGACACCAAGATCTTCAAGGAAGCCTAAAAAAGCCGCATTACGATATAAAATTCCTCCCTGTGTATTTAAAATCGCAAGTCCGTCATCTGCCAAACTTGAAGCCATCCAAAATGCATTTCTTTCAGCTTGAGCTTCCCTTTCCCTTTGCTTTTGTTGTGCTCTTTCCCAATTTCTTGCTAGTACAATTTCTAAATGACTTGAGAAATTGGCTGCAAATTGTTTGGTTAGATAATCCCATGCTCCTTCTCTCATCGAGCGTACCGCGTCTTCTAAGTTCGCGGAACTAGTTAAAACTATAACCGGTAAATCGTTTCCAGATTCTTTCAATAATTTTAGCCATTCAAAACCAGTAGATGAAACTAGATTTAAATCTGTGAGTATTAAATCGGTCTGGTTATGTTTCAAGTGTTCCATCGCGTCACTAACAGCGATGACGTGAGATACTTTTACAGTAAGTCCCTTAAGTGCTCGAGAAATTAATTGTGCGTGAGCGCGATCATCTTCAACCAACAGGATCGACTGAGGAAGTGTCTGAGAAAGTAAAACTTTTTCTTCATTAAGTCTGTTTATAATCGTATTTTTCAAAATATTATGTTTATTGAAAATCTAAAATTTTGTTAAGATCTTTCTACTATTGATATAAACTACCTGCGATTTAAACTACTTTAATGGAATTTGTTTTATGATAAGAACGTGTTCAGTCACCCAAAAATGAAAATCCATCCTGAGTTCAGTACATTACAGACGTACTCGACTCGATCACTTCTTTAAATTAAGATGCTTTTCAATTAAATAAGCATCGTTTAAGTAATAACTTTATATAAACTCAATTAAAGTAGATAGTTATATGGTAAAGCCAGATCATTGGATAAGAAAATGGGGGGAAAACGGTGGTTCTAAGCCTTTTTTCACTGAGCATGTTAACCCTGCGAGCTATGATGTTACTCTTGGAACACACTGGATTTGTCCGACACGAGAACCGGAAGAATTTGAGGCAGATGAAATAATTTTATTTCCTGGTGAGGTTGTTTTAGCAACCACACAGGAATCAATTGTTATGCCACGCGATGTCGTAGGCGATCTGAAACTAAAAAGTTCTTTAGGACGATTATGGCTCAATCATAGCTTGAGTGGATGGATCGATTGTAACTTTCAAGGTCAAGTCACCTTAGAACTTCAAAATCTAGGGCCTTACCCTCGTAAACTTTCGAAAGGCATGCGAGTCGCACAAATAGTTTTTTTCAAGATGGAGGAACCACCTGAAGTTGCGTACGGTGAAAACAATACGGGAAACTATCAAAATCAAAAAGGCACAACCAAAGCTTGGAAAGAAGACTTCTTCCCAATCGTGTCTGATATTAAAAAGAAAGCTTAGAGCACCATCTAAGAAAAACTTGACTAACTAATCTCCTCGCCAAATGGGGAGTTAGTTAGTAAAAAATGTGAATTGCTGACAGTGATTATTTGGGATTGAAAATTGAAAGTACTATTAACAAATGACGACGGCTATAATTCGCCGCTTTATCTAAAGCTTGCGGATTACCTAATAGCGGAAGACTGGATTGAAGAGCTTTGTTTGGTCGCCCCCGCGTATGAACAAAGCTGGATTGGTACTGCTGTGAGTACCCATCACTCTGTCGAGGTGTCTGAGAAGCGTTTTGATGAAAAACAAATATGGACGGTTAAGGGGACCCCATCGGACTGTACAACTATCGGTTCTTTTAACATCATGAACGAGCCTCCCGACCTTATTATTTCAGGAATAAATTTTGGAAGTAATGCGGGGACTGCTTTTGCAACGAATTCAGGCACATTAGCCGGCGCAAGGCAGGCAGCATATTTAGGGTTAAATGGAATAGCATGTTCTGCGGTAATCGAACCCGAGTTGCGCGAAGCTTGGAGGCAGAAAGATTTTGATTTTTTAAATCAAGCAAGTTCCACAATCAATCACATTGCAAAGACCCACGTGGAACTAATTAGAAAATGTTTAAAACAGGATTTCTTCAATAAAAATCCTCTCGTAGCTGATTATATTTCGATCAATACTCCGATGTGTATTGAAAATACGAAAACTTTTATAACTCAATTTAAAGATACGAAATACATCCCATTTTTTGAAAAACAAGACGATGGAAAATTCAAACATAGCTTTAAAGGATTCAAAAACATCGTTAAGTTTGAAAATTCTCATCATAAAGAAGAATCTAAGGATGAGGTATTACCCTTCGATATAGACGTGCTAAATCAAGGCTTCAGCTCTGTGACTTTGCTTCGATCAAGTTACGGAGTCTGTGACTTAGGTGCGGAGATACAAAGAGTTTTCTAGCGATGTTTTTTTAGAGCGACGCATCGCGCAGATTCTTTATTTAATCTGCAAAATGCGCGAAGTTCAGAGAGTTTTGAAGTTTTAAAGCGTCTCTCATCGTAATTTTTGAAGTGTATGTCTTTCACTTCTTTTTCAGCATCTTTCATCTTGCGATATTTTGAATCAAGTAATTTTTCGCATTTCGGGTTTATTGGATCAAGCTCACATTTTTCTTGAGCTCTTGTTTTTGCGGCTGCTATACTTGGATCTACGATGAGGTCTTCCGCGTAGCAATTGTTAACGAATACAAACAATAAAAGATATGAAAGAGTACTATTTAGCTTCATCGTTTTGATAGTGGCAAGCATTCTTATTCAGATTCGCCTTGAAAATAAGTGCACTGATGGTTAATGCAAGACAATACGCCTTCTTTGCAATTGTCGACATTTTCTTCTTTTGGACAGGAAACGTTCTCGCAGTTGAAGCTCATTTTAAAATCTTTATATCTATTTTTTGCAATAGCTACGTATTTGTCTCCTTGTAGACATTGGCAACATCCGTTTATAACTTCGATGCAATCAGAATCACGGCCACAATATTGAAACTTGGCCAACTGTTCATTTGTCATCGCTACGGAAGAATTTTTCTCTGCTGAAACTGAATTTTTAACCGTATCTTCTGGCATACCATCAGCGGAAACCGTAGGAATCAAAAATATAATTGATAAAAAATACAAGATGGATTTTGTAAGATTTGATAAATGCATTTTCGCCTGTTTAAAGTCTTATATTATTTAGAAATATCCCTGGAAAAAGTTATGCCATAAAATGGTCTTTAAGTGACAAATAATTTAGGCTAAACTAGCGAACTTTGCTGCTCCCCATAACCCGCTGTCATTATTCGAAAAATTAACGATCTTTACGGTGCTCAAAAACTGCTTCTGAGTAGGAGAATTTTCAAATTCTTCTATAAAAATTCTGTCGTCTAGTAACTCAGGAGATTTTGCGAGTACTCCACCAGCTATATATATACCAGCTTCCGCTAGTATCTCTAAAGCAAAATCTCTGCATACTCTACCAAGAAAGCGCGAATAATTTTTAGTTAAGAGATCTAGCTTTTCGCTTTTTAACTTATCGCCGACTTCTTCAACTGTAATTAAATCACCATAATAATATTCGTACAGATAGGACAATACCCTTCCGCTAGTAACATGCTCGCATGTTACATATTCTGAGTTCTCCTTTGCTTTAACAAAGTCCGTGAACTTCAATTCTTCGTTTGAAGTTACTGGGAATGCTACGTGACCACCTTCGGAAGGAAAGCCAACAGCGTTGTTTGGTGATTGAACAGATAGGAATGATTTTCCTAAGCCAGTACCCGGCCCTATCACCCCGATTATACCCTTAGAGAGATCTTGACCCTTTTTAATAATACTACCGTTCTTAACCAATGGAGTTAAAACAGCGTAACTTTGGGCGAGAAAGTCATTTATTAGGAAGACTTTTGAATTCGCGTAAAACTCTTTTAAGTCCCCCAAAGACAGTGTCCAAGGAATGTTTGGAGGAGTGCAGATCCCTACCGATGAGACAGGACCAGCTGCCGCGACAACAACCGTATCGATTTTGGCAATCTCAAAATGATCATTGCTACCAATATTTCGCAGTAGTTCTTTAAAATTTTTAATATCTGAAGTTAAGTATTCCTGGTTAAATTCTTCTTTTAATTCGTCATCTATTAAAGAAAATATCGAGACTCGACAATTAGTTCCGCCAATATCAGCTACAAGAAAAATTCTATTCATTATAATTTTGCAGTATTTCGGTCTATTAATAAAACTCAGGAAACGAAAGAAAGAGTTAGCATTAATGGAAATAGTTAAAAACAACTTTTTGTTGAGATTAGTTATCGTCTGCAGAACTATTTCCTGAATGACTGATTGTGATTACGAGCAAGTAAATCTAAAGGTAGACGTTTACGACGATCGAAGCGCCGCAGTAGTTATAGATATCCCAAGCTGCCACGAGCAGTGCTAACTTTCCACAATTATTAACTATTTTTCAGAACAAAATTAACAAGTTTTTCCTCTCAGAGAACGATATAATATAATTGAACTCTAAAAACTGCCGACAAACTACTTATAATATTCGAGAGTGGGTATTGTTGCATCAAATTTAAATGTTTTCAGGCACTTATAATGATTTCATAAGTATCTTAATTGATAGTAGTCTGTTAGCTAAAGACTGTATATTTTAAAAAGACCTCAAAGAGGAAATCTTTGCTGAATAATACGTGGATTTTAAAAGAATAAGTAAAAGTAGGATAACAAAAAGAGACGATGTCAGATTTTAAAAATGGTCAGTTCGACAGTGATACCTTAACCAAAAAGAAGACAAAGTTTGCCGAGCCTCGGTCGTATAAGGTCATTTTAATTAATGATCATTATACGACCCAAGAGTTTGTTGTTCTTGTTTTAGAGCAAGTTTTCAATAAAAACCCCGACGATGCAAAAAAGCTAATGCTCAAGGTCCATAACGATGGAAGCGCTTTAGTCGGCATATATTCAAAAGAAGTCGCTGAAATGAAAGTTGCTATAGTGCATCATCTTTCTCGGCAAAACGAGCATCCGTTAAAATGTATTATGGAACCTGAATAGGAAGATTTGAATAATAATGGCAAAAATTGAGAAAAACGTAGAAATAATTCTCACAAGAGCGTCTGAAGAAGCAAAGGAAAGAAGGCACGAGTTTATCTGTCTGGAACACCTATTGTACGCTATCATTGTTAGCGATGTCGGTGCTCGTATTCTTAGAGCATGTGGAGGTAATCCTGCTAGACTTAAACATTATCTCGAAGACTTTTTCATGAATAAACTGGAGAGACTTTCTTTACCTCTTCACACACCTCCTCAAACTCTTGCGTTCCAAAGAGTCCTCCAGCGTGCAGTTTTACATTCAGAATATTCAAGTGCCAAAGCTCTAACTGTTGGAGATCTTGTCGCTGCAATTTACACTGAAAATGAATCGCATGCGGCCTATTTCCTCATTCAAGAAGGAATAGAAAGGCTTGACGTGTTAGACTATATCTCGCACGGCCCAAGACTTGAGTATCAAGAAGAAGCTGAGATTGATGAATTAGACGAAGCTTACGACGAATATGATGACGATGAAGATTATCTTGGTCAACAAAAACCCCAAGGTGTTGACGAACTATGTGAGGATCTTACTCTTGCAGCAAAAGAAAACAAACTTGATCCTGTAATAGGTCGAGACAAAGAGTTGGGGCAATTAATTCATATTTTATCTCGTAGATTAAAAAACAATCCGCTACTCGTCGGTGATCAAGGGGTTGGCAAGACTGCAATAGTCGAAGGACTTGCAAATAAAATAGTCGCGGACGATGTCCCGGAGGCCTTAAAAGGATGTAGGTTGATGTCATTGAACCTAGGAAATCTTTTGGCTGGTACCAGGTATCGTGGAGATTTTGAACAACGTTTAAAGCATTTAATTGAATCACTAAAAAAAGATAAAAAAGTTATTCTTTTCATAGATGAAATTCATAATCTTGTTGGCGCAGGATCAACTTCAGGTTCAACTTTAGATGCTGCAAATTTATTAAAGCCAGTTCTCGCACGAGGCGAAATAAAATGCATCGGAAGTACGACTTTTGAAGAATATAAAAGATACTTTGAAAAAGATCGTGCTTTAGCAAGAAGATTTTTGAAAGTAGATGTCCCAGAGCCAGATGTTGAAGATTCAATCAAAATATTAGAGGGATTAAAATCTCGGTTTGAAGATTTTCACAAGGTTTCATATTCTAGTGGAGCTATCAAATCAGCAGTTAAACTTTCTAAAAAATATATTCACGAACGATTTTTACCAGATAAGGCGATCGATTTGCTCGATGAAGTAGGAGCGAAATTGAAACTTGAAAGAGAGAAATCGACCTCACCTACTAAGAAAATAATAGTTAAATCGAAAGATGTCGAGCAACTACTCGCACAGACTAGAAACTTGCCCCAAGCCAATATCAGTACATCCGATACCGAGAAGTTGAAGCTATTGGAACCGGAAATTAAGAAATTTATATACGGCCAAGATGATGCCGTCGCTGAGATGACACGTGCAATATTAAGGTCACGTGCTGGACTTGGAAATACTAAGCGGCCCATAGGTAGTTTCCTCCTTGTCGGACCAACTGGTGTTGGTAAGACTGAGATTGCTCGACAAATGTCCAGAATTTTAGGGCTGGAGCTCCATAAGTTTGATATGAGTGAATATCAAGAGAAGCATTCCGTATCACGTCTAGTTGGGGCACCTCCAGGTTATGTTGGCCATGAACAAGGAGGTTTACTTACAGATTGCGTTATAAAGAATCCCCACTCTATAATATTGTTAGATGAAATCGAAAAAGCTCATCATGATATTTATAACATCCTACTTCAAGTAATGGATGATGGGATTTTGACTGATAGTACTGGAAGAAAAGCCTACTTTTCAGAGACAATAGTTATAATGACTTCAAATGTTGGATCTGAAGGGACCTCAGGAGTGCCTCTTGGATTTTCAAACGCAACACGTGGAATTAATAATAGTGCCTTGCAAAAAACATTTCGTCCGGAGTTTAGAAATAGACTTGATGCCATAATTAAATTTAAATCATTACCGATCGAAGTTGTTGAGCAAATTGTCGACAAGTTTGTATCTGATATTGACGTACAATTGCGAGAAAAGAAAGCGTCGCTGACACTTTCCTCAAACGCTAGAAAATGGTTTGCTGAGCACGGGTTTAACAATGAATACGGTGCTAGGTCTGTCCACCGACTTGTTCAAAAGGAATTAAAGGACAAATTAGCTGAAGAAATACTATTTGGTGACTTGAAAGGAGGCGGCGAAGTTAAGGTTGATGTCCAGGATAATAATCTGGTATTCAAGATTTCACCAAGAGTAAGTAAACAAAAATCGAAAAAAGTATCAATCAAGGGCAAGAAAGAAAATGGTTAGGTGTTCAGGTAAATATACTGGTCAATTGAGAGTCGAAACTATTCATGATCCGTCTGGAACCAAATTAGATACCGATGCTCCCACTGATAATAAGGGACGAGGCGAATCGTTTTCACCAACAGATTTAATAGGGACCGCATTAGCAACTTGTGTCTTAACAACGATGGGTATCGTTGCTGAAAGAGAGGGTATCGAAATGGGGAATGCAAATTTTACCGTCGATAAGGAAATGTCAAATTCACCAAGACGTATTTCTTCATTAACGGTCGAATTTTATTTACCCAAGTCTTGGACACCTGAACAACGAACAATTTTGGAACGAACTTCGATGGCATGCCCTGTCCATTTTTCACTTCATCCAGATGTGAAGATGAAATTAAATTATAACTATACTCTTTAAGCATTTTTGACGTGCAGAATTCTACTGAAATTTCAATAAACTCTTCTCAACGAACTTATTCTATTCTCGTTGGAGAAAATAATTTATCAGATTTGCCCTCTGTCTTGATAAAGGATTTTGCAGCAAAGAAAGTCTTTATCGTGAGTGATGAGTATGTACTCTCGATTTATAAAGATAAGTTAAAAAAAATCTTTGACCCCTTCAAATCTTTAAAGAGTAACTTTTTCTCTTTACCTCAAGGAGAAAAAACAAAGTCGAATGAGAAAGTTCAAGTTTTGTACAGCTGGTTAATCGAAAATAAATGTGATCGACATTCCATAATCGTAGCATTTGGCGGCGGTGTGATTGGCGATGCAGTTGGATTTGTCGCATCAACATTTTTAAGAGGAATTCGTTTAGTACAGGTACCAACTACTTTACTTTCGATGGTCGACTCCAGTGTCGGTGGTAAAGTGGGCATAAATCACGAACAAGGTAAAAACTTGATTGGCGCTTTTTACCCTCCTCACTTAGTAATTCAAGACATAAGCCTATTGAGTACGTTGAAAAAGAGAGAATTTAGTGCTGGCTTAGCAGAATGTGTTAAACACTCTCTAATAAGTTCAAAATCCGATTTTGAGTGGACATTTGATAATCGTAACGAGATATTCAATTCTTCCCAATCCCATCTTTCAAACTACATACGTAAAAACATTTTGATTAAAGCTAACGTTGTTGAAAAAGATGAGAAAGAAATTGGCATCAGAGCATTTCTAAATTTTGGTCATACCTTTGGACACGCAATTGAGAAAGAATATGGATATTCAAATAAGGTATTACATGGTGAAGGCGTCTCTTTAGGAATGATCGCCGCTCTAAAAATTTCAGAATATTGCTTTAATCTAGATCCAAATGTTTTGAACCGAACAAGAACTTTATTGAACTTTTTCTCCCTTCCAACGAAGATGAAATTGCCTCCACTCGAGAAGCTCCTTGAATCAATGTCCAGAGATAAAAAGAATAGATCAGATCACATTAATTTTGTTCTGCTCTCTGAAATTGGTTCCCCAATTCTTAAAGATGGAATTGATCAGACCATTATTGAAGACGCCTATAACTTCATTAACGCTACTTAGGTACTACCCCCCCCCATATTCACCCTCTTAAAAGATGTACTATCTCCTAGGGCTGTCATTATAATTGAGATTGGCCCGACTTCCGAAAAAAAACATAGTTATCTCGATTAATTACTTTGACTAAGAAATTAATTGTAATTTATGATCGTCAGATAAATGGGATTAATAATCCTTTAATTAAAAACATGTACAGGAGAACTATGAATAATAAATCAAAGAAGCTTATCAGTCTTGCAATCTCTGGCCTTATTGCTGGAGGCGCATTGTCTTCTAACGTTTTTGCTAATGACGATCATCACGATAGTGATAGCCAGCACGAAGAAGGCAAAGACAGCTGTAAAGGTAAAGACGGCTGTAAGGGACACGAAGAAGGTGAAGATCACCACGAGTAGTTTTCCAGTCAGAGGAGTGTGTGAACACTCCTCTTTTTTTTCCTATCACACTTAGTCAAGTCAGGCTTATGACGCCATCGCGTTTGCTTAGTTTTAAATAATCTATGCGAACTTACCGCAAGTAGCAAAGTTAATACCCATGGGCTCAAATCGTTTCAATCAATTTTCTGATTTAGGTGCAGGAATCGGGCTAAGAGTCCCTCACTATAACCACATATTGAAGGAGAAACCACTCGTTGGATTTTTTGAAATAATTTCGGAAAATTTTTTAGTCGACGGTGGAAAACCGCTTGAAGTTCTCGATCAAATCCTAGAGCAGTATCAAGTTATAATGCATGGTGTTTCGCTTTATTTTGGATCCCCAGAAAAACCAGCTAGAGAACATTTAAAAAAATTGAAGTCTTTGGTAAGAAGAACTAATACCCCTTGGATGGCAGATCATCTATGTTGGGGAAGTGTTGATGGTACTTATACCCACGACTTGCTCCCACTCCCTTATACGAAGGCTTCCGTAAAAGTCGCAGCCGAAAAAATACGTTACGTGCAAGATTTTTTAGAAATACCAATCGCAGTAGAAAATTTGAGCAGTTACACCGAATTCAAAGCTTCTTATATGAACGAATGGGAATTCCTAACAGAAGTCGTTGAGGCTGCTGATTGTGGAATTTTATTGGATGTAAATAATGTCTATGTGTCGTCAAAGAATCATGGATTTGATCCAAAAACCTATGTGGCGAATGTACCCCATGAGAGAGTTGCCCAAATTCACATCGCAGGTCATTCTCAATACGAAGATGTAATTATAGACACCCACGATAAAGCTCCGATAGAGCCTGTCTGGGACTTGTATGATTTTGCCTTGAGCAAGGTAGGGAGAACCCCTACTCTATTAGAATGGGATGCCCACATACCTTCATTTAATGAAGTTAAATCAGAGTCGGATAAAGCAGAATCCAGACTTGAAAAATTAAAATAAAATGGAAGACAAAAACGAATTCTCTAATATTGAAAACGAAGAGCAACTTCTAAATTTGCAACGCAGCTTTGCGGAGATCATCCGAAGGCCATTACTTCCTAAAAGTAAAATGAGACCAGACGAAAGATCCGAATTGATAGTTAAGAAAAATGATCGCACGGATTCACATGGACGCATGGAATTTTATGCGAGGCAATATTGGTGGAGAATACTTGATTCATTCGATTCCGATTTTATTTGTCTTTCAAAGGTTCTCGCCCCAAGCGCTTACAAAATAATCAGAAACTCCTATTTGGAGCAGTGCTTTTCCAGAAGTTTTACTTTACGAAACCTAGGAAGAGATTTGGTAAAATTTATAAGAGACAATCCTGATATCGTCAAATTAGATCAAGATCTAATACTTGATGCAATACGCTTCGATTGGGGAAGAATAGAAGCTTTCGATTCTTCCGAATTTAAGCCGCTCACAGTTGAAGATGTCTCAACTCCGGATTTCAGTGAAAAATTATTGTATCTACAGCCATTTGTTCAGCTTTGTAGATTCAAAAATGAGGTAGATACTTTGTTTAAGTCAGTGTCGATTTCAGCAAAGGAAACTACAAGTAATACGAATTTTGAAAGAATCGAGGAAATCGAAAGTGACACCGCTTTTTGCACGGTTTCAAAAAACGATATTAATGTTGCGATATATCGACGTGAAGGAAGACTTGCTTCGATGCGAGTTAGCGATGACGAGTATTTATACCTTAAGGCACTTCAAACTGGAATTTCTATAGTAAATTTGCTAGACCTAGTTGAGGGGCTGACCCCATTGAAAGAAGAAAATCTGCAGTTATTTTTTCAAAAAATGATGGCACTTTCTCAATTGACACTTGTTACACCAAAAGGACAAAATGAATAAGTTAAATGAAGTCTACAAATTATGGTTAGATCTACTTGCAAACTTGCAGGATATATTTCTTTTAATCATCCGTTTATATTGGGGTTATGGTTTTTTTCAAGCAGGCTTAGGTAAACTTAACAATATGGAAAGGACTATTGGATTTTTCACTAAACTTGGAATTGTTCTTCCAGAATTAAATGCATACTTAGCAGCTTCAACAGAGATGATTGGAGGTTTATTTTTAATTTTCGGTTTCGGCGCAAGGATATTTACAATACCTTTGATCTTCACGATGTTTATCGCTTATCTAACGGCACATAGAGAAGAGTTGTTTGCAATCTTTTCTGAAACAGACAAGTTTTTAGAAGCTTCACCATTTCTGTTCTTACTAGCTTCGACGATTATACTTTTGTTTGGCGCAGGAAGATTCTCTGTTGATTACCTCATCACAAAATCAAAAAACAAATCTAAATAATTCATTTTAGAATTATACTTGCTTTAACGATCTAACATAACCCATGGACAGTTTGGGACGTTTATCAGTATACTAGGTTTAGAGACATCCAATTTCTAAACCTAGCTGCCATTTCTTAAACCAACGGTAGTCGATTCGTCATACCTCGTCGAAGCTGTGGTTTGCCTTTCGCTGAAATAAAGTCAATTCCTTTTTCACTCAAAGCATTCCTAACTTCATTGAGAATTGTTTCACTGAAGTTTCGCACTTCTAAGAGTCTTTCTGGATTTCTTCTTATTAGTTCGCCCACTGTCTTAATCTCGGTGTCGTGGAGACATCTTAGTGCTCGAACACTTAGCTGTAAAAACTCAATGGGACGATCATTGATATCAATGCATAAATCTTCTCGATGAAGATTTTCACCACTGATAAACTTAACTCCTGGCATGTTTGAAGCCGCGGCAGTACTGATCGTTTTTAACAATTCTGGGATCGCGTCTGGTTCGACCTCAAAATTCAATACTATTTGTAACCCTTTCGTCGTCATAACCTACACCTTTGTTTTAGGGGAAAGTACAAGGTATGGATGCTCCTTACCTTTGAAATTACTGACTTACAACTTCAAAGATAATTGAGTTTCTCTAATTTAAACAGATAGTTAAATAAAAAGACCGATAACGTGTCTTGGATTACAGATCAAGTTCCTGATATATCTTATAAGTTTGACGGAAATATGCAATCGTAAGAACTCTTCTAAGTTAATAGAGGCGATTACTGATTAATTTCCAGCAAATTATTTACGAAATGTATTTGTCACCCGAAAATTAGATGAAATTTTGAGATATTAAAGAAGATCCAAAATATTACTTATATTTTAAAGGCGCCTAGAACATATTTATATTGAGGAAAAACTGCCTCGACGCCACTTACTGTTTCATACGTTTTCTTAGTCACGCTTTAATATCATTGCGCCTGCCATCCCTCCGGCAGCACAAATACTTATTAAACCAAGTTTTGCATCCCGCCTTTTCATCTCGCCCGCTAAACTCATTACGATTCTGCCACCTGTAGCTGCAAAAGGATGTCCAATAGCGATAGACCCCCCAAGGACATTGACCTTTGAGTAGTCTAGTGATCCGACCGCTTCTTCTTTTAGTCCTTCTTCCCAAGCTTTAATATTCGCTGCGACTTGTGCACCAAAAGCTTCGTGAATTTCGATTAAATCAAAATCAGAAAAATTTAAGTTGTTCCGGGCAAGTAGCCGTGGAATTGCAACAGCTGGCGCCATCAGCAAACCTTCTTTCGGATCAATTGCAGAATATTCGTAATCCAAAATGTACGCTAAAACTTCCTTATTTTGTTTTTTTGCTTCTTTTGAAGACATAATAACAACGGCCGCTGCGCCATCGGTTAAAGGACTGGAATTTCCAGCAGTAAGTGTCCCTGCTTCAGTTCGATCAAAAACTGGTTTAAGGTTAGCAAGTTTTTCTAACGTAGTATCTTTCCTAATTAACTGATCTTCACTAATGCCATCTATCGCAATGATGTTTTCAGTAAACTTCCCTTCAGCCGTTGCCTTCGCAGCATTCTGGTGACTTTTATAGGCAATTTCATCCTGTATCTTTCGAGGAATCTTCAGTTCTTTCGCTGTAATTTCCATATGCTGACCCATAGTTAAGCCAGTAGAGGGTTCCGTTACAGAAGGCGAAACAGGAAGGAAGTCTTTTGGTCTAATTGCAGTAAAAGCTTTTAACTTGTCAGGCAGCGTTCGAGCCTGTGCAGCTTTTAAAAATAGCTTTACTTTGACATATCATACGTTCGATTATTACTAAAATGGCGAGTATTGTCATGATAATAGGGTAGATAATTACAGCGATACTTATATCTCCTCTTATGTAAAGAAAATTATTTG
>CAYYIQ010000055.1:0-16149 GCA_964472005.1 uncultured Bdellovibrionales bacterium | reverse complement strand
TATGCTTTGAACATTGTAACCATTAAATCTGTGAAGTCTGTCCAACGAATTACCAATCAATGTCGCTCTTAAATGTCCTACATGGAATGGTTTAGCTACGTTCGGACTAGAGTAGTCTAATAGAATAGTTTTCTTTTTATCAGGACGGGTTGTTCCCAACGTACTTTCCGAAATAACAATCGGAGATATTTTTTCATAGTCGAAAAAGAAATTTAGAAAAGGACCCATTTCTAAAACTTTTGAAACAAGATCTGGTAATTCAATTTCAGTTCTAATTTTTTTAGCTAGCTCTACAGGCGAGATTTTTTTTTCTTTCGCAATGATAAAGCAGGGGAGAGTTAAATCACCATGTGATTCGTTTTTTGGCTTTTCTAGCAGTGGTAATATTTGTTTTTTATCAGTTTCCAAAAAATCTGAGAGAGATTTTGCAATATTTTCTTTAATTGTCGCGAACATAGGATAGTATTATTGTCGTAAATGTGGGTTGGTTAAGGTTAAAATAGGATATATTGCTCAATAAGAACAAGAAATCTAGAAGGAAACCTCTTTTTTATCTCAAAACTAGGGTTATTAACAACATTAGTTTGGTCGTTTAAATTTTTTATTGATCTATTGCACTGAACTTCTTGCATAAAATCGTCTTTGCTTTTAATTAGGTGCCTCGAAAAAACATCAATATGATTTGATCCTTCTTCCTACGATGAAAAAACTGATTTTAAGTACAATATTTTTAGCGGCAACATTTGTATTTGCATTCTTCGCATTAAGCTTTCTTAATCGAGATTCTTTAAGTACGGCTGTAGCTCAAGACCAATCTTCTGCGACTGAAAAAGCGGACAAGAAAATTTCAAGGGCGGATGTCCTTGCCGGTTTATGGCGTGATGGCCAAGCTGTCTTTTCCGATATCCCTTTATTAGATCTATTCATCAAAGATAAGTACGCTAGGGGTTATCAGCCAGAACAGCCTGTGAATTACAGCCACGTTATACACGTGAAGCAAAACGGCATTGAATGTCAGTATTGCCATTCTGGTGTTTCGAAGTCTTCTTATGCAACAATTCCTCCTCTCGAGTTATGTATGGGTTGCCACAACATGGTGAAAACCGATTCGGAAGAAGTGAAGAAGTTGGCAAATGCGTGGAACAATAAAGAGCCTATCGAGTGGATGCCAGTTCACAATTTACCAGAGCATGCGAATTTCAATCATCAACGCCACATTAAGGCAGGTGTTGGTTGCCAAAACTGTCATGGGCAAGTTCAGAACATGGAAGTTGTTGAAAGAGTTTCATCTTTGAAAATGGGATTCTGTGTAAGTTGCCATCGGGATCAGGGTGTGAGCATCGATTGCGGACTCTGTCACTATTAAGGTTCATCAATTAGTAAAATTTTTTAGTAAGATTTTTTACAAGAGAATTTTTTTGTAAGAGAAATTTTTAGATTAAGAATTAGCGAGTTTAAATTACATGAGCATAAAAAAGGGATTTAACCGAAGAGATTTTCTGAAAGTAGTAGGCGCTGGGACTGGTCTCGCAGCGACAGGTTGCGCAAAGGATGTGCCTGAAAAGCTTATTCCTTATGTGGTTCAGCCAGACGAAGTGATCCCAGGTAACTCTATTTGGTATTCAGGGACATGCAACGAGTGTAGTGCAGGTTGTGGTGTTCTAGTTAGAACTAGGGAAGGCCGAGCTTTAAAAGTTGAAGGTAATCCAAAGCATCCGGTTAATCGGGGTGGTTTATGTGCTCTGGGTCAGAGCTCTGTGCAAGCATTATACGATCCAGATCGTATAAGAGAACCACAAAAAAGAGGTCTAAGTGAGGCTTTCAAGCCAACTACTTGGAAAGACGCGATTGATGCAGTAGCAGACGAAATAGCAAAAGCTGAGTCTGCTGGTAAAAAAACAGTATTTATTAGTAAGCCTATCGGTGGTTCTGAAAAAGAAGTTTTTGAACAATACGTCTCAAAATTCAAGAATGTTGAATTTTATGAATATGACTTGTTTTCAACCGAGCCATTAATTAATGCAGCAGAACTAGTGTATGGCAAAGGCGCAAGAGTTAATTACTCTTTTGATCAAGCCGATGTAGTTGTCGGATTTGGTGCTGATTATCTTGAAACATGGGGTTCGCCAGTTAAATATGCAAAAGATTTTGCGTCAAGAAGGGTTCCAGAAAAAGCTGCTGCAGCAAACTCCTCGAGATTACTTTCAAAAGTATTTCACGTTGAGCCGCGTTTAAGCATGACTGCTGCCAATGCTGATTATTGGTATAAGAATGCACCTGGCACAGATGTTGAAGTTTTAAAAGCTGTCTTAAAGTTGGTAGTCGAAAAACGTTCGGCTTCTTCTGATATTAGATCAAGTGTCGATTATTTCTTGAAGAACTTCACCGTAGAAGATGCGGTTAAGAAGTCGGGGATCGCGAAAGAAAAAATCGAAGGTATCGCAAATGATCTACTTTCGGCTTCTAGCTCGTTAGTTGTCGCAGGCGGCGCAAGTGTAAGTAAAGTTGCAACTGCCGCAACTGCAATTTCATTATTGATTAATAGTGTTTTAGGAAACGTTGGTAAATCTGTCTTGCTCACAAGAGGTAACTCTGAAAGAGCTAAGGTTTTAACACCATCAAACACTAAGAAATTAATCACTGAGTTGAATGAAAAAATTGTATCAAATGTTGTATTTATTGATACTAATCCAATATTCACGATGCCATTGGCAAGTGGATTTGAAGCTGCCTTAGTAAAAGCCAAATTTATTGTTTCAATTACGAAAAGTAATGACGAAACAGCAGCGTTAGCAAATATCATATTGCCATTGAGTACTAGTTTTGAGTCGTGGTCTGACAGTGAGCCAGAGGCAGGTGTGTATGCGATCAATCAGCCTTCAATGCAGCCATTGTATAAGACACAAGGTTTAGGTGATATTATACTTTCACTAGGATCTTCGGCTAAAAACACAAGTGGAAGCAATTTTGAAGGGATTACCGATTTTAAATTGTTTATCGACGGTCAATGGAAAAAACGTTTGGGCGAAGCGAAGTTCAATAGTTCGTGGAACGAAATTATTGCAAACGGTGGAGATTGGTCTGCTAGAAATAGCAACAATTTTAGCGCAGGCTCAAGTGATGCAAATTCACTTAAAATATTAGCTGATTCAGTTAGCTCCGCGACAGAAGAAGTTGGCAAGTTAACTTTTATGGCCTTCCCAACCGTTCATTATCACGATGGAAGAGGTGCGAATCGTTCTTGGATGCAAGAAATTCCAGATCCAATGACTACAGCAGTTTGGGGTTCTTGGATTGAAATCCATCCCGATCTAGCTGAGAAGTTTTCTATTAAGCATGGAGACGTTGTTCAGGTTAAAACTAAGCAAGGTGCGATTGAAGCGCCTGCGTATTTAACTAAGCATATTCATCCTAACTTGGTCGCAGCTCCAATTGGTTTGGGACACGCAGGTTATGGAAGATATGCTTCAGGTATTGGTAGTAATGCACTTTCAGCTATCGATTTTAACCTAGAAGGTGACCAGGTGAGCCTTTTTGCATCGGATGTTGGATTACAGCCTTCTATTGCTAAAGATAAGCTAGTAACTCTGCAATTTTCTGATACTGAACTCGGCAGAGGATTTGTTAGAGGAATTACAACTGACGCTTATGCTAAAAGCTTATCTGAGAAAGCAGATCATTCTGAAGATGGGCATGGTGGCGGACATCATAATCCATTAGCTTTAGGCCCAAGAGAAGAGCCTAAGCAAATGTATAAACAAATGGAACACCCTGTTTATAGATGGGGAATGTCGATAGATCTTTCGGCGTGTACTGGTTGTTCAGCTTGTGTCGCTGCTTGCTATGCTGAAAATAACGTTCCTGTAGTTGGGAAGCAAGTTTGTGATCAAGGACGAGAAATGTCTTGGTTAAAAATTGCACGTTACCTTGACGGCCCAGATGAACATCCAGTTACGGGTTTTGCTCCATCGATGTGTCAGCATTGTGGAAACGCACCTTGTGAACCTGTTTGTCCGGTTTACGGAACCTATCATTCTGAAGATGGACTAAACACGATGGTTTACAATCGTTGTGTTGGTACTCGTTATTGTTCAAATAACTGTTCTTACAAAGTAAGGCGGTTTAATTGGTTCAATTACGAATGGCCAGAACCATTAAATTGGCAGCTGAACCCTGATGTAACAGTTAGGGGCGTTGGTATTATGGAAAAATGTTCTTTCTGTATACAACGGATTAGAGAAGGTCAAAATGAAGCGAAAAATGAAGGTCGATTGGTTGCAGATGGTGACATTAAGCCAGCATGCGCATCAAGTTGCCCAACAGACGCTATAAAATTTGGAAATTTGCTTGATGAAACTAGCGTTGTTGCTAGTGATGCAAAAAGCAAGAGAGGATATAAGATTTTGGATTTTGAGTTAAACACTCAACCAGCAATTACATATCTTGCCAAAGTAAGTCACGAAGAAATAAATGCAAACAAGCATTCTCATAGTGAACCGGTGGGTGTTGATCCACATTTAGCTGAAAGTAAAGAGAATACTGATCATAGTGTAAGCAGAGGACATTAGAAATTTATGAGTGAACCCGGCGCTATCGTTGTAGATTATAAAACTGTAAACGACGACATTCTAAGAACAATTAGCCCACCAAAAATGGGTTGGTATCTTTTGGTATTTACAGCATTGAGCTGCCTATTATTTGGTGCGCTTAGCTGGAAAAACCAACTTCTTTACGGAATTGGAATGTCAGGAATTAATAACCCCATTGCTTGGGGAGTTTACATTACGGATTTCGTATTCTGGGTTGGTATCGCCCACTCAGGAACATTGATTTCTGCGGTGTTATATTTGTTCAGGGCAAAATGGAGAGTTCCAATTTATCGGATCGCTGAGTCCATGACAGTATTTGCGGTTGCAACTGCAGGTCTGTTTCCTATTATTCACTTGGGTCGACCATGGAACTTTTACTGGTTGTTGCCTTATCCGAATCAAAGATATTTGTGGGTTAACTTCAAATCGCCACTTTTGTGGGACGTGTTTGCGGTTAGTACATATTTAACAATCAGTGTTTTGTTTTTTATCATTGGATTGATCCCTGATATCGCTGCGGCAAGAGATCGAGCTACAGGATTTAGAAAGATTTTGTACAGCGTGACCGCTGTAGGATGGAGAGGAAGTGGAAGCCAGTGGCGACATTATATGGCGGCCTATGGTTTCTTCGCTGCGATTGCGACGCCTCTCGTATTATCTGTTCACTCGGTGGTTTCATGGGATTTTGCGATGTCTAACACTCCTGGTTGGCATACTACAATTTTCCCTCCTTATTTCGTTGCTGGTGCGATCTTTTCCGGTTTAGCAATGGTAATGACAATCACTATTCCAATGCGGAAGTGGTGGGGATTAGAGAAATATTTGACGATTTGGCACTATGAAAAAATGTCACAATTGATCATGTTTACTTCTGGAATCGTGACATACGCATATTCAATCGAATTCTTTATCGCATGGTACAGTAATAATGGTTTTGAGAGATATCAATTTTGGTATCGACCATTTGGAGATATGGCATGGGCTTTCTGGATGATGGTAAGTTGTAACTGTATTTTTCCGCTAACTTTATGGTTCAAAAAATGCCGAACAAATATCGTGTGGTTGTTCATACTTTCGATCCTTATCAATATCGGTATGTGGTTTGAGCGTTTCAATATCATCGCACAATCATTAGCGCGAGAATTTGATCCTTACAGTTGGGGTACATATAACTTTAGTTGGACTGAAGTTGGAATTACAATCGGTTCGTTTGGTTGGTTCTTCACATTATTATTAGTGTTTATTAAGTTTTTTCCTTCAATGGCATTAACCGAAATTAAGGAAATCGTTGAGTTACCAGACAGTGATGGTCATGGTAAAGATGCAGATTCCTTAAAGAACGGTCATGCGCATGACGTAGGAGGTCATTAGAATTATGGATGAAAATTTATTTTTAGTTGGTACTTTTAATCGAAGTGAAAAAGCGCTTAACGCCATTTCTGAACTCAAGAAGATGGGCCTGGGTAATGACATTGAGTATTATTCTCCTTTTCCAGAACATAGTTTAGAAGAGGAAAAATATGAGAATATTAAAAGAAGTCCTGTTCGGAGATTTACTCTTCTTGGAGCTTTAACAGGATGTCTAGGAGCATTCTTATTTACATCTTGGATGTCCCTTGATTATCCAATACGAGTTAGTGCGAAACCAATCCTATCATATCCAGCATTCGTTGTTATTGCCTTTGAATGTACGATATTATTGGGGGGGATTTTCACTCTCCTTTCAATGTTTCACTTTTCTCGAATACCGAGCCTTGTTCGACCACCGACATTTAGAAAACAGTTTACCGATGACAAATTTGGTGTCGTTGTAAAGATCAGCAAATCTGAAACTTCAAAATTTGAATCTCTTTTTAGGTCTTGGGATGCGGAGGAGATCGAGGAGCAATATGTATAATAATATTAAAAAAGCCTTTTTTTGTTTAGCCGTCGTTTATTCACCAAATTTATTTGCCCTGCCTTGGGATGTGGATTTGTATTCTCAACAAAGCTTAAAACCTAACGAATTAGCAAGAGAACCTGTGAAGGGGACTGTGCCAGTGGGTTTTAGACCATTCAATATGACTATCGAGGAAGCTGATAAAAAGCTAACTAGCCCGATAGAGTTTTCTCAAGATTCTGTTTGGAGGGGACAAAGATTATATAATATACAGTGTTCAGCTTGCCACGGAATCGCAGGCGACTCCGAAACTAAAATCGGAAAACTTCTTGGAGCTCCAAATCTCCATGATGAACGGTTTAAGCCATACAGTGACGGAAAGATTTTTGGAACAATAACCTTAGGGATACGAGGTATGCCTAGGTATGGATATAAATTGTCAGAATCAGAACGTTGGGACGTTGTTAATTACCTTAGATTTTTGCAAGGTAAAGAAGTTGAAGGAATCGTACGCCCAGTTTCAAGTAAATAGATATTTAAAAGTTAGAGGATAGAATGTCTCACGGTCAAGAAGTTTATTCAAAAGATGATATACAAAAAATTGTAGAAGCTGGGCAGTTCAGTCTTCCTAAGTATACTCATGTCGCTTTCTATATATTAATAGTTTTAGGTGTCCTAAGTTTCTTAAGTGAATTTATGGCATCAAGAGAAGGCCAAACCCATGCATGGATGGCACTTCATGTTAACTTTATGTATTGGTTTGGTGCAGCGGCAGCCTCAGCAGGTTTTGCGGCGGTCTTTAAAATTTGTAACGCTCAGTGGGCAAGACCATTGAAGAGAATTTTTGAATCTTCAATACTCTTCCTTGCAGTCTCTCCATTGTTCATTATCGTAATGTATTTTGGAGCAGGTAGTATTTATGAGTGGGCTGTTCATCCAATTCCTGGAAAAGCAATGTGGCTCTCTCCTTTGTTCCTATATACTCGTGATTTTGTCGCCGTTTGTTTGTTAATCTGGGTTCTTGGCCTTGTTATCAAAAACTCAATTTCAATGGACCTTACTGCGATGAAACGTGGATTGGTTCCTATCGGTAAACAATCACCGAATTATTCAAGATGGCTATCAAAATGTTCTCCAAATTGTATAGATGAGACGGGTACGCCTGAGGAAGCAATAACTAAAATCTTTAATCGCAATGGTACGTTGTCACCAGTTTGCGTTATCGTTTTTGCGCTTTCGATGTCATTACTTGCATTTGATATTTTAATGTCAGTTGATCCACATTGGTATTCAACGATGTTTGGTGGATTTTATTTCATGTCTGCGGTTTATCTTGCGGTTGCATTCGCGGCGATTGGCGTTTGCATTGCAATCAGTCAAAATGAACTATTTCAAGGTGCCGTTAAAAAATCTACCCTCCATGACTTAGGAAAACTACTTTTAGGTTTTGGTATCTTTTGGGCATATTTGTTTTGGAGTCATTATTTGCCAATTTGGTACGGAAACTTGCCAGAGGAAACTGCTTATATGATCTTAAGACTTCGTGAATACCCATGGCGAACAGTTGCTTGGACAGTTTTTGGAATGTGTTTTGTCGTACCTTTTATTTTAGGCCTGAGTCGGGATGTAAAACAAATTCCAGTATTACTGGCATTGACTGGTTTAATTGTTGCGGTAGGTTTGTGGATTCAATACTATTTACTTTTTGCCCCAACAATTTATCCAAACCACATTTCAATAAACTTAAACGATGTTGGTGTTGGCTTAGGATTTTTAGGTCTTTATGGCTTATTGTCAGTTAAATATCTAACTAGTGTTCCATTAATTCCTTTTGGAGATCTTTTTAGAATTAAAGAAGTTCAATAGTTATATTTTTTTCTTATTTCGTAGAAGAAAATCGTGGGGAAGTAGAAAGCTATATCGGCAATTACTTTCCCCACGAGCAATCCGTACCCAATCCCAAAGTATTCCATACAGAAATATAGCGCTGCTGGCCTAATTAGAAAGCTGTCAAGAAGTTCTGCAATACCAAATTCTAAAAATAATCCACGTATCGTTTTATAAGAATTATGTAGTAGTTTCGAGTCGGAATTTTGAAGTTTCGTCTTTCGAAAATCACTAATAATGAGAAGCAAGTAGTACCCTACATTTTCTCCCCAAGTTCCGATAACCGAAGCCGTAAGATCAGAAGGGTTTGACGAGATAAAGTAATACCCATACACGCCGCCATAAGCGCCTAGAATACCAAGAAGTTCTGGTATCGAGTAGCGCTTGAGCCATTCTTTGAGTCTAGTATCCATAAATGAATTTGATATTTAGGTTTGTTCTGCAGCTGAAATTTGTTTGGGTTTCGCCTGTGTGCTGTCTCGGTAGTTATTCAGAGCTAAATGAAATGTAAAATAGCAGGTATTTTTGATACCTGCTATCTGATTGCTTCAAAACCGTCTTAGTTTAACGGAGAAATGTGTTGGGCTAGCAAATGCTCGCGCCACAGGTCTCGCTCTTTGAGTACTGTATCAATAGCGGATTGGAGAGTCGGGGTTTTTTCAATAAAATTGAGTTCTCCAGATGGAGCAGTCCCCGATTCATCCATTTCTGCTAGCATTTTATCGACCCATTCGAAACCCTTCCCAACAGTTAATACTTTTGGGATGTATCCGATTTCGACAGAGGGATGCAAAGGGAAAAGTTGTCGGCGTACGTTGAGCATTCCCATTTGAGTTTGAATTTGTGAATGTTGGGCAAAGAATAGGAACTCCAGTGCGGTACCAACTCCACCATCAATGCAAATGTGTTGTGTCACAAGTGAGCCGAAAACTAGCAGGCGTAGGGCAAAGTTTTCGGTTACAAACTCGTGACCAACGTAGCTGTTTGATCCTTGTTCAAGTGGGAGACGCAACGCATTCCCAATCGATCGTCCACGAGATCGGGCTTCTTGGGCGCCGCGATTGGCGGCTTCCATAATTCCTGGACCACCTCCTGTGACGACGTCAATGTCGTTCGAAGCGAGTGTTTTAGCCAGAGCACGCGCCAGCTCGTAGCTTTCATCACCTTCTTTTTTGCGTGCTGATCCATAAATAGAGACTCGATACCGATGTCCTTCGTGCCTAGCGAAATTCTGTAGTTCTTCGTCAAGCATGTCGTTCGCTGCTTGTACATCTCGCCAGTGTCGTCCTGTCAGACCCATGGAATTCTCCGTAAGTAGGGGAACCTGTAAAAAAACTTCTAAACAGATTGCTTTCAAAAGCAATTTGTTTAGAAATTAGCTCTGACTACTCGGATTTAATGCATAGTTTTAATAGAGTATTTAAGGAATTTAATCAAATGTCGATAAAATAGGTGGATATTAGGTAAGGAGAGTTATGCTGTGTTTTTAGGTACTTAGGTTTTCAATTGTACAACGTTTCAATATTAAATTATCTTTGGCATGATTTTTGGCACAGATTTTAATTTTCGATCATCTTTATTTCTGTAGATTAAAAATTGTTTTTATAAGAAGTAAATATGGCATTAGAGATAAAACTCCAGCAAAAATTATCGCAGACTCTTATTATGACTCCGCAGTTGCAGCAGGCGATTAAGCTTTTGCAATTAGGTCATCAAGAGTACGCGGAAGTAATCGAACGCGAGTTATTAGAAAATCCTGCCTTAGAAGAAAGTCCCTCTGAACGACCAGATCAAGAAGCACCCGCATCAGATCATAGTGAAATTTCATTTTCAGATGGAATTGAAGAAAGTGATTTTAAAATTAGGGGGCAAGAAAAATCAGAAGAGTTCGAGTTTAACGGAAATTTTTATGAAGTTGCTCGTAAAGGTGGAATGCCAGAAGACGCAATTTCGGCGTTAGAAGGTAGTATTTCAAAACCAGAAGGTTTAACTTCACATCTACTATTTCAGCTGCAGACAGCTGATATTCCAGATAGCCTTAAACCAGTTGCTTATTATCTAATTGGTAATCTTGATGGAAACGGATTTTTGTCGATTGAGTTAGAAGACGTTGCTTCGGAATGCGAAGTCGGTATGGAAGAAGTTGAATCCGCACTTGCTACTTTGCAATCATTTGATCCTCCAGGAATAGCGGCAAGATCTTTGCAAGAATCGTTATTGATTCAATTATCCGCAATAGGTCTGAGCGAAAGCTTATCTAGTACAATTATTACGTCATTCTTAAAAGAACTAGAATTACGCAATTACGATCAAATCGCAAAAAAAGTAGGGGTTTTAAAGGAAGATGTTTTTGAAGCGATAAAAATAATTCAAAAGCTTGAACCAAGACCTGCTCGAAATTTTGAAACTGATCCACCGCAGTACATAAGTCCAGATGTGTACATCAAGAAAATAGGCAATGAATACGTTATCGCATTAAACGATAGTGGCGTTCCTAAGATTCGACTAAGTCAAGATTTCACGGATATCCTAAAAAAGGCAGCGAATCTAAAAGGAGAGGATAAAGAATTTTTTACAGAAAAAGTAAAATCCGCTCAATGGTTAATTAAAAGTATTTTGCAAAGGCAACAAACAATCTACAAAGTTACCGAAAGTATTATGAAGTTTCAGAAGACATTCCTTGAGAACGGAGTGTCTGGTCTAAAGCCATTGGTCTTAAGAGAAGTAGCAGCAGAAGTTGAACTTCACGAGTCCACAGTCAGTCGTGTGACCTCAAACAAATATGTCCATACACCACATGGTGTTTACGAATTAAAATTCTTTTTTAGCTCGGGCTTAAGTTCGGGAGAAGGGGATGTAAGTTCAGAAGTCGTGAAAGATAGAATAAAAGACTTAGTTTCGAAGGAAAACCAGAAAAAACCTTTGAGTGATCAACAACTTGTAGTTCAACTACAATCAGAAGGAATAGAAATAGCCCGTCGAACGGTCGCAAAATATCGTGAGATGATGGGAATACTTTCTTCAAGCAGGCGGAAGAAGGTATTTTAATTTTAGTTCAATTCAAATTTCCTATGCTTCATGTGCATTCAATAAGGTATGAAGCATACCCCAGCATCTCAACATTTTTGTCTATTAGGTAGCTTGCGAGCAGTGCTTATAGGTTTATAGCATTTTTAAAGCGTCCAATTATTAAAATACTAGAAGTTCCAATTTTATTAGACAGTGTAGATGGGGTTTGGTAGTGGGGGATGATGATATCTTTGCAAGAATACAATAACCAATACGAAGATTGAAGATAAGTAATATGATCACAACCTTTTCACGCCGTATACGACTTCTTCTTGGCACCGCTGTTTTTTGCTTGCTGTTAATCTCGTTCATCACGAGCGCGGCCGCCGAGTCGTCACCTACGATCTTGGTCGTTGTCTCGAGCAAGAGCACGCTCGAGTTACGGGATGGCAAGACTTATCCGACTGGTTACTATTTGAACGAACTTACGGTTCCTGTTCGAAAGTTGATTGATAGGGGGTATAAGGTTGTCTTTGCTAACCCAGCTGGTAATGTTGCGGCGATGGACAAGCGCAGCGACTCTGCCGCCCATTTTGGAAATGATAGTGCCGTCTATGAATCATATCGCAAGTTCCATGATGGGCTTACAGGTCTTAAGAAACCAGAGAAGCTTTCAGCTTTGATTGAGAAGGGACTCGACCGCTATGCAGCTGTCTTCTTTCCCGGTGGCCACGCGCCGATGGAGGATTTGGTCAAAGATTTGGATGTCGCAATTGTACTGAACCATTTTCATCAAGCTGGGAAGCCTACGGCTTTCATCTGCCATGGACCTATCGCGCTCGTATCTACGGTCAAAAATCCAAATGCATTTGTGCTTGCGCTTGAAAATGGCGACATGGAAGAAGCGTCGCAATTGGCTTTGGGCTGGCCGTATGCGGGATATAAAATGACGAGCTTCTCAACTGCGGAAGAGCAAGTTGCCGAGGCCTCAGGGCTTGGTGGAAAAGTTCGCTTCTATCTAGACGATGCTCTCATCGCAGCAGGCGGGAAAGTGGAGGTGCTCAAACCTTGGTCCCCACACGTCGTAACGGATCGAGAACTTATCACCGGTCAGAACCCAGGCTCAGATACTTTGTTTTCTGAAGCGCTCTTGAACGCACTTGAGGCGAATAGGTTGAAAGAGGATAAATAATCTTCGGAGCAATCCTGTTAAAGGGAATAAGCCATTGATAGATTGGAGATTTACTCTTATTGTTAGCGTCTTATGCCCTCTAAGGTTAAGTCTCGCTAATCCACCTGCTGAAAGTGTTGTTAAAAACTTCGACCTTTTACGACTTAAAGCAAAACGTGCATACATGATTCCATATCAAATTCTCTCTATTACGGTATTAAGATTTTATCCTAGTGCTATTGCTTCACCAAATATTATCTTTAAATTATACCCGCGCAACTAAATATATTTTGGTAATTACAAGAACGGACTTATATTAGTTACATTTAAGATATGATCTCATAACAAACTATCGATTATGCTTTGGCATATTTTACTGTAAGTTTTAGTCTTAACGAACGAGTTCGATGCTGAATACTTCCGAAATGACTGTTAGAGTGAAACAGACGTTTTGTCCTGGGGTACACGAAGCAGGAGGTGTTACGACAACTGTTTATTTTGAAGGGACGATTACAAAGCTCTGTAAAAACTATCTGTTAGATTCTGGTTCGGATGATTTGAAGAATGACGATAGCATGCTGTATTCTTTTGAGTCCATAATGAACGATGGCATTTGAAATAACATTTCCGACTCTCGTTGAATTGCGAAATGATTGGATAGGGAGTTCCTCGATAATTTGGTTCAACAATGTCGAAGAATCCCGTCCATCTAAATTTTCATTTGTCGAAGTTTCAAATATGAAATTTATGTTTCTAGTTTGAGGACACATCACCTAGTATATTAAGTTAGCTACTTGTATCAATTTATCCTTATAGACAAACTCTTGCGCCTCTTAAAGACAGGTCTTCTTTAGTTCAATATTTTTTCTATAATTAAATGAATTGATTAGTCATTCAAAAGGGCAGAGAGGGTGCAGAATTTACTTTTGCAAGGGGGCGAAAATCAAGTCATTAAAAACGTCTGAGTACCAAAGAAGGCTAATCTTGTCGTAATAGGCCGAAATTAATAGTGAATAATTTTACCACAAAGCCTTCTAATAAGTGATATACTGGAATATCTCTAACAGAAATAGGAGGATTATGAGTAAAGACGTAAGACGAACTACTGTTCCCGAAGAGTTAAATATGTCAGTAACTTTCCGTCACACTGAATCAACCGAAGCCCTAAAGAGGTACGCGACAGAAAAAGTTGCTCAACGTGTTCAAAAATACGTTCACGCTCCCGCCGACGTACAAATAATATTAGAAGTAAAAAAACTTGATCATATTGCAGAGGTACATATTAACTGTAGAGGTGTACGTAATACTGCAAAAGCTGTGACAGGTAACTTATATTCTGCTATTGATAAATTAGTTGATACACTAGAAACTCAATTAAGAAGACAGAAAGATAGGATGGTTTCTCAACGACATCAAGTTGTTGAAGAGCTCGCCTTTTAAAGAGATATTAATTAAATGATTCAAAAGATCCAAACGTGAAAAACCTGCAACTTATATTGCTGACAGGTATTTCTGGTGCTGGTAAGTCTACTGCCCTAAATTGTCTCGAAGATCTCGGATTTTTTTGTGTGGAAAATTTGCCAGCATCTTTAGTTATTCCTTTCGCTGAAGAAATTGTTAAGACTCATTCGCAATCCTTAAACACTAAATATGCGTTATTAGTGGATTGTCGAGTAGAAGATTCTTTTCCATTAGTCGCTCAAGCCCAATCATTGCTGAAAGATAACGGAATAAGTGTCGAACTGATTTTTATTGATTGTAATGATGTTGTCGCGATTCGTCGTTTTAGTGAGACTCGGAGAAAACATCCTCTGATTGATGACAAGAGCAAGTCTAAATCTATCACAGAGGCGCTTTCCAAAGAGCGTGAATTGTTGCAAGATTTTAGAAATGCAGCTTCAAAGGTAATAGATACCTCTACTACATCTGTTCATGATTTAAGACGTCAGATAGAAGACTTTTGTCAGGCTCAAAAGACATTGCTCGTGACATTTCAATCCTTCGGATTTAAATACGGAGTGCCTTCTGATATCGACTTATTATTTGATGTTAGATTTTTACCTAACCCGTATTTTGAAAAAGAGTTAAAAGAGCAAACAGGCTTAAGTCTCGGCGTAAAGGAATTCGTTTTGCGGAATCCTGATGCATTAGAGATTCTAGAAAAAATTAAAGATATGCTTGGTTTCTTACTTCCTAAATATCAGCAAGAAGGGAAGCAATATTTAACTATTGGTATAGGATGTACTGGCGGTAAGCATCGCTCAGTTGTTCTTTCAGAAGCATTGCAGGAGCATTTTTTGAAAGTCGAAACGAATTCTACTGTATTTCATCGAGACATTCGGCGATAAGTTTCTGAATGTAAACGTCAAATAGTCCGATAATCTCTTCGATATATAAATAACTTGTAATTGAAGAGACTTTGGAATGTTGAAGAATTTTAATCTAATACTAATTCTAATCGTATTTAATTTATCTTTTTTTAATCTGACTCTGACAGAAACATTAGCAGATTCGTTTACAGATTTGGTTTACGAGGTTTCTGCCGATTCTGGTGAATCAGTTTCTACCTCAAGACGTGTGATACTTAGTACGTTTAAAAAGATTACTGACAGGCTTATCGAAGATCGGGCAACGAGTATCCCAGAATTTGCGAGATTCTATACGCAAGATAAAGAGAAAAAAAGCCAGAAAGATAAAGAAGGATATTGGATTTCACCAAAAACGGTAAGGTATCCAAAATGCACAATTTTAAAAGCGCTTAAAAGAAAACTTGAAAGGCATGATTAATCAAACTATAATTTTTTCCTCATGTTCCGCTGGAGATGCGTCCCAGCTGAATTTTTCTCGAAGGTATTTGGCAAAAATTTCAGTAGTTTTTGATTCACCATGAACAATTTTTACTTTGCCTGGCTTGCCTTTAGAACTCTCGAGCCATTTGGTTAGTTCGTCTCGATCCCCATGCGCAGAAAGTCCAGATAAAGATTTAATTTGAGCGTTAACGGCGATATCTTCACCGTATAACCTTAAGCTTTGTTCCCCAGCAAGAAGTCTTGCACCTCGAGTTTCTTCAGCCTGAAAGCCTACGAAAAGCACTGTTGCTTCACTATCAGAAAGCCAACGTTTCATGTGATGGAGAATCCTTCCGCCGGTGGCCATTCCACTTCCCGCGATGACAGTAAATGGGCCTTTCATTTGATTAAGTTTTTTAGACTCATCAACTGATCGAAGGAAAAAGGTTTTCTGAGTTTCGACGACTTCTTTCTTATGATTTGAAATCCGTTGTGCGTCATCGTCGAAATCAAAATGGAATTTTTTGTAGATTGCGGTGGCGCTTATCGCCATTGGACTGTCGATAAATGTGGGTAGTACTGGAATACGCCCTTCGTCTTCTAATTTTCTGATCGAGTATAATAAATGTTGAGTTCTGCCGATTGCGAAAGATGGGATGAGCAAAGGAGCGGATTTCTTTGATGTTTCATTTATAATTTTTTCTAGCTCACTTTCTGGGTCACTTGATGCGTGGAGCCGATCTCCGTATGTCGATTCGCATAAAAGAAGATCACCAAAATGTATTGGGGCATGGTCGGGTAGGAGGGGGACATCGTATCTTCCAA
>CAYYIQ010000054.1:0-16723 GCA_964472005.1 uncultured Bdellovibrionales bacterium | reverse complement strand
TTAATTCTAGGTTATGTTGTTTGCTTTTTTGTTTTAAAAATTTTTTGGTAAAGGGAATCCAAAAATCTCGAAGTGGATTTATTGTTCTCAAGTGCGATCAAGTTGTCGCATTAATTTTCTATTGCCAGTTTTTAGTGCTTTTTGAAACTCGCCCTCTTGTTCCACCTAAATTAAAAAGCCGGGTAATTTGGTCCTTTCTAAAAGTACTCTTTGAATTGAAGATCACTTTAAGTAGGTTTCGAAAACATCTCTCTAGATTTATAAACTTTCAAAAATTTCAACTTGCTGTTCCTAACGCAAATACTTCGGATTTTTATTTTGTGGGTGGAGGTATGCTTCAATGGCAATAAACCTCAATTCGAATATCGCATCGCTTAACGCCCAACGTTCACTAACAAATGCGACAAAAAAACTTTCGGATAGCTATACACGACTCTCAAGTGGTTTAAGAATAAATAAATCTTCTGATGATGCGGCAGGTTTGTCTATTTCAGAAAGTTTAAAAGCTGATACAAGGATTCTAAATCAAGGAATTCGAGATCTAAATGATGGAGCAAGTCTTTTAGATATCGCCGATGGTGCACTAGGGGAACTGAGTGGTATTGCAATTAGGCTTAACGAGTTAGCAGAACAAGCAGCAAACGGAACTCTTGCTTACCGTCAGAGAGCGGCATTAGATCAAGAAGCACAAAGTTTATCGAAAGAGTACAATCGTATTGCAAGAACAACTTCATTTAACGGTCGAAAACTTTTTGATGGTGATTTTGGTGAACTTAGTTTAGCTGCGGGAGGCAGCACTTCTTCCCTAATTATAGACGGCCTCGGGGGAGGTATTGGAGATGGAAGTTTCCAATCCGCCGTGAGCGTGTCTACAGGAAACAATATTGAGATCGCAAAAATTGGCGATTTTAACGGAGATGGTATTGTTGACATGGTGACCTCCGACAGTAATGCGACGTTGAAAATTATGTTAGGTAAGGGGGATGGAGGTTTTACTCAAGGGCAGTCCTTTGACGCTTCATTTGATAACTGGAATATAAGTATTGCCGATTTTAACAATGACGGAATCATGGATTTGGTAACTGCTGGGGGAACTGTTGATAATATTGACGTGTTTATTGGGAATGGTAATGGCACATTCAATTCTAAGAAAACTTACGCGACATCAACAATTTCTAACGATACCACAGTTGGTGATTTTAATAGTGACGGTATCAAGGATATTCTTTCGGGTAATCGTGAAATACTTTTTGGTAATGGAGACGGGAGTTTTAAAGCGTCGGTTTTTACAGGCCTGACTACCGGAGTGTTCCCTAGTACCGCGGACGTGAATAATGATGGAATACTCGACCTAATCTCGGTGAACGGAGGTACAAGTAGAATCGGGATCTATTTGGGTAACGGTAACGGTACGTTTCAAGCACAGAAAAGTTATGTCACCGGTACAGGGACCAATAAAAGCAAAGTCGCTGATTTTAATAATGATGGGATATTAGATATTGTAACTAATGACGTTGGCAGTAGTGGAGCCAGTATTCTATTAGGAAATGGAGATGGTACGTTTCGAGCAAGAACTTCTATTGCAATGAGTGGGGGATCCTTAGATCTTACCTTAGGAGATTTTAACGGTGATGGTGTTGTTGATATCGTCACCATTGATAGTTTTGTGAATAATAGTATTAGCATTTCTATCGGTAATGGCGATGGAACTTTCGTCGCAAGGCAAACGATAGGTCAACCAGGATTAAGGGGAATTGTTGAATCAGCGGACGTTGATAGCGACGGGGTTCTAGATCTACTTACAACTGGAAATGGTATTGCTAACATTGGAGTGTTCATTGGTAATTCAAACGAAGGTGTTGCAGCATTGCAGTCATTTTCGCTCAAAACTCAATCCGATGCGCGTCAGTCGATGACTTATCTTAAAAAAACTCTCAATAGGATAGGTGAACATAGAGGTCATATCGGTGCTTTTCAATCCAGGATAGATACCGCTGTCAACAACTTAAAACAAAATTCTTTAGCTTATAGCGAGGCAAATTCAAGAATTACTGATACGGATGTCGCAGAGGAAAGTTCTAAACTTATCGCAAACGGGATCTTGCAACAAGCCGCAAGTTCCGTTCTCGCACAGGCAAACCAACAACCAAGAATCGTTCTTCAGCTTTTAGAAGGAATTTAGATATCGTATAGCTCGTGATATCTCCCTCCCAAGATATGGAGAATTCATCTTGCAAAGTTAATTGTTTGGGCTATGTTGTATGCAGACTGCGTCTTGATGATCTAATAAGACATTGAGATCTAAATATGCATTAGAAACTATCGGTAGTCTTAATAATCGGAGAGTGTCATGGGTCACGAACACGCAAAGCCTGGAGTTGTCATAGACCTTAATGTCTTTGGCGAAAATAAATCAACAGCTCTCGTTAAAGAGAGTAAGTTTGAGGTCATTCGTATGGTAGTTGAGGCGGGAAAGTCAATTCCACCGCATAAAGTCGATGGCCCAATCTCGGTGCAGTGTCTTGTTGGAGAGTGTACGTTCTTCGTGGAGCAAGAACCTCGGAAACTGTTTCCGGGTTCATGGCTATACTTACCAGCGGACACGATCCATTCAATTGAATCGAAAGAAAAAACTATCTTGTTAGTAACTATTCTACTTTAGACTGAGAACCCAAGGCACCTAAGAACCTTTGCTAGTGGAAGCCGTAAATATTTCGTAATCATTAGTGGTGGATTTTTTTAGCTGACTACTAACAATTGTCACCAAGAACTTGCTAGTTCTAAAAATGGATAAATTTATTTCCGACAAAACTGGAAACTGCGTTAAGAGATCTTTTTGCTTCGAGATTCGTAAGTCGTCAAATTGATTAAGTTTTCTTGTTTTCTTGGTTTTTTTGATGATGTTTGTGCGATATTTTCGGCGGTTTCTAGTGATTTTGGTTATTAAAACTGGATTTTTTAGAAATCATTCGAATGAAGGTTTTTTCTCAAAAAAGCAGGTGATTGGAAGAATGACAAATTCATCCCGTGACCTGCTTTTAAAGTCCTAGCAAGTCAGCTTTCAATTAATCAGGATTTTGTGACTCTGGTAGTAGCCGCTATAAGGTGGCGAGGAGCATTGAGATGGCGTTTTGTAAAACAGGGGTTTGTCCCTATGTGTTCGTTCAAGATGATGGAGTGACTCCGTTCGACGCAGGTCCTAAAAAGTGGATCTGGAATCACTTAGGTGAAGTCTGTCTTCTTTTGAATCTTGCTCCCGAAGAGTTTTGGAGTAGTCGATTTAAAGTCGATAATCCAAGGGGATCCGTAGTCCTTGTTGATATGGAAGAGCAATTGCTTGTTGTCGATGAAACGATGTCATTCCGACGTTATGGGCAACGAGGGGACACAGGAGTGATTAGAGCTGAAATTCTTTCGGGAGACGTCTATATTCCTGCTGGATGGACTAATGCAGTCTTAGAAGAATGTGGTATCGGTCTAATTAACTTCAGGCGAAGTTTATTAAGAAGATTGGGAGAGACTGCCAAGGTGTAGTTGAATCTCGTAATTTTCAATCTGGAGCCGAAGATTGAATTTCTCTCGGCTCCAGATAAGTTATGTTGATATCGAATGATTTCGTTTTTCTTATTAAATAAGCTAACTTGTTTGAAGTAGTGAAGATGTCATTCGATCTCGGATATTTGTAATTTCACTTATATCCTTATTCTTAAATGACTTTCTGAACGCCCGCCGTAAATTAGAAATTCTATTCATCTAAGTAATATTAAGTAAAATAATATTTAACTTTAATACTATTGGCATATTTGGGATAAAACATATGAAAAAATATTTATGCATTGTAGCTTTAATTCTACTATCAACTAAAGGAATTGTAATGGCTGATACATCACTTGCGACTACGCTTGCTGAAAAAGCAAAAGCTTCAAAAGCTTCCCCAGAAAAAAAAGCAATTATGGAAGCTGCGATTGAAAATTTAAGACAAATTGAACTTGGCTCGGCGGCGCCTGATGTCGGAGAAGTTCTACCAGATCATTCTTTTGTTTCAGCAGAAGGCGTTGAAACGACTTTGAATAACGAACGAAATGGTCAGCCAGCGATAGTGACTTTCTATCGAGGCGCTTGGTGTCCTTATTGCAACCTCCAGCTTCACGCATTGCAAGAAAAACTTCCAGCGATTAAAGAAGCAGGCGGAGTTTTGATTGCCATCTCACCAGAGCTTCCATCTAACCAGCTATCTAACAAGGAGAAGTCTAACTTAGAATTTGTTGTCCTAAGTGACAAGAATGGTGCTTACGCTGAAAAACTTCAGATACTTTTTACCTTTGGTGATGATTTGAAAGAAGTATATAAAAGTTCTGGTTTGGATTTAGAATCCGCAAACGGGAACGATGATTGGAAACTTCCTTTAGCGGCGACATTTGTTGTCGATTCAACGGGTAAAATTGTTTATCGCTTTCTGGACGTTGACTATAAAAAACGAGCCGAGCCGGCTGATTTAGTAGAGGCGCTAGAAAATATAAAACTTAATGATGACAAAAATTAAGTCCAAAGTTGTAATTCTTGGATCTGGAACGTGTAGGATCGATCCGCATCGAGCGGAATCAAGTGTCTGTTTTATTGATAGTGATACGACATTCCTCTTTGATTGCGGATCCAGTGTTCCAAGAAGACTCGTCGAGGCAGGGGGATTGAGCAGTTGTAGAAGTCTACATATTCATCTTTCCCATTCCCACGTAGATCATATTGCAGGGTTGCCGGCCCTATTGCAATGCCTAACATTCTCGGATGATCCGCGAGATCTCAAGATTGAAGAAGTGGTAATTCATTCATCTTTTGAAGTTAAAAATATTGTCCAGGGGATACTCGAATTACTGGGCGATAATCAAACTAATTTAGTTGGATATTATCCCAGTAATAATCGAATTGTTAGATTTGAAACTTTTGGAAATGAGGATGATACGGAATATTTGGTGAATAATGTTTTGGTTAAGTCCGTTCATTTACCTGGGGCATTTAATCATGGCGTTAAATTTGAAATTAATTCTCTTGTTTACGCGATTACGGGTGATTCCACCGAGTTTAATGATAAGCTAATTGATTTTTGCCGAAACGCTGACAGGGTCGTATTTGATTTTGGTCACTTAACAAATATCAAAAATGAAAATGAGTTTGGTTATTCCACAGAAAATATCTCTAAGCTTCTACTAGCCAACAGTAAAGGCCATTTTTATGCAGGTCATGTCTATCTTCGTTGCTTACAAGGTCATAAAGAATCGCTCAGTTATGATGAACGTGTGATCGAAGCGAATAAATTGATTCGGGGAGTGATTGAGACAACGAAAGAATTTTCAGGTTCCATTGAGTTAGCGGAAGATCTGAAAGAAATCTGATAACTCAGGAATTTCAAGACGCGCGGCGAACTTGCATGCCTTGTGTGGTCCTACACTATAAATTATCGAGCTTCAATTTTATTAAAAGTGCCGCTTGTTTAAACCTGTTAAAAAAGCAGCACGGAAAATTTTTTCGAACTCTTACTTGGGAGGATCGATCATGCGAATAAATGAATCGCAGTATTCTTCGATCCGTTTCTGCCAACGAGATCTGGCGTCAGTATGACAGTTATAAGCAACTGCATGTAATGCAGCTCGAATTTTGTCATACTTTTCATCGCTCAAATTTTGTTTCGAATGTTTTTTTGCGAGATTCTGTCGTTTTTTCGCATCATTAAGAGCAGATTTCATTCGTTCAAATTCCCGAAGGAATTCCTTGCGAATTTGAATTAGTTTGAGTTTATCTTTTCCTGATGAAGAATTAATTTTTTCACTTAGAAGACGTCGAACAACTTTAGCTTTGCTTTTTGTTTTCGTAACCATTAGTGGGCTTTCTGAAAGTCCTGAACCTAGCGTAAATACCGAAGCGGCACTAGAAAATGATTCTATTACCGCCAAATAGATTGGATACTCGGATGGTTATTTGAGAATGATCGTTTTTTTTATTGTGGGTAGTATGTCTGAAAAAAGTAGAAAATGGAATTTACGCTATAAATGTGAACCAAAATCGAGTAACATCCCGAAAATACCAAACTTTGCTAGTAGACGCGTTCCCCGACTTGAGCTTCGGTGCTTGGTTTCAATAATATTATGCTCTCTGAATTTTTGTCTTTTACTCCAAGTACCAAAACTTCTGACATGATCGGGCCAATTTGTTTTGGTGGAAAATTAGTTACACAAATCACCTGTCTCCCGACGAGTTCGTCTATGGAGTAGTTTGTAATTTGCGCACTAGATTTTTTTAAGCCAATTTCTTCTCCGAAAAATATTTTGAGAATGTAGGAGGGGTTTCTCGCCTTAGTGAATTCTTCTACTTCTTGAATCTCACCGACTCGCATTTCTATTTTTTGAAAATCTTCCCAGCTTGCCATGTAATATCCTTAGTCTGTGTTCACCAACTATTTGTAATCTGTACCTTGCCATCATCGCTCTCTGAAAGTGAGGGCCGAGTAATGCATGTTGAATTTTTCTCGCCATCCCTCCTTTCCCAGGGATCCAAGTTTTGTACCAAATTTCCTTCTATGCGGACAAATTCTTTTGCGAGAATCAGAGAGCCGAACAAGCTCTTTCACAAGGAGACGATAAAATGCAAGCAATTTCGCAGGAACAGCTGGCAATTGATAAACGAGCGGATGCCACCTAGCTATTTTCTAGAAGTTTCTCATACCTTTCTTTTACCAAACCTGCTTCTTTCATATACTCCGCCTGATTCCACTCATCTAAAGAATCTAACCAAGCTCCAGAGTTTTCCTTAATTAAGCTAACTAGGCAATTAATAAATTCTGCCCCGTCATTTACAGCTGGAATGTAGTGGAACTTTTCTCCGCCATTTGAGAGAAAAATTTCCTTGTTCTCTACTTCAATTTCTTCAAGAGTTTCAAGGCAGTCTGCAATGAATCCTGGACAAACGACATCAACAGACTTTAGGCCCATCTTAGCCCAATCTTCTAATGTCTTGTCCGTTGCTGGTTTAATCCATTCTTCTTTTCCAAACTGAGATTGGAATGTCACCTGATATTTATCTTTTGGTATTTCAAGTTCCTCAGCGATCAAGCGAGCGGTTTTGTAGCAATGACAATGGTATGGATCTCCAGCAAGTACGTAACGTTTAGGCATGCCGTGGAAAGACAATAATAGTTTGTCTCCTTTTCCATGTTTTTCCCAATGTCTGCGAATGTTGTTTGCAATTGAACTGATGTATTCTTTCGTGTCGTGGAATTGATTTATAGTTCGAATTTCTGGAACCCATCGCCATTTCTTCAACTCGTCAAACAATGCATCTAGCGCTGCTCCTACAGTGGTAGAAGAGTATTGACCGAATAAAGGGAGAAAAATAACTCTATGACAATTCTTTTCTTTTAGTTTTTTTAAGCCTTCTGCGATAGATGGATTTCCGTATCTCATTCCCAGTTCAACATGAAGTGGTGTTCCAAATTGAAGCAGAAGTTGTTCCCTCAATTTATCGACGGTCGATTTAGAGATTGTGAGAAGTGGCGAGCCTTCTTTAGTCCATATTTTGGTATAAAGCTTTGATACTTTTTTCGGCCGAGTATTTAAGATGAATGTGTAGAGCAGAGTCTTCCAGAGTATTTTGGGTACTTCAATGATTCTTGGGTCATTCAAAAATTCTCTTAGGAAATTTTTTACTCCAGAAGGTGTTGGATCATCGGGGGTGCCGAGATTTACGATTAGAATTCCTACGGCCGGTTTGAACTCGTGAGAGAAGTTTTTATCACCAAGGAAGTATTTATGACTTTTATTATTATCCATTCAACAATTCATCTATTTTATTATTTTTATTTCTTAAATCTTCTTTAATAGTCTCGACTATTATTTTCCCGGATTCCTTACATTCGTTAAAAGTATTGTTCGAGCCAAAAGATATTCTTAGGAAAGACAAGGCATCTGTAATACTATAACCCATCGCAGAAAGAGTCTTTGAAGGTTCCGCAGTCCCACTTTTGCAGGCAGATCCAGCTGAAATGCAAACGCCTTTATCTGCTAGCTTTTCTACTATTTGATAGCCAACAATCCCTGGAATTAAAATTGCGGATGTATTTGGTAGCCTATTTAAAGTTTTTCCAATGATTTTTGATTCGGGAAATTCATTTAGTATGAGATCTTCAAATTGATCTCTCATTTGTCTAATGTTTTCTTCCTCTCCGTTAGCTAATCGCTCTTTCGCGATCTTGGCGGCTTCCCCGAGAGCTGCAATGAGGGCAACGTTTTCGGTTCCCCCTCTTCGGCCGCGTTCTTGACCTCCTCCGGTTGAAATGCTTTGCCATTTACTTCCCTTTTTTAAAATTAACGCTCCAATGCCTTTGGGAGCGTATATTTTATGTCCGGCTATTGCGATTGCATTGAAGTTTCATTTTTTAAATGAGAAAGGGATTTTGCCAATAGCTTGAACCGTATCAACGTGAGAAAAAATTTTATCATCAGAAGCGCTGGAGATCTTATCGAGATTATTTATGATTCCAGTTTCGTTGTTCGCAAGCATTGCAGATATGAGATCAAAGTTCTTTAAATCAATTTTATTTAGATCTAACTCGCCATCTCTTGAGATTTCAATTTTTGAGACTGGTAGATTAAAAAAATCTTGGATAACTTTTATTGTCTCATTGACAGCAGGGTGTTCAATTGGAGATATTAGAATTTGAGAACTTTCTTTGTTTAATCTTGCTCTCCCAATTAACGCTAGAGAAATAGCTTCCGTTCCGCCACTTGTGAATATGACTTCGTCTGGGTCGCAATCAACAAGTTCTGAAACATGAATCCTTGCATTCTCGATTGCTGCTTTGGCATTTCGTCCTAATTCGTAAGATGTGCTTGACGGGTTCCCAAACTCCTCTGATAGATACTTAGAGACAATCTCCGAAATGACCGGAAGGGGCCTGGTAGTTGCGTTATTATCTAAATAGATCATGATTTAGGATTGCAGTTGTGCTTAAATTACTGTTTTTGCAGTGTATTGTAGGACAAAAATTTGAAGATAAGAAGGTTTGAATTCATTTAAATCTACTTATTTAGCTGTCGCGATGCAGTTTTTTGAGTTTTTAACATAGTGATAGCAATATTGCGAAGCGTTAGAGCCTGTCCGAGTAATACAAGTTGGATTTTTTTTCCGTCATCCTCGCGAAAGCGGGGATCCAGGTTACTAAAAACATTAGTTTTCCTGGATCCCTGCTTTCGCAGGGATGACGTCGGGACGGGATGCAGGGATGACGTCGGGTCGGGATGCAGGGATGACGTTTTTGCCCAAATTCTTATTACTCAGACAGACTCTTTCGCGGGGATGACGGCTTGGTAAGAGGATAGCAGGTGAAGTCAAACTACCCCGATGGGTTCGTTAGTGCAGAATGATACACTAGACCATTACTTTGATTAACTTTCGATTTGGAAATTCATCCAAATCGGGGTATATGATTAAAAAAATGTACAAATTGCCAGCTTATGAAAAATAACTTTGACTTAATTGTAATTGGCGGCGGTCATGCCGGCGTTGAAGCGGCGTTGATCGCAGCAAAAATGGGAGTGTCAGTAGCTCTTGTTACTCACGATCGTAATAAGATCGGTCAAATGTCATGTAATCCTGCGATCGGTGGATTGGGGAAGGGGCAGCTCGTAAAAGAGGTCGACGCCCTTAGTGGTGAAATGGGTAGAGCAATTGATGAAACGGGAATTCAATTTCGTATTTTAAACGCTTCAAAAGGTCCGGCTGTAAGATCCTCGAGAGCTCAGGCAGATCGAGATTTGTACCAAAAACGAATTCAAAAAGCGGTTGAAGCAGAGTCTAAAGTGACAATAGTGTCGGAGCCGGCAGCGAAACTTAATATTTCAAATGGAGTGATTCAGGGAATCACAACGGAGTCAGATGCCGTTATTAACTCCAAGGCTGTTATTGTAACCACTGGAACATTTCTTCGCGGTTTGATGCATACGGGAGAGAGCAAAACGGCTGGTGGGCGAGTTGGGGAGAAAGCGAGTTATAGCCTTAGTGATTCGATAAAAGATTTAGGTCTTAGAATGGGGCGTTTGAAAACAGGAACTCCAGCTCGAATTAGATTGTCGTCAATCGATTTTACTAAATGTGAAGAGCAAATGGGGGATGATCCAATTCGACCGTTTTCCTTTCATACTAAAGAGATCAAGCGTAAGCAGGTTTCGTGTTGGATCACTGCGACTAACGAACAAACGCACGACATCATTCGAAAAAACTTAGATCGATCTCCGATGTTTAATGGTCAGATCGAATCCGGTGGTCCAAGATATTGTCCATCGATCGAAGATAAGATTAGCCGTTTTTCTGACAAAAATTCACATCAAATTTTTCTTGAACCAGAGGGTTTTGAGTCCGATATTGTATACCCAAATGGAATTTCAACCAGTCTTCCGATTGATGTTCAAGAGTCGTTGGTTCGAAGTATTCGTGGATTGGAAAATTCAGAGATACTCGTTCCGGGTTATGCGGTTGAGTATGATCATGTTGATCCGACTGAGCTTGAGCCGACTTTTAAAGTTAAGTCACTAACGGGCCTCTATTTAGCTGGCCAAATAAATGGAACTTCCGGATATGAAGAAGCTGCAGCGCAGGGAATGCTAGCCGGTATTAACGCCGCTCGATTTATTAAAGAAGAGCCAGAAGTTACAATTGGAAGAGATCAAGCGTATATTGGCGTCATGGCCGATGATTTAACATCTCTTGGGGTTTTAGAGCCTTATCGAATGTTTACTTCGAGAGCGGAATACCGCCTTCACTTACGGGAAGATAATGCGGACTTAAGGTTAACTCCGCTTGCAAGGGAATTAGGCGTAGTCTCAGATTCAGACTGGGCAGTATTTGAAGAACGAAGAAACCGGATTGATAAAGAAAAGACTCGGCTTCGAACTACGTTTATGAAGCCAATTCCAGAACACAATGAATGGTTGCGCACGCAAAATTCAAGTGAAATTAATGATGGAATTTCCTTAGCTAGTATCTTAAGGCGTCCAGAGATGTCGTACGCACTTGTTTCAGATGAGTTTCCGTCAGAAGGAGATCTAACCGAACAAGAAAAAATTTCAGTTGAAATAGAAGTTAAGTTTGAAGGATATCTAAAAAGACAGGCCGAAGAAATTGCAAAAATCAAAAAGATGGAAAAGACCAAAATTCCAGAATCATTTGATTACAGCCAGATCTCTGGTCTGGGTGTCGAAGTTACTGAAAGGTTGAGTAAAGTTAAACCAGTAACCCTCGGACAAGCCTCAAGAATCTCCGGCGTCACTCCAGCCGCACTTTCACTGCTAGCTGTTCATCTTAAGAGAGGGCACGACAAACGAGATAAAATAGATTCTCCCGTTATTCATTCGGCGAGAATGTAAGGTTTCGTATTTAGTTGTGCGTTGGGAATTAGCGACCACAGAGGCACAGAGACACAGAGGGGGAGGTTCTCGGTATAGACGAGAAACTCCGAAGTGCCAGCGTGTTTGCGATAGAAACGATTGCCTTTCTCTGTGTCTCTGCGCCTCTGTGGTAAAACATCTTAAATAACCTCAATCGAAATCGTGACAGGCCCATCGTTTGTTAAAGCGACTTTCATGTCAGCTCCAAAACTTCCACTATGAACTTTGTTTTTTACAAGTGATTTTTGCGCGAGTACAACCATTTTTTCAAATAGTATTGCCGCATCATTTGGGTTTAGCGCGTTAAAAAATTCTGGTCTGCGTCCTTTTGAGGTGTCAGCGTAAAGAGTGAATTGCGGAACTAGGGTTAGGTCTCCACAGATATCGATTAGGGAAAGATCAAATCTGCCTTTATCGTTTGAAAATATTCTTAGTGCGGCGATCTTATTTAAAGCTTGTTCAAGAAGATCTTCGGTGTCATTTTTACCAAAGCCGATTAAGGCCAGGAGGCCTGCAGCTTGAGAGCTAGCGATTACTTCTCTATCGACCGTGATCGATGCACTTGAAACTCTTTGTATTATGATCTTCAAGTTTTTAGTCGGTTAAGGGTAATAAAAAGCCCCGCTCGATATTAAAAAAGACCGAGCAGGGCAATAAAATACATTTTTGATTGATTAGCTCAAAGTTGAGGTTTCAGTCATTGTATTTGTAGTGGTAGCAGCAGTTGCTCCTGTTGGAAGATTGAAATCTCTTTCCATAACAGTTTTTCTACCGTCTTTCTTTGCGTTTTCGATAGCTTCGTTACAAAGGATTTCAACAGCCTTAGTTAACACAGATGGAACTTCTCCAGATGTGTTTAAACCAGCAGTTGATTTAATGTAGCTTTTTAATTTCGAAACAACGACTAAAACGCCTTTTTCAGTATCTGACATAAATATTCTCCAGTTGTTTAATAAGTTCTATAGTTTAATAAATCTGCCCGTCTTATTGAGACCAAAGCTTATATTGAAATTTCAATTAACTTTTCCAAATAATACTGACTTTAACTCTGCCCTTCTATAGGTCTAAGACCCCTTGAAATCAATTATATTCAACATAGAAAATGAGAATAATGAAAAGCGCTTAAATTATAGAGACTTATTTTCTGAGCTGAAGAGGCGGTAGTTAGTCGCCCTGCCGTTCCCTTCACGCTTGAGGTGCCCTCGTTCGGCAAGTTGAGATAGGTTGTATTTTACTGTACTCGAACTTATGCCAGTTTCGATTACGACCTTTTCTCTTGAAACAACCCCATCTCGGCGAATTATTTCTAAGATTTTCTTTTGAGTAAGCGACAAAGAATTCAAATCTGCGAGATCTTTTTCTATTTCAAAACAATTAGCAGCGCATTCGAATAACTTTGAAGCAAAGAATTCAAGCCAAGCGTTCATTGTCGTCCAGTCAGTGAAGGTCGATCGTTCAGCCTGTTTTAAAGAAGAGTAATATTCTTTTTCATCCCTAAGAAATATTCCAATGAGATCTGACTGAGTAATAAACTTAAATCCACTGTTTTTTAATAAGTGCCATGTCGAAACTAGCGCAACTCTATGGTTAGCAGCAGAGAACGGATGGAGCTGTAGGAATAGTAAGTGAAATGTACCTGCGATGATTATCGGATGAATTTCGCCCTGATAAAGTTCCTCGGTCACCCATTCTACTACTTCAGAGAACCGCTTTTTCACCAAGAACGGTGAGACCGTTGTGAACACACGCTGATTTTCATGTGTTAAAAATGAACCAATGGATTTTCGGAATATTTCATTTTCGTTCTTAGAGTCTGTTTCTTTAGCAGAAAGAGTTTTGAACAATTGAATAATATTTTCTTCTGAGAATTCGAAATCCATCGAGAAGCAGTCTTTTGCAGACTGGCTTTGTCGGAGGGAGTCTTCGCTTAGGATATTACCCAATGTCGGACTGGTGCTTGGGCTCGATTGAAAAAAACTTAAAATTGGATGTGTTAGCTGAGCCGGTGTCGTTTGATCAAGGCAAAGTGTTGCGAGTGAAGTCTTCTGGATGAAGTCCATTGATGAAGGATTGCTTTCGGTTAACTGAAACCTCAGATCGTTTTTTCCGGCGAGCCTCTCAATTTGAGCGATTAACATCAACAGCTTATGATTTGGCTTAATTTCTGGTTGAACGTTGAGCATGGTTTTTGACTTTTATATTACATTAAATAGATGAGTAATCATTTTAGACATGTATGCTCTAGATAATCAATTAATTGCTACTAAAATAACAAAAAATACCTCGAAAACTTGCGGTTTTGGTAAGTCGCTGAAATTATTGAAGTAGTTAGTTTAGCTAAAAGTAGGCAACAGATTGATATTTAAGCAATTCTTAGTTAAGATAGCGCAAATTTTATACCCTTAAATATATATATTTAGTGAGCTTTAAGCCCGAAAAATTTCAGAATACTCGTTCAGAGAGGGAATGGTTTGTATCAGGAAGTAGCTCGTCCGAAAATCCAATAGACAATCAAATGATCAATACTCAAACTTCTACTCTAGGAGAAGGTTGTACTCTTAGAGGCGCCTTTGAATGTCGAGGTGATCTTCAGCTCGATGGATTTATCGAAGGTGATATCGTAGTAGATGGCACGATCCGGATTGGCGAGTCAGCCACTATCCGAGCGAACGTTAGAGCAAGGTCGGTTGTTGTTTTTGGAAAAGTAATTGGTGACATCCTTTGTTCCGATCGAATCGAATTGCACGCCGGTGCACAGGTTCGTGGAAATGTTAAAACTCGAAGGATGATAATACAAGACGGAGTTATCTTTGACGGTCGTTGTGAAATGACGATTGAAAAAAAAGATGACGACGACGTAGTTTAGAAGATTTTATTTAATCAGGAGAAGTTAAGTGGCGCATCATAAAAATTCTGAACAATCTAAGATTGGAATTGTTGACATAGTTATTGGACTTGTTGTTTTTGTTTTGCTTTGGGCAGTCGTTGCAAGAATTGCTGGGCCAGAAGGATTTGGTTTCTTGAAAGGTCGTTTAACTCCTGAATATGCTACCGAAATGTTGATTTCGGGTGTGCTTATTCTTGGGCTATGGGCAATTATGGGCCCTTTGGTGATGGAGCCGTATTTAAATGCTTTCTACGAAAGAGAATCTAGAACTTCTGGATTGGCGGCTGAAAACGTAGTTCTAAAAAGCGAAGTCGAAAAATTAAAAGCTGACCTAGCTGCTGAAATTAAAACCGCAAGATTGGAAGGCGTTCGTCGTCGAGATGAGAAAGTGGCTGCGGCTAAGAAGCAGGCGCTTGAAATCGTTGATGCTGGTAAAAAGGTAGCAGAGGACGAGTGGAAAGTTTTTGATAAAGAAATCATAAGCCTTAAGAAGGGTTTAATGGGTTCAATTGATAACGAGGTTTCTTCTTTGAGTTCTGAAATACTTAAAAAAGTATTACCAAGCGAAATTTCTTCAAAGTATTTACATTAAAACAAGAAGCGGTTTACTAGATTAAAAGAATGTTGCTCTCAAATTTAAATTTACAAAATGGAACAAAGAAGATGCATAAAGTAAAAAGTTTTATAGCTGTGTTGCTTGTAACGTTTGCAAACGATGTTTTTGCTGCGCCTCATGGAGCTGGGCACGAGGCTGCTCCACTTAGTACTTTGCTTTGGCCGACCATTAACTTCTCGATCTTTTTAGCTATCGTAATTTATTTTTACATTAAGTTAGCAAGACCGATGCTTCGGGATTACCGAGTAGAGCTTGAGTCTAGCGTGATGAAGCAAAAGAATGAGCATAATATGTTAGAGTCTGAGCATGAGCAGTTACGTGAAAGACTTTCGAGTATTTCCGCTGAAAAGCAAGAAATCGTTGCTGATCTTGAGCGGGATGGTCGTGATTTAACGAACGTAATACTATCTACTGCGACAGAGCAAGCTGAGAAGACAAGTACTTCAAGTCAAAGAAGATATCAGCTTGAAGCGCAGAAAGTTAGTGGTGAAGTAAGAAAGACTTTAATAGATAAGGTCGTTGCGAAAGTTAAATCGCAGATCTCAGCTTCTTTTTCCCCTGAAGATGACGAACAGTTTATTAAGTCCGTAATGGCGGCAGATTTAGATAAGGTATTTGTAAAAAATTCAGACCGTAGTTAAAAAAAATTAAGAAAATATTGTTGCAATATTTCCACTGACGACAAAATTTTGCTATTGAGCACGCAACATTTTTAAAAATAATAGAGGATCATTTGGCTTCTAAAAGGCAAACTAAGTTAGCAATTCGATACAGTAGAGCTCTTCTCGGAGCATTTCTACGAAGTGGTTCAGCAGTCTCATCTGAGCAAAAGGACCAATTAAATAACGCAGCATCAACATTGATTAAGGTCGGTGAAGCATTGGGACGGGATAAAGAAATCGTTACTTTCTTTCAGAATCCAACGATCTCATTGGACCTCAAAGAAAAAGTCTTATCAAATGTGATCAGCGCTTTTGAAACACAAGATTTAGTTGCACCATTTATTTCTACCGTACTTAAGAATGGCAGAATCGGAATTTTAGCTGAAATCGCAGATTCTTTTATGAATGCTGTTCGAGTAGCAACTTCTGTTGTTGCGGTTAAGGTTACAACTGCGCGAAACCTCTCAGATGAAGAGAAGGGTAGTATTTCTAAGATGATTTCCGAAAAACGTTCTGGAGAGCTTGAGTTCGAGTGGTTTGTTAATCCAGAAATTTTAGGCGGAATTATCCTTGAATTCGAAGGTAAGAAATATGACTCTAGCATCACTGGTAAGTTGAGTGTGATTCAAGAGCAAATAAAAGATATTTAGACGGGAGTTTGAGCTTTTAAAAAAAAAGCAAAAATTTGCGAAGGTAGTTGAAGTGAATTCAGTTACGACAATTATTAATTAAAAGAATTATTAGTAAAACGAGAGAAGGGACAGCATGGAAATAAAAGCGCAAGAAATTAGCAGGCTTTTAAGCGAACAGATTAAGGGAGTTGAGGCTTCAGCTGATTTGTCAGAAGTCGGTTCAGTTATTTCAGTTGGGGACGGTATTGCGAGAATCTTTGGTCTTGCGAATGTTGCTGCCGGTGAATTGTTAGAGTTTGAAGGCGGTCTTAAAGGGATTGCGTTAAACCTTGAAGAAGATAGCGTTGGTGCTGTTTTGATGGGTGAAACTTCTGGTATTAAAGAAGGTGACCAGGTTAAGCGACTTGGACGAATTGCAGAAGTACCAGTTGGTGAGTCGTTAATTGGTCGCGTTGTTGATGCACTTGGTAATCCAATTGATGGTGGTCCAGCAC